>NZ_CP043727.1:3140102-3454112 GCF_009831415.1 Yersinia canariae | reverse complement strand
TTCAAATTCTGAAAGAACCGAAAAATGCGCTGACTAAACAATATCAGGCATTATTCAATCTTGAAGGTGTAGAACTTGAGTTCCGTGATGAGGCGTTGACGGCTATTGCTAAGAAAGCAATGGCACGTAAAACAGGTGCTCGTGGTCTGCGGTCTATCGTAGAAGGCGCTCTGCTGGATACTATGTATGATTTACCATCAATGGACAGTGTGGAAAAAGTGGTAGTGGATGAGTCAGTTATTGCTGGTCAATCTGCACCAATGCTGATTTATGGTCAACCTGAAGCGCAAGCTTCTGGTGAATAATTAGCCAAATAATCCAGATGGTTAGTATGACAATGGGGGATTTTATCCCCCATTTCTTTTTCCTCGCATTGTAATCGTTGAATGTAAGACATTCGTCCCCATATACTCAATTACCTATTTAGTGAAACTCGTGATGACTCGTGTTTCACGAGATTCCCAGTAATCTGGTGGAAGCTAAACTAAGAGAGAGCTCTATGAACCCTGAGCGTTCCGAACGCATAGAAATCCCCGTATTGCCTCTGCGCGATGTGGTGGTTTATCCGCATATGGTGATCCCACTGTTTGTTGGCCGGGAAAAGTCGATTCGGTGCCTGGAAGCTGCAATGGACCATGATAAAAAAATCATGCTGGTTGCGCAGAAAGAAGCCTCGACGGATGAGCCCGGTATTAACGATCTGTTTTCAGTCGGCACCGTAGCCTCGATTCTGCAAATGCTGAAATTGCCTGATGGCACGGTAAAAGTGCTGGTTGAAGGGCTACAGCGTGCGCGTATCACCACGCTTTCCGACAGCGGCGAGCATTTTGCTGCACAGGCGGAATATCTTGAATCGCCAGTGATGGACGATCGTGAGCAAGAAGTGCTGGTACGCACAGCGATTAATCAGTTTGAAGGTTATATCAAACTGAACAAAAAGATCCCGCCGGAAGTCTTGGCCTCGCTGCACAGTATTGATGATGCGGCACGTCTGGCAGACACTATCGCGGCACATATGCCATTGAAGTTAAATGATAAACAAGCTGTTCTGGAAATGTTCGATGTTACCGAACGTCTGGAATATCTGATGGCGATGATGGAATCTGAAATTGATCTGTTACAGGTCGAAAAACGGATTCGCAATCGCGTCAAAAAACAGATGGAAAAGAGCCAGCGCGAGTACTATTTGAATGAGCAAATGAAAGCCATTCAGAAAGAGCTAGGCGAGATGGACGATGCGCCAGATGAGCACGAAGCGCTAAAACGCAAAATCGAAGCGGCTAAGATGCCGAAAGATGCGCGCGAAAAAACTGAAGCTGAACTGCAAAAATTGAAAATGATGTCGCCGATGTCGGCGGAAGCCACCGTTGTGCGTGGTTACATTGATTGGATGTTGCAGGTACCGTGGAACAGCCGCAGTAAAGTTAAAAAAGATCTGGTAAAAGCGCAGGAAGTTCTGGATACCGACCATTACGGCTTAGAACGCGTTAAAGATCGTATTCTGGAATACCTCGCAGTACAGAGCCGGGTCAGCAAGATTAAAGGGCCAATTCTGTGTCTGGTGGGGCCTCCAGGGGTCGGTAAAACCTCTCTGGGGCAATCTATTGCTCGTGCGACAGGTCGCCAATATGTGCGTATGGCACTAGGTGGTGTGCGTGATGAAGCAGAAATCCGTGGTCACCGTCGCACTTATATCGGTTCTATGCCGGGTAAATTGATCCAGAAAATGGCGAAAGTTGGGGTGAAAAACCCACTCTTCCTGTTGGATGAGATTGATAAAATGGCGTCCGATATGCGTGGTGATCCTGCGTCTGCATTGCTGGAGGTATTAGATCCAGAACAAAACGTGGCATTTAACGATCACTATCTGGAAGTCGATTATGATCTATCTGATGTGATGTTTGTTGCGACCTCTAACTCCATGAATATTCCGGCACCATTGCTGGACCGTATGGAAGTGATTCGCCTGTCCGGCTATACCGAAGATGAGAAACTCAATATTGCCAAGCAGCATCTGCTGCCAAAACAATTTGAGCGCAACGCCATTAAGAAAGGCGAGCTGACCATCGATGACAGTGCGATTATGAGCATTATCCGTTATTACACCCGTGAGGCTGGGGTGCGTAGTTTGGAGCGCGAAATATCCAAACTGTGCCGTAAAGCAGTCAAAAATCTGCTTATGGATAAAACGGTTAAGCATATTGAAATCACTGGCGATAACCTGAAAGATTTCTTGGGTGTACAGAAAGTCGACTATGGCCGTGCTGACACTGAAAACCGCGTAGGCCAAGTGACGGGGCTGGCATGGACAGAAGTGGGTGGCGATTTGCTGACCATCGAGACTGCGTGTGTGCCGGGCAAAGGTAAGCTGACTTACACCGGTTCGCTGGGTGAAGTCATGCAAGAGTCCATTCAGGCCGCATTGACTGTGGTGCGCGCGCGCGCGGATAAATTAGGTATTAATCCTGATTTTTACGAAAAACGCGATATCCACGTGCATGTGCCTGAAGGGGCGACGCCGAAAGATGGCCCAAGTGCAGGTATTGCAATGTGTACCGCGCTGGTTTCGTGTCTGACGGGGAACCCGGTGCGTGCAGATGTTGCAATGACGGGTGAAATCACCTTACGTGGCTTAGTTTTGCCAATCGGTGGTTTAAAAGAGAAATTGCTGGCCGCTCACCGTGGTGGAATCAAAGTTGTGTTGATTCCAGATGATAACAAACGTGATTTGGAAGAGATTCCAGACAATGTTATTGCTGATCTGGAAATTCATCCGGTTAAACGAATTGATGATGTTTTAGCCATTGCTTTGCAAAATCCTGCCTTTGGGGCACAGCCGGTAGCGTCAAAATAGTGACGGATCGCAAGAAGTATTGATAAAACTGATGCTGGTAAGTGAAATGCTACTTGCCAGCTATTTTTTGTGCCGCTAAGTTAGTTCGTCTGTCTGACAAAAGTTTACGCCTTTGGGCTACTTGCTATGGTCAGGCAGGATTGATATAACAGCTGCGCTGTCGTGTTGTCCGTAGGGATTTTCGGCGCGACGATAGAATTCTAAAGGGGATGAAAGAGTGAATAAGTCACAACTGATCGACAAAATTGCCGCAGGTGCTGATATTTCTAAAGCGGCCGCTGGGCGCGCGTTGGATGCAATTATTGCTTCTGTTACTGAATCTTTGAAAGAAGGGGATGACGTAGCTCTGGTTGGTTTTGGTACTTTTGCAGTACGTGAGCGTTCTGCACGTACTGGCCGTAACCCTCAGACAGGCAAAGAAATCAGTATTCCAGCAGCTAAAGTACCTGGTTTCCGTGCCGGTAAAGGCCTGAAAGACGCTGTAAACTGATTGCCGCGTCAATTCTCACCTGTAGCCGAATATTGTTTGTGTTAAACAATAATCTGACGCAGTTGAGTTGGTAAGGTAAGATACAAGGCGCATCGTTAATGATGCGCTTTTTTTTCGCGCAGCAGCATGAAGGGCTGTCGCAAGGAATGCTGGGTTTATTTAGACCTGCGCAACAGTTTTTATCCATATTACAGCGGAGTATTGTCACATTATGATGGACAATTTACGCGCGGCCGCTAATAACGTCGTGCTCAAAATCATTCTGGCCTTGATCATGTTGTCCTTTATCCTGACTGGGGTTGGCAGCTATCTGATTGGTGGTTCCAACGACTTCGCCGCCAAAGTTAATGGCCAAGAGATTAGTCGTGCTCAGTTAGAACAGGCTGTACAGAGTGAACGTGGCCGTTTGCAACAGCAATTGGGTGAACAGTTCTCCGCGCTGGCCGCGAATGAAGGCTACATGCTACAACTGCGTCAGCAGGTACTTGGGCAGTTGGTCAACAATATGTTACTTGACCAATATGCTAAAAAATTAGGCCTGACTGCCAGTGACGAACAAGTCAAAGATGCTATCCGCTTGGCACCTTATTTCCAGACTGATGGAAAGTTCGACAACAGCAAATATCTTGAGCTAGTTAATCGAATGGGTTACACCCCAGACCAATTCGCTCAATTGCAGCGTCAGCAGCTAATTAATCAACAATTGCTGCAAGCCTTTGGTGATACTGGCTTTGTGCTGCCTGTTGAAGCACAGGCGATGTCAGAGCTGATTTTGCAGCAACGTGAAGTCCGTCTGGCAACACTGGACCTCAAAGCACTTCAAGCACAGCAGAAAGTGACTGATGAAGAGCTGCAAGCATATTACGATCAAAACAAAAATAGCTTCATTGCACCGGAACAGATGAAAATCAGTTTCATTGCGATGGACGCCGCGGTGATGCAGGACAAAATTACCGTTACTGAAGAAGATATCACCGCATATTACGATCAGCACAAAAGCAGCTATACCCAGCCAGAACAGCGCAACTACAGTGTTATCCAGTTTAAAACTGAAGCTGAAGCCAAAGCCGCGTTGGAAGAGCTGAAAAAAGGTGCTGATTTTGCTGCGATGGCAAAAGAGAAGTCGACTGATATCATTTCCCGCAAGAATGGCGGTGAATTGGGTTGGTTGGAGCCAGAAACAACAGCGGATGAACTGAAACAAGCAAATCTAACCGAGAAAGGCCAATTATCTGATGTCGTTAAATCGTCAGTTGGCTATTTGATTGTCCGTTTAAATGACATCAAGCCAGAACAGGTTAAACCGCTGTCAGAAGTTCATGAAGCACTGGCTAAACAGGTTAAGCAGGAAAAAGCGGTTGATGCTTATTACGCGTTACAGCAAAAAGTCAGCGAAGCAGCTACCAGCGATAACGAATCTCTGGCTTCGGCTGAAGAAGCCGCTGGCGCGAAAGCTCAGCAAACAACTTGGTTCACCCGTGATGCTGTGCCAGCAGAGATTAATTTCAAACCTGTTGTGCAGGCCATCTTTGAGGGCAACTTGGTAGGCGAAAACGGCTCGCCTGGCAGCAACTCAGATGTCATTACTGTTGATGGCGACCGTGCTTTTGTGATTCGCATTGACGGCCACAAACCTGAAGGTATTGAGCCATTTGATCAAGTTCGTGATCAAGTTGCCGAACTGGTAAAACGTCAGAAAGCAGAACAATTGGCTCGTGTTGATGGTGAGAAGATCCTGACCGCGCTGAAACAAGGTAAAGGCGAAGAAGCCATGAAAGCTGCGGGCATCAGTTTCGGTGAGAAGAAAACCTTGTCACGGGCACCTGATGATGACCAGTTAGTGCAGACTATCTTTGCATTACCTCATCCGCAAAAAGATCAGCCGGTATATGGCTTATCTCAGGACCGTCAAGACAACATTGTATTGATCGAACTGTTATCTGTGACGCCGGGTAAATTACCGGAGGGTGAAATGAAGGCCTTTACCGCGAAAATGCAAGAAGGGTCTAGCGGTGTGACTTTTGATGCACTGATGGCAAACTTGCATAAACAGGCGACCATTAAGATGGGGCCTGCGGAGCAACAGCAGCCGCAGTAATAATCGCAATAGCTCTCGCATTCATTTGCAACTCGATGTAACAACGAAAGGTCGCTTTGGCGACCTTTCGCATATCTAAAATCTGTCCTTTGCGACAAATTGGAGGCTGAGGCAAGGTAGGCATGCTGTCAAACACAAGGAGGATACAGCATGAAATTCATAGGAAAATTATTTGTAATAACAGCATTATTGGTGGGCTTTAATATCCAATCTTTAGCTTATGCCACTCCGGCTCCTGTTGAAAATAAAACGCTCAACCCATCCGGCAAGCCCCCTGCCAAGGGGAATGCCATCCCCAATATCCCTGCAAAAAACACGCATGATAAAATGATGGTAACAGCGCCAGCAAACAGTTCTCTGGAGAATTCTCACAGTCATATAAATATTAATAGTGCTGATGCAGAGCAATTGGCGCAGTTTCTTAGCGGGGTAGGCAGGAAAAAAGCTGAAGCTATTGTTAATTATCGTGAGCAGTTTGGGTTTTTCACTGATGCAGAACAACTGCTTGAAGTTCCAGGCATTGGCCCCTCTTTCTTAGAGCGGAATCGCACCAAGCTTAGAATGTAAACGCGAGTTACCAGAGTCAATAGGGTAGTCAGACAGGTGCTGTGGGTATTTGTCTGGCTGTTTCACCATGAATAACTTCCAGTATTTCATAATGTAAGGTGCAATTGTCAGGTGAAACTGTGACGTTAATCCAGATTATATAGTAACCAAGGGATGAAGTGATTTTCCTCTGCTATTCTTCTCTCTTGAGGTCATACCAGTTGTGTCTGTCCCTTTATAATTACAATTAACTATCTGGAGAAGTTCATCGCCATGCATACTCATATCAAAGTCAGGGGTTTCCATATTGATGTTTTTCAACATGTTAATAATGCCCGATACTTAGAGTTTCTCGAAGAAGCCCGCTGGGAATGGCTTGATGGTGAGCCAGCAGCACAATGGATGGCTGAAAACCAAATCGCTTTTATTGTGGTTAATATCAATATTAATTATCGCCATCCCGCAGTTTTGGGAGACTTGCTGCGAATTGATAGCCAACTATTAAGGTTGAATGGAAAAAGTGGCGTGATGAAACAGGCGGTCACGTTAGAACCTGAGTTAATTCCCGTGGCCGATGCTGAATTGACTTTTGTTTGTATAGATTTACGTAGCCAAAAGGCATTACCGATTGATGGAGAACTGCGCGAAAAGCTCCAAGAATTTATTGATCGAGGGCTCTAAAGGGGGCGCTGTTATTGACAGAGATATACCTCGCTCTCAGTGAGCGAGGCCATAAAAGCTGGGGCAAGTGTTCACTCAGTAGTAAAGAGTCAAACCAGCCCAGTTTTTTGTTTTAGGTTTAACAGGACGTTAGCTTTATTAGCCAGATAAAATTCCAGACCTTTGGCCCTTAAGTGGCAGGCAGCGCACTGACCGCAACCCTCACCCATAATCCCATTATAGCAGGTTAGGGTGTCATGGCGGACACGGTCAAGTTGCTGATAATAATCAGCTAGTGCCCAAGTCTCGGCTTTATCCAGCCACATCAGCGGGGTAATGAATGCGATATCTCGGCCAATACCTAAATCTATTGCTTGGTTGAGAGCTTTTACAAATTCATCCCGGCAATCTGGGTAACCAGAGAAATCAGTTTCACAGACACCAGTAATCACTGCCTGGGCTTGAACCTGATAGGCATAAATAGCCGCCAAGGTCAGAAAAAGAATATTACGACCCGGGACAAATGTGCTGGGGAGCGAGTTACCCTCATCTTCACTGTAAGTCGGCACCGGAATATTGTCTCGGGTCAGGCTGCTGACGGCTAACTCATTGAGCATTCCCACATCCAGAACCTTGTGGGCTTTGGCACCAAGTTGGATTGCCAGCTTGCGAGCAACATCGATTTCTGCACGGTGTCGCTGCCCGTAATCGAAAGTAATGCTGTGGACTTCATCATACTGCTGTAATGCTTGAATTAAGCAGGTTGTGGAGTCTTGTCCACCACTAAAAACAACTACGGCACGTTTCATCCTGTTACCTTGTCCGGCGGTGAGTGTTAAAACATAAATCTCACAGCAAAATTAAAAACTGGCGGTATGGTACTCAGATAACACGAGAAAAGGTAGCCACCGGAGTGTGGTTATCAGACAGTTGCCGGAGGCAGCCACGCCTGGCTGAAGTCGAACCAACCGTAAGCTGTTAACGTTACACCATTAATTCGTGGTGGGGCGTTGACCTGATATTGATAGTTAAACAGGGGCAGAATCAGCCCGGACAGCATCAGATTATTATAATGTTCCCGCAATTGGCGAAAGCGTTCAGGAGTTTGCTCGATTTGCTGAATATGAGTCAGCGTTTTTTGCTGTCGCTCCTGCTGCTGAGTTGAGAGGATGCCGCGCCACAGTGGATCAAGCCGGAGCCAGCTTTCCATCGTCGCTTCAGGGGATTCACCGACTAAATGGTCTGCTAATAATAAGTCAGATTCTTCAATTTGATGGGTATCTTTCCACTGTTTATCATGGCTGGCACGGATTTCTAGTGCGCAACCTTGTGCCGCCAGCACCGCCTTTAGCTGCTCGGCGACACTTTTAAGCTCCATCGGTGGTTGATATATCAGTATCAGATGGGCTGGTAGTGGTGGTGAGTCTTCCTCACACGTAAACTGCGGAATAGGCCAACCAGGTAGCATTTCATGACTTGGCGTTATAATTCCACGACGGATAGAAAGATCCTCCAGTATTTCGGAAGTTTGCACTAACATCAATAACTTGGCGATTTGTTGGGGTGTCATATTACAGCGGTGCTGATTAATTGCCAGATAGCAAAATCCCAGACTCATACTGCGCTGAACAGGGAGAGCTAAGGGGAAATCCTCTTCCTGACCAATGGTAATGCGCACCGGATGTTGGCAACTCCCGTCTGCTGATGGTGCCATTAGGTTTGGGGTTATCCAGTATTCGATGATTTCCAGATAAGGGTGCTGCAAATGGTAAAACTCATGTTGTTCCAGCCGTACCAAATGCTGCTCGAAAGTCGCCAGCTTAAAGGGGCCAGCGCCTAGCAGTGGATGGTCCGGGTGAAATAATCGGCAGGGTAAGTCAGCCAATCGATGAGCTAACCAGTAGTCTGGCTGAGAAAGTGTAAATTGTAGACATAAGGCGTGGGGCAGGGTAATGGACAAAATGCTGGCAAAACTAGGCTGGCTGCGTGTATTTGCCCGCAGCAGATCCAACGTCTGCAATAATTGTTGGCCGTGAATGCGTTCCCCATTATGCCAACGTAATTGGCTGCGTAAAAAAAATTGCCAGGTTAGGCCATCATCACTGACTTGCCAATGATGGGCCAAGTCCGGTTTGGGGTGTGGATCGCCGGTATTAAAACGAGTTAGACCTGCGTGTAAAGTATAAATCAGGTGTTGCTCAGCCCGGCCAGTGGCGGTAAGTGGATTTAAGGGTTCAAGCGTACGGTAATAAGGAATACGCAATACTGGGCTGTCTGCTTGCCATTGCCCCCCCATATGCGGGTTCAGTAAGGTTTGTAGACGTTCGGGTTCCAGTTGAGCTAATTCAAGTGCAGCTTGATGATCACCTTGCTCGAGAAACCCTTGCAGATAGCTTGCCCGAAGCATGTCGGGGCTTTTCAGGCATTGCAGTTGCGCCCGTTTTCCTCGTCCCACTTGCGAGTGCCAACTGAGCCAGCCATTAGCCTGTAGTTGTTGTATTAAGGTGCGAGCATGGCGTTCACTGCAAAATAACAGACCTGCGACCTCGCCTACCGTAGTCGCGGCTAACTTATCGCCAAATTTTTGATACAAACGCTGATATTGGGTAAGCCGATGAATAACGCGCATAATTAACAACCTACCTATTAGGGCTATTTTATTTGCCATCTTTCGCTATGAAAACGAAGAATGACTACGCTCGTAAAATGTACGTATTTTGCCCTCTTTTTAGGGGCTGGCTATAAATCAGGAATAGTTTAAATTATTTGTTCACTATTAGTTCCGTAAATACTACGCCATAATTTTACACATACCATTAGTTTCACTCTTTGTGAGGTTTTGAATGTACCGTTTAGCCGCTTTTGATATGGATGGAACCTTACTGATGCGCGACCATAGGATTGGTGGTGCGACATTAAATGCGTTACACCAGTTAGTGGAAAACGGGATGATTCTGACCTTTGCTACCGGTCGGCATTACCTTGATATGAAAGGAATTCTATCTCATTCAGGCATTAACGGTTATTTAATTACCGGCAATGGCACCCGAGTGTGTGACATGGAGGGTATGCCCTTATATGGTATGGATTTACCTGAGGAATTGGTGGGGTTTGTGCTGCGAACGCCCTGGCAGACAAATGCCAGTATTCATATTTTCCGCGATGATGGTTGGTTCACTGATTACAATGATCCAGCATTGTTGGCGGCCCATCAAACCAGTAGTTTTCAGTTCCAACTGACCGCGTTAGATGCATTGCCGCAGACTGGTAACCACAAAATTTGCTTTATTGCACCACATCAGGAGTTGGTTGAGCTCAAAATTCAGCTCGAGCAGCAAATGGCGGGCAACGCCGATTTCTGTTTTTCAGCAGTGGATTGTCTCGAAATGTTGCCTCGTGGTTGTAACAAAGGGGCTGCTTTAGAGCGATTAAGCCACCACCTAGATTTAACCCTGGCAGATTGCATGGCATTTGGCGATGCAATGAATGATAAAGAAATGTTGTCGCGAGTCGGCCGTGGTTTAGTCATGGGCAATGCATTACCACAATTGAAACAAGAGTTACCCCAATTACAAGTTATTGGTCGCTGCGAGGAACAAGGCGTAGCTCACTATTTGCAACATTGGCTAAGTTCACCACACCTCACCTATTCCCCCGAATTCTGAGGTATATCTTCGGGTTATTGGGCTGGTACCAATGACTTTGAAGATAACTATTAGCCAACCGGATAACCATCCGGTTTTTTTCTTTCAAAAGGGCCTGTTTTAAGGCCCTTTTATCAATTAGTTACAGGTTATTTAATTCATTACGGAATGGTGTTAGATCGCCGATGTTATGACTCACCCATTGGGTATCGAAATAGGTATCAAGATAACGCTCACCGCTATCACACAGTAATGTCACGATAGCGCCGGTTTTACCCTGCTCACGCATCTGCTTAGCTAATTGTAATGCTCCCCAGACATTAGTACCGGTGGAAGCGCCTACTTTGCGCCCCAGAATACCTTCCAACCAATGGATGGTGGCAACACTGGCGGCATCTGGAACACGTAGCATGCTATCGATGACTTCCGGAATGAATGATGGCTCAGCCCGTGGCCGACCAATCCCTTCAATCCGGCTACCGCAACTGCCCGTTACGGTGCGGTCACCATTGCAGAAACAATCATAAAATACTGAGTTTTCTGGATCGACAACCACCAGTTGGGTATCGTGCCCTTGGTAGCGAATGTAACGGCCCAAAGTTGCGGAGGTACCGCCAGTACCTGCACTCATCACAATATAGTCAGGAACAGGAAAAGGCTCGCGGGCCATTTGGCGGAAGATACTGTCGGCAATGTTATTATTCCCGCGCCAATCAGTCGCCCGCTCAGCATAAGTAAACTGGTCCATATAGTGGCCGTTAAGCTCACGCGCCAATTGCTCTGAGGCCGCATAGATTTGCCCGGCATGGTCGACAAAATGGCATTGGCCGCCATAGAAGGTGATTTGCTCAACTTTACGTCGGGCGGTGCAACTGGGCATCACGGCGATAAATGGCAAACCAATCAAACGGGCAAAATACGCCTCAGACACAGCCGTGCTTCCGGAGGAGGCCTCAATTATTGTGGTGTTTTCTTTAATCCAGCCGTTACACAAGCCATAGAGAAACAGTGAGCGAGCCAAACGGTGCTTTAAGCTGCCGGTCGGATGTGTACTTTCATCTTTTAAATAGAGATAAATGCCGGGAAATGCTGGCAAATTTAGGCGGATCAGGTGTGTATCAGCGGAGCGTTGAAAATCGGCTTCTATTTCACTGATAGCATTTTTTACCCAAGTGTTGGTCATTTTATGGCCTGCGATGTAGGGAGTAAACTTATGATAACTAGACTAACGGTTATTAAAGAAAAAAACGTTGCTATTTTTACTTCTTTATCGCCAAATGGTAGAAATTTATTCTATGGTTTATCGTTATGTTAGATAAAACTGACCGCAAGCTCCTGTGTATGTTGCAAGAAGATTGCACGCAATCACTGCAAGTGCTGGCCGAAGCCGTCAATTTGACCTCCACTCCTTGTTGGAAACGCTTGAAACGCCTTGAGGATGAGGGGTTTATCCGTGGACGAGTGGCATTATTAGACAGTGAAAAATTAGGATTAGGACTCACCGCATTTGTACTGATCAAGACTCAGCAGCATAATAGCGGTTGGTATCAAGAGTTTGTCGAGTTCACCAAGCAGATGCCAGAGGTGCTGGCGTTCTATCGCATGGCCGGAGAATACGACTATTTAATGCAGGTTGAAGTTGCCGATATGAAAAGCTATGACAGTTTCTATAAGCGCATGGTTAACGGGGTTCCGGGGCTAATTGATGTGACATCGAGCTTTGCGATGGAAAAGATTAAATACACCACAGTGTTACCTGTTCCTGAGTGATTACCCATCATTTTCAAACAGCAGGTGTGTTGGCTGCTTGAAATCTATTGGGTATAAAAAATCATTTTAGCGATGGTATTCTACTTCCCTGTCGCATTTAGCGAATAAATACCGATGTTATTCGGTGTTAGACCATGGAATAAAACTGCGTGAGATTGTTTGCACAATTAGGCTGGTATTTCCGCCGTGAGTGGCGCCGCTATGTGGGGGCGGTGTTGCTGCTGATCATTATTGCTATCTTGCAATTACTGCCGCCTAAATTGGTCGGGGTCATTGTTGATGGTATCAGCACAAAACAGATGTCGACCAATATGTTATTAACGTGGATAGGCGTGATGCTGGTGACGGCTATCGTGGTCTATCTGTTGCGTTATGTCTGGCGAGTTTTACTTTTTGGTGCCTCCTATCAGTTAGCTGTAGAGTTGCGTATGAAATTTTATCGTCAACTCAGCCAGCAAGCTCCCGGATTCTATTTACGTCACCGCACGGGTGATTTAATGGCGCGCGCGACAAATGACGTCGATAGAGTGGTCTTTGCTGCCGGTGAGGGGGTGTTGACACTGGTGGATTCGCTGGTGATGGGGTGCGCTGTGTTGATTGTCATGAGCACCCAAATTAGTTGGGAATTGACCCTCTTGTCACTGCTCCCGATGCCGGTCATGGCGGTGGTTATCAAATATTATGGTGACCAATTGCATCAGCGTTTTAAATCCGCGCAAGGGGCATTTTCGAGTCTGAATAATCAGGCGCAGGAAAGCCTTACCAGTATTCGCATGATTAAAGCTTTTGGTTTGGAAGATAGTCAGTCGCAGCAATTTGCCAAGGTTGCTGAAGAAGCCGGCGCCAGGAATATGTATGTCGCGCGCATTGATGCCCGCTTTGATCCGACCATTTATATTGCTATCGGTATCGCAAATTTATTGGCTATCGGCGGCGGCAGCTGGATGGTGGTTAATCACAGCATCACTCTGGGGCAGCTGACCAGCTTTGTTATGTATTTGGGGCTGATGATTTGGCCTATGTTGGCATTGGCGTGGATGTTCAATATTGTAGAACGCGGCAGTGCTGCTTATAGTCGTATCCGCAGTTTGTTGGAAGAAGCGCCAGTGGTAAAAGATGGTGAGATAGCGTTATCAAGCAACCGTGGCACTTTAGTGGTGAATATTCGCCATTTTTATTACCCAGAAGCTGAACAGCCCGCTTTGCATGATGTGTCTTTGAAATTGGCTCCGGGGCAGATGCTGGGGTTATGCGGGCCAACAGGTTCCGGTAAAAGTACTTTATTGGCATTAATTCAACGGCAATTTGATATTGATGATGGCGCAATTTGTTATCAGGGATATCCGCTGTCAGATATCCGGCTGCATGACTGGCGTGGGCGCTTATCCGTGGTCAGTCAGACACCATTTTTATTCTCTGACACGGTCGCCGGTAATATTGCATTGGGGAAACCAGATGCGACTCAAGAACAGATTGAGCGGGCTGCTCGTTTAGCGAGTGTGCACGAAGATATTTTACGTCTTCCTCAAGGCTATGACACCGAGGTGGGTGAGCGCGGTGTGATGCTGTCCGGTGGGCAAAAACAGCGTATTTCCATTGCTCGGGCACTGCTACTGGATACAGAGATTCTTATCCTTGATGATGCGCTCTCAGCGGTTGATGGTCAGACTGAGCATCAAATCTTAAAAAATTTACGGGAGTGGGGCGAACACCGCACGGTGATTATCAGCGCCCACCGTCTTTCAGCCTTAACTGAAGCCAGTGAGATTTTGGTAATGCAGCACGGTGGCGTGATGCAGCGTGGCACTCATAACACATTGGTTAATCAGTCCGGGTGGTATCGGGAAATGTACCGCTATCAACAATTGGAGGCCGCATTGGATGACGGTGAGTCGGAGGCCAAAACCGATGAGTAAAGTTCAACAACTTTGGCCGACACTAAAACGTCTGCTTTCCTACGGCTCGCCCTATCGTAAACCATTAGGATTGGCGGTATTGATGCTGTGGATTGCCGCCGCCGCAGAGGTCAGCGGCCCACTGTTGATCAGTTATTTCATTGATCACGTGGTAGCGAAGGGCACATTACCTTTGGGGCTAGTCAGTGGGTTAGCGTTAGCTTATTTGCTGCTGCAATTGCTGGCGGCTGCATTGCACTATTTTCAGGCATTACTGTTTAATCGCGCGGCGGTGGGAGTCGTTCAGCGGCTACGTATTGAAGTTATGGATGCTGCGTTACGTCAGCCTCTCAGTGCTTTTGATACCCAACCTGTCGGGCAATTGATTTCCCGTGTTACGAATGACACCGAAGTCATAAAAGATTTGTATGTGATGGTGGTGTCCACGGTATTGAAAAGTGCTGCGTTAATTGGCGCAATGCTGGTGGCGATGTTTAGTCTGGATTGGCGTATGGCGCTGATTTCTATTTGTATTTTCCCCGCAGTGCTGGTCGTGATGGCTATTTTTCAACGTTATAGCACCCCAGTCGTACGTCGGGTTCGCGCTTATTTGGCGGATATTAATGATGGTTTTAATGAAGTCATTAATGGCATGGGTGTTATTCAACAGTTCCGCCAGCAGGCCCGTTTTGGCGAGCGCATGGAGTCGGCCAGCCGCGCACATTATGCGGCGCGGATGCAAACATTGCGTCTGGAGGGTTTCCTATTACGCCCGCTGCTAAGTCTATTTTCTGCCATGGTGCTGTGTGGTTTATTGTTGCTTTTCGGCTTCAGTCCAGAAGGTTCAGTTGGCGTTGGGGTGCTGTATGCATTCATTAATTATCTTGGTCGCCTTAATGAACCATTAATTGAATTGACATCACAGCAGTCGATTATGCAACAGGCCGTCGTGGCGGGTGAGCGTATTTTTGATCTGATGGATCGTGCCCAGCAAGGCTACGGGACTGATGACCGCCCGCTGACCAGTGGTCGTATTCAGGTTAATAATGTCAGCTTTTCTTATCGTAACGATAAAATGGTGCTGCAAAACATTTCCCTTGATGTGCCGTCACACGGGTTTATTGCATTGGTTGGGCACACCGGCAGTGGCAAAAGCACCTTGGCAAACTTGTTGATGGGTTATTACCCGGTGCAGCAAGGCGAGATTTTGCTTGATGGGCGGCCGCTGGCGAAGTTATCACATCAGACATTGCGACAGGGGGTTGCGATGGTGCAGCAAGACCCGGTTGTATTAGCGGATTCGTTTTTTGCTAATGTGACGCTAGGGCGTGATATCAGTGAGCAACAAGTGTGGGATGCCCTGGAAACTGTGCAACTGGCGCCATTAGTCCATGCTCTGCCTAATGGGTTGCACAGCTTGCTCGGGGAGCAGGGCAATACATTATCCGTTGGGCAAAAACAGCTATTGGCCATGGCTCGGGTATTGGTGCAGGCACCACAGATTCTGATTTTGGATGAAGCAACTGCGAATATTGACTCGGGCACTGAACAGGCCATCCAGCGGGCATTGCAGTTAATCCGGAAAAATACCACGCTGGTGGTGATAGCTCATCGTCTTTCGACGATTGTCGATGCAGATACTATTTTGGTATTGCACCGTGGAGTGGCCGTTGAACAAGGTAAGCATCAAGAGCTGCTGGCGGCACGCGGGCGTTATTATCAAATGTACCAGATGCAATTAGTCAGTGAAGATTTGGCGGCTATTGATCAAGTTGAAACCACTGTAAGTTAAAGGGCTGTCTGTGGGGCCACACGGCCCCGCACCATAATCAGGCAAAGCCATCGCGCAGAAACGTCTCTGTGCACTTTTGTGACATGCCTCGCACTAATTTAGTGCACAAAAACTATTCAATCTTAATTATCCCGCCATGCACCCTCTGGGGTGCGCATCTCCATCGCCCTTAATTCGCCTTTTCGATACTAAATTCTCGCAAATATTATTTATGGCATAGCCTTTGCTTCTCTTGTTGAGAGAAAGGTAAGTGTCTTGTGGAAGATAAGTATTTCGTGGCAGACATGCATTCGACTTAAATCGAGAAGGGGCAAATATGAAGCTGGTTACCGTGGTGATTAAACCATTTAAGTTGGAGGATGTGCGTGAAGCCTTGTCCTCTGTAGGTATTCAGGGGCTGACCGTCACCGAAGTAAAAGGATTTGGTCGCCAGAAAGGGCATGCAGAACTCTATCGGGGAGCGGAATACAGTGTCAATTTCTTACCTAAAGTGAAGATTGATATCGCTATTGCTGATGATCAATTGGATGAAGTGATTGATGTGATCAGCAAGGCCGCTTATACCGGAAAAATTGGTGATGGCAAAATTTTCGTTGCTGAATTGCAACGTGTTATTCGCATTCGTACCGGCGAAACAGACGAAGCAGCACTGTAATTTGCAGGCTCAAATTTAGTGAATAGGGATGGGTTGATGATGAAAAAACTTTTATCCGTGTTGGGCCTAAGTTCGGTAGCAATGCTGCCCTCTTTGGCAATGGCCGCAGCACCCGCTGTAGCTGACAAAGCCGATAATGCCTTTATGATGATTTGCACCGCTTTGGTGCTGTTTATGACGGTACCCGGTATTGCCCTGTTCTACGGCGGCCTGCTGCGTTCCAAAAACGTATTGTCGATGATGACCCAGGTTATGGTGAGCTTTGCCCTGATTTGTGTGCTGTGGATTTTGTACGGTTACAGCCTGGCGTTCAGTGCCGGTAACGCATTCTTCGGTAACTTCGACATGGCGATGCTCAAAGGCATCGGTTTGACTAGCTTGAGTGGCACGTTCTATCAATATATCCATGTGGTGTTCCAGGCCTCATTCGCCTGCATCACCGTCGCTCTGGTCGTGGGTTCATTTGCTGAACGTATCCGCTTCTCCGCCGTGCTTATTTTTGCCGTGCTGTGGTTTACCTTCTCATATCTGCCGATGGCGCACATGGTATGGGGCGGCGGCTTCCTGGCAATGGACGGCGCACTAGACTTTGCTGGTGGTACTGTGGTGCATATTAACGCCGCGACTGCCGGTTTGGTTGGGGCCTACTTGCTGGGCAAACGTGCCGGTTTTGGTAAAGAAGCTTTCAAACCGCACAACTTACCGATGGTGTTCACCGGTACCGCAATTTTGTACATCGGCTGGTTTGGTTTCAATGCGGGTTCAGCCAGCGCCGCTAACGAAATTGCTGCACTTGCTTTCTTGAACACAGTTGTTGCGACAGCAGGAGCCATTCTTTCTTGGGTATTTGCTGAGTGGATTTTACGCGGCAAACCATCACTGTTAGGTGCGTGTTCAGGGTGTATCGCCGGTTTGGTCGCGATTACACCAGCAGCCGGTACTGTGGGTGTCGGGGGCGCGCTGATTATCGGTTTGGTTGGTGGTGTTGCCGGTTTGTGGGGTGTGGTGCTGCTGAAAAAATGGCTGCGAGTGGATGATACCTGTGATGTGTTTGGTGTCCACGGCGTATGCGGGATTGTCGGGTGTATTCTGACCGGCGTCTTTACCTCCGCTTCTCTGGGCGGTACAGGTTACGCGGCTGGCGTCACCATGGGCCATCAGGTCGGGGTGCAGTTGTTTAGTGTCGGTGTCTGTTTGGTCTGGTCTGGTGTTGTTGCTTTCGTTGCCTACAAAATTGCTGACCTGGTGGTTGGCCTGCGGGTACCGGAAGAACAAGAACGCGAAGGTCTGGATGTTAACAGCCACGGCGAAAATGCATACAATCAGTAAGTTAAGAATGCCAATAAGTTATCACTGGCAGTAAAATAAATAATAATGATGGTAGCAACAGGGGCGATGGAAACATCGCCCCTTATATTTTGGTCATTACCGATGCAAACGAATAACACCTTCTTGCACCGTAGAGGCAACCAAGACCCCTTCGCGGTTATAGATTTGGCCGCGAACAAAGCCGCGAGCCCCTGAAGCTGATGTGCTTTCTACGGCATACAGCAGCCAGTCATCGAGACGGAATGGGCGGTGGAACCACATGGAATGATCGATTGTGGCGATTTGCACTCCCGGTTCAAGGAAACCAATACCGTGCGGCTGTAAGGCCGTCGGCAGGAAGTTAAAATCAGATGCATAACCCAGCAAATACTGGTGAACCCGCAAGTCATCCGGCATTTCGCCATTGGCGCGGAACCAGACGTAGCGGTTAGGTTCGGCTTTCGCGCCTTGCAGTGGATTGTGAAATTTCACCGGGCGCATTTCAATGGGCTGATGGCCGATAAACTTATCCCTGACTTTTTCGGGGATCAAATGGGCAAATTGGCGGGCAATATCCGTTTCAGACATGAGTCCTTCCGGCGCGGGAACATCCGGCATGGTATTTTGGTGTTCAAAGCCTTCTTCCAGGCTCTGGAATGACGCCGTCATATAGAAGATAGGTTTACCATTCTGAATCGCACTGACCCGACGCGCGCTGAAACTGTTGCCATCACGTAATGTTTCTACGTCATAAATAATGGGTTTGCTGCTGTCCCCTGGGCGTAAAAAATAGCTGTGAAATGAATGGACGGCCCGATCCGTGGGTACAGTTTGTTTTGCCGCATAAATTGCCTGACCAACAACCTGGCCACCAAATACTTGGCGCAAGCCCAGATCTTCACTTTGGCCACGGAAAATCCCTTCTTCAATTTTTTCCAGATCGAGTAGATCGAGCAATTTCTCTAATGCCTGGCTCATGTTGTGGCCCCTGATGATTGAGTTCATGCACAGTGTGCTGAATCCATCGGGTGGTCGTCAATATATTGCTGTGAAACGCTCATTCAGTTGAAAGTTATCTTATAAGGAATCGTCTGATAAATGGCTGAATCAGGAGGGAATCGGCAGGTAATAGCAGATTGTGCTATAATTAGCTTGCTAGGTGGTTGAAGCCACTTATTAAACGCGAGCTTTTTTGTGAATAGCTCGCATCTTAATAATAAGAAGGAGTGCGACCTATGAAACCTTGGCAATCAATAAAATTCTGGCAGATAGCGGGTGGGGCAGCATTGGTCGTCAGTTTGGCCGGCTGTGCTCATAAAGGGGCTGATGTTCCTGTTCCGGCGCCAGGTGGAACAACGACTGCGGCAGCACCTATTGCGCAACCTGCCGTACAGGGGACCGTGAATATCCGTGAGCGCATTGCATTGCCACCTGATGCTGTCGTCACGGTGACGCTGTCGGACGCCTCACTGGCTGATGCTCCAACACGGGTTATTGCTCAGAAAGCGATTCGAACCGAAGGTAAGCAAGCACCCTTTAGTTTTGCCTTGCCGTTTAACCCAGCAGAAATTCAGCCCAATGCGCGTATAATCGTGAGCGCGGCAATTACCCATAATGGGCAGTTATTGTTTATCACAGACACCATTCAGGAAGTGATTAATAATGGTAATGGTACTCAGGCTAATCTGCTGTTGATTCCGGTTACTTCTGTTGCCATTGAAACCGCGCCCACCGCCACAATGACAGGTACTGGGACGATACAGTAACTTTTTGAGCGGCTTTATGCGCTACAGAGTGTTGCTCTGTGGCGCTGAAGCTAGCTGTATTGCCAGCGATATTGCTGTAAGTCAATGCGCCCGGCTGGGCTAATTTCGATACCTTCCGCTAATAATGCATTTTTCTGCCTGAGATAATCCTCTCCTATTAACGATATTTCGCCATGGCGATTAATCACTCGATACCACGGTAATGCAGACCCTTCGGGTAAACGTTTCAGAACACCGCCAACTTGACGAGCAGCTCTGGGGGAGCCTATTAGCCGGGCAATATCACCATAGGTGGTCACGCGCCCATAAGGAATCGCTGCCACGACGTGAAATACTCGCTGGCGAAAGCTGTCGATTATCTGTGGGTCGTTTGGCTCTGGCGTGTTATCTGGGGCATCTGCTTCATCCAGGTTTTGTCGCTCAGTTTTGGGTGATATCACGGCGTCCTCTTTGTTATTTTTCTATCTGTTATTTTTCTATCTGTTATCTTCCAGATCACTGGGTATCTGCCACTCTCACTCCCGACCAATTTACCCCCCGCCAGATCTCTTTTGTTACCTTGGCATCTATTGAGTCGATAGGGTTTGTCGACGCCCACCGTGTAATTTAAATAAATAGAATGAGTAGAATAAATAGCATCATCGGTGCATTTTTTACCAGAATAAAAGAGATTTAATCCTAACGGGTCGGCAAACTGGGCAAGAAACCACCGGTTAGCGCGTGTTGTCTTGCTATTTCGAGGTCCATGGTCGATAATGCCCACCGCTCCAGAGTATAAGGAGCCGTCAACGTCAATGGAGGCCCTGTTGGTTCTCCCGCAACACTAACTTGTGAACTCGGTCAGATCCGGAAGGAAGCAGCCGCAGCAGGCGAGGTGTGTGCCGGGATGTAGCTGGCAGGGCCTCCACCATTTCTACTGATGACTTTCTCTCTGTCAGACGAACACAACTTCCCAATAAGCGCACAAAGCACACCGCTAAATAATGATATGAGATTTTTCTTATTTATTTGCCGGTGGGATTTTCTATTTGCATTTTGTTTTAGCAAATAATTAATAATATCTCTAAATTATTAGTATTCAGGTGGGAGCTAATAAATAAAAATAGCGCCAAAGCACAGCATCCCATAAATACCTTGATAACTTACAGGGCTTCATCCAGACACAGGCATGCAATAACGCGGGATTGGAGATAACCTTCAATACCGTACTTCACTGGGTTCTATCAAGACGTTTATCTAAAATTAAACACTTACGATCCGCTTGCTGCATTGAAGCCGATAACAATTACCGGCTCAACGTTGTGTGTCTTAACCAGCGTTAAGCAGACTATTTCACATGTTGCCAAACAGTAGGTGGAATTTTATCATAAAGTTTATTCATTGTGAGTTCAGCTAAGCGATGGTCTGCTGCTGAGTAAAACAATTCCAACTCATCATCTGAAAGTTCATACTTATTTTTTTCAATTACACGTTCCAATGTATCAATAGTCGTACATTTTCTTAAACGCATCAGGTAGTCAGTTTTTGTCATGGTGATTTTTCTTCTCAATATAAAAATAATATAGGGAAACTATCCCTTAAGTTTTCATCAGGGTACAGATGTATTCTCCTGAGAAAAGTCTGAATAAGCGCTCTTTAGTTTTTTGCCAGCGCCGCAATTCAGGATCATTGATCCCGTAACTACTAAACAGAGTATATGTATCGTCTAAATATTCTTCCACTAACTCCGAAAGGTCACCGCCATCTGGGTATTTTATTTTAAAACTCATCACAAATGAAGCTATATGCTCGATCAAATCATTGAGTTGTAGGTTTACGGCAGAAGTTGGGTCATTTACCCAGCCGTGGTGGCTATCACCAAGGGTAGCAATGCCTTCATCATACAAACTCTCACACAGGAACTTCAATTGGGCAATATCATGCCGCTTAGGTGAGTACTCATCCATATCATCCCCTCCGTAAACGCTTAATTCGGTGTTGATAACACAATGTGAGTAGATCGGTAATCATATAAATGCAGAAGCTTATCGATTAAGTAAATAAACTCGCCTTGCTATGAATATAAATCATTTCTCCGCTCACCGCGCAACTTTATTACTTAATCTTACAATTCGTCAGCGGTTGAAGGTCTGTCATTGTTAATTATATCAAAGATGATTTTTTTTGGATGTACAATAAATGTTACAGTACTTGTTAGTGACTCTTCAGTGTTGATATCCAGGCAGGGGTTAAAGATATACCAGCCATAACAGTAAGTCATTGAATAACAGTTATCTTTCAAAACAGAAATATCAAGAATTTCTAATGAACCGGGAGTGTACCGAGCATTCTCAGAATAATACATTAACCCAGAAACTAAACTTCCTTCAATGTCACGAATATTATTCCTGATAACATTTTTGAGTAATGAAATCGGGTAACACCCTGAGGAGAAGTCGCCAGTTATTTCATTGTTCATTAATTGTCCGCTCATGGTGATAAGATTAATTCATCAATGCACTGTCATTACTACAAAAAATGCGATGCCACTTGTTTTTCAGTGACTATTAGCCTGATTTGAATCAAAAAAATCAAATTTAATGAGGTTTATCAACTAAACCGGCTAGTTAACATGCAGTGAGGTTATTAAGACCCGCTCTTTCAATAACACTGTATGGCAATAAAATAACAATTCTTAAATAGAATTTCTCGTATTTAAGGCTATTACTCACGATTAATTCAACATTCCTCTATTAATTTAGAATGCTATGCGGGTTTGATCAAGAGTAGGGGCCGCCACATGACTTGTTTTTTATTGTGTAATTTACTTTTTTGCGAGCATGACCGAATTGTGCTGGGCTAGAGTAGCAAAATTAGTCTCATTCTCACCAGTAAGGTGTCTGTAAAGATAGTTTCATTTACTGTAACTAACCATGTTAGTGCTGCTTGTTTGTCGATAGTGGTCGGTTTTTATCCGTCTAATATTTGTGTTGTACTGTGGCCCCGTCATAGCTTGTTACCTTTGAAAAATTTCAGACCATGATGTGTTCTTGAATTCAATAAGTTTATGTGATGTTATATTATATCATTAAATCACTTATTCTTCTTTGATATGAATAAATTCTCTGCTCGGTTTGCTCTACTTCCACACTGGACGTTGTTCTCTCTATCCTCCTTGCAGCGTGTTGCCGGTGTTGCCTTGCTTTGCGTATTGCTGTGGTGTGCGATTTATTGGGCGAATGTATTGCCATGATAAAATTGAGAAATACTGAGATTGGATATGACGGTCATGCTCTGACGCCCCCCATTGACGGCTGCTTCGTGGCGGGTTCTCTTACTGCGATTATCGGAGCAAATGGGGCGGGTAAATCCACTTTACTCAAAACGGTCGCCGGTTTACAACCAACAGTTGCTGGGCAAATCAGCTTTTCTGATGGGAGAGCCCCGCAAATGGCCTACTTACCTCAACAGGCTGAATTAGATCGTCAATTTCCGATCGCCGTCCAAGATGTTGTGGCCATGGGGTGCTGGCCACAAAGCGGATTGCTCGGTGGGATTAATCATCAATCACGGCAACGAATCAAACAGGCATTAAACACAGTCGGCATGCAGGATATGGCTCGCCAACCTGTTGGTGAACTTTCTGGTGGGCAATTGCAGCGGGTGCTATTTGCTCGTCTTTTAGTACAACAAGCCCAACTGATTTTATTGGATGAGCCTTTTACCGGCATTGACAGCCAGACTGTCGGGTTATTACTTGAGGTTATTCATCAGCTACATAATGAAGGACGAACCATAATTGCCGTCCTACACGATATGTCGATGGTGGCGGAGCATTTCCCGCATACATTGTGGCTGACACCTCAGGATTATTGCTGGCAACCTTCTGAGCAGGTCTTGGCTCAGTGGCATTACTCTCACAACTCATCTTGCCCACTTTCCTCACTGACTGTGCAGGCCGATTCACTAATGGCCATAACCTCATGATATTAATTAATTTACTTACCGAGCCTTTCATCGATTTTGGCTTTATGCGACGGGCATTGGTGGCGTGTTTGGCACTATCACTCAGTTCAGCGCCGCTAGGGGTTTTTTTGTTATTACGGCGAATGAGTCTGGTGGGCGATGCCCTGTCACATGCAGTATTACCGGGAGCCGCAATCGGATATTTGATTTCAGGTATGTCGTTGATTGCAATGGGCGTTGGTGGTTTTATTGCCGGACTTTCGGTTGCCATGATGTCGGGCTGGGTGAGTCGGCGAACACTCTTAAAAGAGGATGCCAGCTTTGCGGGTTTCTATCTCGGCTCTTTAGCCTTAGGGGTCACCCTAGTGTCTTTACGTGGTTCCAGTATGGATCTGCTCCATGTGTTATTTGGTTCTATTCTCGCAGTTGATACCGATGCAATGACCATGGTCGGTGTTATCACCACATTCTCCATGTTGGTGTTAGCGGCCATTTATCGCGCACTGGTGGTCGAGTCATTTGACCCTGTTTTTTTACGGGTCAGCATGGGGCGCTGGTTGATGGTGGTTCATGCACTATTTCTGTCATTAGTCGTCCTTAATCTGGTGGCTGGGTTTCAGATTCTGGGCACATTGATGTCAGTCGGATTAATGATGTTGCCCGCTGCCAGTGCGCGGTTTTGGGCCAAAAACTTACCCCAAACATTGGGCATCGCCATGGTGATAGGCATGCTCGCCAGTATCGTCGGGTTACTGTGGTCCTATTACGCCTCATTACCTGCCGGGCCTGCCATTGTCCTGAGCGCCAGTCTGATTTTCTTTATATCTATCTTATTTGGAACGCGTGGTGGAGTGTTAGTCACCGCGCGCCTTTGAGAAGTATCTGTCATTAAAGGAGAGTTAAATGAAGTATTTACCTGTTAGTTTGGCGGTGGCTGCCCTACTGTCAAGCCCACTGGCGATGGCTAAAACAGTTGAGGCCGTTGCCAGTTTTTCTATTCTAGGTGATATCGTCCAGCAGGTTGGGGGCGAGCATGTCAATGTGGTTACCTTGGTTGGCCCAAATGGTGATCCCCATGGTTTTGAACCTACACCAAAAAATAGTAAGCAATTGTCCAAAGCTGATGTGGTGTTTGTCAGTGGATTGGGGTTAGAGGGCTGGTTGGAGCGGCTGATTACGGCCTCTGGTTATAAAGGGCAGGTCGTCGTCGCCTCTACCGGAGTCGATACCCGCAAGCTGGATGAAGAGGGGAAAATGGTAACCGATCCCCATGCATGGAACAGTATGGCGAATGGTATTAAATATGCTAATAACGTGATGAATGCGTTAATTGTTGCTGATCCGGAAGATGCCGATTATTTCCGTCAGCGCGGGGGCGAATATATTCAGCAGTTGGAAAAACTGGATGCTTACGCCAAAGCGCAATTTGCCGCGATCCCTGCCGGGCAGCGAAAAGTTCTGACCAGCCATGATGCCTTTGGTTACTTTAGCCAGGAGTATGGGGTTAACTTCTTGTCACCTGTAGGATTTTCTACCGAGTCTGAAGCCAGTGCCAGTGGGGTTGCCGCGCTGATTAATCAAATCAAGCAAGAGAAAATAAAAACCTACTTTATTGAAAACCAGACAGATCCCCGATTGGTAAAACAAATTGCCGAGGCCAGTGGCGCACAAGCCGGTGGCGAGCTTTATCCAGAGGCGCTATCTGCTGCCGATGGCCCAGCGGCGACTTATGCACAAGCGTTTAAACACAATGTGGATACTATTGTGAACAGTATGAAGCAGTAAAATAGCGCAGCCTCGGAGGGAACTTTGGGGCTGATTTCTCACGCCTTTTATGACAAATAGCAAAGCCCCGTTGGGCAGCAACGGGGCTTTTTAATGATAGATAAAATACTCAACATCAGCGCTTCTTATGGGTTCCTCCCTGAACCGCTTTAAAACGTGGATTGCTTTTGCAAGTAACATACACCCGCCCACGGCGACGGACGATTTTGCAATCGGGATGGCGGTTTTTTGCTGAACGTAATGAACTCAATACTTGCATAATCAACCTTCAGAATTAGCTGGCTTTTTTGGTCAGGAAGCTGCCAAAACGCTGATGGAAACGCGCGGTGCTGCCTTCTTTTGAAAACTCTTTCTGTTTACCGGTGTAATACGGGTGCGAAGCAGAAGAAATATCCAATGTGACATAAGGATAGGTCTGCCCATCGCGTTCAATCGTGCGCTCAGTGGCAATGGTTGAACCCACGGTGAAATAAGTGTCTGCACTGGTATCGTGAAAAACCACAGTCCGATAGTTAGGATGGATGCCGGGTTTCATAAAGAACTCCATTTGTTATGTTATAATATAACAATGATTATGCTCCATTCATTTTTCAGTTTCAAGTCCGAATAAAAAAAACCGCAAACCGAAGTAAACTGACTCCATAAAGTTTGCGGACTTTTTAAGGTGGGGAGTTGTGACCTGCTGTTAAGCGGCGATGTGTTACCCAGGGCAGCAAATAATCTGAATATATCTGACTACTTACTGGCGTCAGTGAGCTGTTGCCAGAAAGATTGACCGTTTTGTGGGGCTGACGCGGCGAAGAACTCACACACTGTCGCGCCAACATCTGACATTGTTTTTCGGCTACCCAGGTGAATGCCTTTTTGCTGACAATGCGTTATTCCCGCATGATAGACCAGTAACGGAACTTGCTCCCGCGTGTGTTTGCTGTGGCCGATGGTTGGGTCATTGCCGTGATCTGCCATCACAACCAAGCAGTCACCGGTCGCCATGGCCGCTGTTATTTTACCCAACATGTTATCAACTAATTGCAGCCGTTCTGCATAGCGCGCGACATCCTGACCATGGCCGGCCAAATCAGTTTCTTGAATATTAGTACAGATTAATGCGCTGCCCGCACTTTGTACTTCTTCTAAAGTGATATCCAGGATAGCTTGGGAATCGACCAATTGTTGGTAGCTGCGCCCCGCAGGATTAGTCACAATATCAGCCACTTTCCCCACCAGCACGGTGGGAATATTGATTTTATCGAGCTGACGCGGCACCTGAACATCAGCGTCCACACCATAACCCAGATGAATGACCTGAAAAGCATTATCGTAAACACCGGATTTCGGGCTATTAATACCAATGTAAAGCTGTTGCTTAACTTCGGCCGCACTGATGATTGCGTGACTATTCATCAGTTGCCCGCCGTAGGCGATAACCCGGTTGACTTCCACACAACCGCGCACTATCCGACCTATTTTTTCGACTTGCTCAAAATTAATGGCGCTTAAATTAGCACAAATATTAAACACTTGGCCTAAATCGGCTTCAAGATTATCACCAATTGCGACACAGTTATTGACCCATAAAAATTGCAAATCACTGCTATCATCAGGCGCTCCGCGCTCTTCAACTTGATAACCTTGCTGGCGTAATGCATCTGCCACCCGCGCCTTTACAGTGGAAAACGGCATACTGAGAGGCGAGCGGGGTAGGGTTCCCATGATTTCTTGATGGCCCATGAAGGTATCGCCACCTTCATGTTGCAACAGCGCAACCCCAAAGCTGGCTTGAGGATTATCTTGCATTACGCTGCCATGGAAATCAGGAGAACCGATATGCAACGCATTGAGTAACCCCAGTTTTTCCAAGTTGGGTAAACGCAATTTTGGGTAGGTTTGCAAAATATGGGCGCAGGTATTCGCTCCCATATCCTGTGGGCGAACTTCAGAGACATCCGGCATGGCACCCACGCCAAAACTGTCGATGACCAGCACGATGAACTTACTCATAACCCCTCCTGTCCGGTGGACACTGGAATGGTATTCCCCTGACTATCATAAATTCCGAGCAATATGGGCTGACCTGACTGGATCCCTGCCACCAGTGCCACGTCACTGCGGGTGACGAAAATTTGTGTGCGAAAGCACATTACCACCGGGCTACCGACGGCAAAGGCGTCGGTCAGGCTCAAGGTATAGTCGATGCTGTCATTAGCGGGGCTTTGCACCTTACTGGTCTGCCATTGCTGGTCATACACCAGTGCATTGCTCAAATGACCACGCCGATAGTATCCGCCTCCGTAGCAATGACTTTTGCCTTGATGACAATGCGAAATCTCGGTCAGATAAAGCATGGCGACATGCTCGGGCTGATTTCCCTGCTGGTTAGAAGGCATTGTTCCTGTCAATGAATGACCTGGCTCTGCATGGGTTACACCCCATTTAGCCAGTTGCGGTAGGCTTTCAACACTGGTTGCGGAAGGGCCATTAACCTGCTCCACAGGGATGCCTTGTTGCTCAAGAATACTTTTTGCCTCAATCAATGTATTGAGATTCGGGCTGGGCAATGTTTTGCCTTTTTCATTATCAAAAAGCATGCAGGGGAAATGCGTGACACCCACCAAACGAATGCCGGGGATTGCTTTTATTTCATTGATAACAATGGGTAATTCATTCAAAGAAAAGCCAGCTTCTTGTCCCGGATAAACCAAATCACCGGGGTGCCAAACTTTTAATAACAGCGCTTGTTCTTTGTTCTGGCGCACGGCGGCGTTGGCAATTTCTCGTGCTTTGGCGACACTGTAGACTGTAATGACCTCGGGGTGACGGGAGACAACCTCATCCACCATCCCGCTTGGGATTTGCACTAAATGGCCAATGTGGGCGACCGGCAAGTTATGTTGATAGAGCTGGCGCGCCTCTTTGAAATCCACCGCCACAATACCCTGATAGCCACATTCCAGCAGGAGCTTGCACAGCAGGGGATTTCGGCCAAACTGTTTGCTCATGAGATAAAGTGTAATGCCACACTGTGTTGCGGTTTCCAGCAGTAAACGTGCATTTTTTCTGACCTGATCAACATCAATAACGTAGCTGTCAGGTTTAATCATCCCTTGTTGCCATAGCAAAAGTGCCGCTTCTACGAGCGCTGGATTCTGTTTTTGTAATGCTTTTAGTAGCATATTCTGTCCCTAATATACTTGTCATACTTCAAGCTGCATGGCGTTGGCTGCTCTCTCGAATTATTTAAAGTAAAATGATTCTTTCATTTTTTTGAATATTTAGTGGGGATCAAAATTATTAGCTCTCTGTCTGCTGGGCCAGATGCAGGCCATATAAGTTTGCTAATAAATATCCTAATTCGTGGTCGGGTACTTCGAAGGCAAACAGTGAGAGTAAATCGCTATTAATTTCCCTGATATTGGCAAAAATTGCCGTAGTTTCAATCTCTTTTAATATCTCATCGTCGATAGTCGGAATAACCTGTCCTTGACGGGCTCGCATCAACGCATTCGCCATGTGAGTGATTAATATTTCTCCTTGGGGATGGCGAATAGATAATTGCCAGTGTTGCTCCAAGCGAGTGAGCACATTAAGCATCCCAAAGTAGACTGTGGAATCAATAACCTGAGCGTCATATAAGATTTTTAATCTTGTTTCCATTTGTCTTTATCTTCATTTTTATGAATATTTCTATCATAATAATTTATTGCTTCGCTGCAAATGCTCAAACCGCTATTTGGTATATTGATCACAATATAATCACTCCGCCGAAATTCGCTGCTTCAGTGCGATGATATAGCCCTGTTTTCTACTGTGGAACTGTGGCCGTGATTGATGAGAGGAAAAGAAAAAGGCCGCATTTGCGGCCTTTCAAATATGACATGACGAGTTGCCCGATTGGGTTACTTCACCTTATGGTCAACAGCATGTGCATGTTCTACATCTTCACTTTTCCGGCTGAAGCGGCGGCGAACCACCACGAAGAATACCGGAACAAAGAAGATGGCCAGTACTGTGGCCGTTATCATACCGCCCATGACCCCGGTACCAACCGCATTCTGTGCACCAGAACCTGCACCGCTACTGATAACCAGTGGCAGAACCCCAAGGATAAAGGCCAGTGAGGTCATCAAGATTGGTCGCAGACGCATACGCACCGCCTCCAATGTTGACTCCACCAAGCCTTTACCTTCTTTGTCCATCAAGTCCTTAGCGAACTCGACAATCAAGATGGCGTTCTTCGCTGATAGCCCAATCGTGGTCAACAAGCCGACTTGGAAGTAAACGTCGTTGTTTAAACCGCGTAGTGAGGCAGCCAGTAACGCACCAACCACACCCAGTGGAACCACCAACATGACCGAGAATGGAATCGACCAGCTTTCATACAACGCAGCCAGACACAAGAAGACCACTATCAGTGAGATAGCATACAGTGCTGGAGCCTGGTTACCCGACAGACGTTCCTGATAGGACATACCGGTCCAGTCATAACCCACGCCACTAGGTAATTTAGCCGCCAATTCTTGCATCAAGTCCATGGCTTCACCGGTACTTTTCCCCGGTGCTGCTTGACCCAGAATTTCCATGGATGGCAAGCCGTTATAACGTTCCAGACGCGGTGAGCCGTATTCCCATTTTGCGCTGGAGAAGGTGGCAAATGACACCATCTGGCCTGAGCTGTTACGGACATACCACTTATCAATATCATCCGGTAGCATGCGGAATGGCGCATCAGCTTGCACGTAAACTTTTTTAACACGACCACGGTCGATAAAGTCATTTACATAGCTGCCGCCCATTGCAGAACCTAGCGTGGTATTGATATCAGAAATAGCGACGCCAAGCGCTTGTGCTTTTTCCTGATCAACTTCCACTTTGAACTGTGGTGTATCTTCCAGTCCGTTAGGGCGCATGCCCACCAGCATATCCGAATGTTGCGCCGCCATGCCAAGCAGTTGGTTACGCGCTTCAGTTAATTTCTGATGCCCAACGTTACCCTGATCAATCAACTGGAAGTCGAAGCCGGTTGCCGTACCCAGTTCCACAATAGCTGGCAAGTTAAAGGCGAAGACTAAACCGTCTTTAATTTGCGAGAAAGCAGCGGAGGCGCGGCCAACAATGGCTGGCACTTTGTTTTGCTCACCCGGACGTTCATCCCAGTTTTTCAGACTGACGAATGCCAGACCGGTGTTCTGACCTTGACCACTGAAACCGAAGCCGTTAACGGTAAATACCGAATTAACCACGTCTTTTTCTTTGTCGAGATAATAGTCAGTTACCTGATTTAGCACTTTCTGAGTACGTTCTTGTGTCGCACCCGCAGGCAGTTGCACCATGGTCAGGAACACACCCTGATCCTCTTCCGGCAAGAATGAGGACGGTAAGCGCAGGAACAGCACTCCCATACCAATCACAATCGCCAGATAGATAACCAGATAACGCCCCGTGCTGCGCAAGATATTGGCAACGCTGTCGGTATAGTGGTGAGTACTTTTATCGAACATGCGGTTAAACCAACCGAAGAAGCCGGTTTTTGGCCCATGCTCGCCTTTCGCGATAGGTTTCAGCATCGTTGCGCACAATGCTGGTGTCAGAATCAATGCCACCAGTACCGAGAGCACCATCGCCGATACGATAGTAATGGAGAACTGACGATAAATAGCCCCAGTAGCACCACCGAAGAAGGCCATTGGGATAAATACCGCAGACAGCACCATCGCAATCCCCACCAAAGCACCTTGGATTTGCTCCATGGATTTTTTGGTGGCTTCTTTCGGCGGCAGCCCTTCCTCTTGCATCACACGTTCGACGTTCTCGACGACGACGATGGCGTCATCCACCAATAGCCCTATCGCCAACACCATCCCAAACATCGTTAGGGTGTTTATCGAATAGCCCAAAGCGGAGAGAATGGCGAATGTCCCGAGCAATACAACCGGTACTGCAATCGTTGGAATCAACGTTGCACGGAAGTTTTGCAAGAACAGATACATAACCAAGAACACCAGAATGATGGCTTCTACCAATGTTTTAACCACTTCGTTAATGGAGATTTTAACGAATGGTGTGGTGTCATATGGATAAACCACTTTCAAGCCAGCAGGGAAGAACGGCTGTAATTTGGCCAGTTCCGCTTTTACTGCCGCAGAGGTGTTCAGGGCGTTAGCCCCTGTCGCCAGCTTGATACCAATACCCGCTGCCGGTTTACCGTTATAGCGGGCAATGACGTTATAGTTTTCAGCCCCCAGTTGCACGATTGCCACATCTTTTAGGCGAACCTGCGAACCATCTGTATTCACTTTCAGCATTATTTTGCTGAACTCTTCCGCGCTGGTTAAACGTGTCTGCGCAATGATAGATGAGTTCAGTTGCTGGCCTGGTACCGGTGGTGTTCCACCTAACTGACCCGCGGCTACTTGGTTATTTTGGACTTTAATAGCATTGATAACATCAACCGGCGTCAGGTTGTAGTTATTCAGTTTGTGCGGATCCATCCAGATACGCATCGCGTACTGGGAACCGAATAGCTGAACATCACCTACACCCGCGGTACGGCTGATGGGATCTTTAACGTTAGAACCTACATAGTCAGCGATATCTTCTTGTAGCATGGTGCCGTCTTCAGAAATAAAACCGGCAACCATTAGGAAGCTACTACTGGACTTTTCAACACTCACACCTTGTTGCTGCACTTCTTGCGGCAATAATGGCATGGCTAATTGCAGTTTGTTCTGGACCTGAACCTGAGCAATATCCGGGTCAGTGCCTGAGTTAAAGGTCAACGTTATCTGAACGTTACCGGATGAGTCACTGCTGGAAGACATGTACAGCAAGTTATCGATACCGTTCATGTTCTGTTCGATAACCTGCGTTACTGTATTCTGAACAGTAGTCGCATCGGCGCCAGGGTAGTTGGCGGAGATTGAAATTGCCGGTGGCGCAATGGTCGGATATTGCGCAACGGGTAATTTCATTATCGCGAGGATACCGGCCAACATCAGAATGATAGCCAGAACCCAAGCGAAAATGGGGCGATCTATAAAGAACTTAGCCATGAATTACCGGCTCCTTTTAAGACTTCTTCGCTGTATCAGCTGGGGCTTCTTTTGGTGCTGACGCCGTAGCTTCCTGCACTTTTACCTGTACGCCCGGTCTGATTTTCTGCAAGCCGGAAACAATAACGCGATCACCTGCTTTCAACCCTTCAGTGACCAACCATTTGTCACCAATAGCTTGGTTAGCAACTAACGTGCGCAACTCAACTTTGTCATCTGCACCAACAACCATCGCGGTAGCTTCTCCACGTGGGTTACGGGTTATACCTTGCTGAGGCACTAACAGTGCATCAGGACGGACACCTTCATCCAGACGGGCGCGAACAAACATCCCTGGTAACAACGCTTCATTCGGGTTAGGGAAAATGGCGCGGATAGTAATAGAACCGGTGGTTTCATCCACGGTCACACCAGAGAATTCTAAGGTGCCGGTTTCTGCATATTCAGTGCCGTTTTCCAGCAACAAGCGAACTTTAGCTTTACCGTTTTCTTGTTTGAGCGTGCCATCTGTCAGCTCTTTTTTCAGGCGCAGGAACTCATCGCTTGACTGAGTAACATCAACGTACATCGGGTCAAGTTGTTGGACGGTAGTCATTGCAGTTGCCTGACCACTGGTCACCAATGCACCTTCAGTCACTGAAGATTTACCGGTACGCCCGCTGATTGGCGAGGTGACTTGGGTATAAGCCAGATTAATACGAGCAGTTTCTACCGCTGCTTTTGCCGCCAGAACGGAAGCATTGGCTTGCATAGAATCAGACACCGCTTGGTCATACTCTTGCTTACTGATGTAGTTCGTGCCCAGCAATGGTTTGTAGCGATTCACGGTCAGACGGGCGATTTCAGCCGCTGCTTGTGCTTTAGCTAAATCACCTTTTGCGCTGTCATAAGCGGCCTGATAGGTCGCAGGATCAATTTGATAAAGTGATGTTCCGGCGGTGACATCACTGCCTTCAACATAGTTACGTTTAAGGATAATACCGCTAACTTGCGGACGAACTTCTGCAACACGGAATGCGGACGTGCGGCCAGGCAATTCGGTTGTGATATTCAGTGGTGCAGCTTTCAACGTCACAATGCCGACTTCAGGTGCCTGTTGAGCATGGGCTTGCGCCGCATCTTTGTCATTACATCCTATAAGTACTAAGCTGCCTGAAAGTACCAGAATTGCAGCCAGAGGCATTACCCCTCTGTTTTTGCTCATAGATAAACCTCAAGTGTCCGATTTTTAATTTAATTCAATGGATCACAAGCTTTAAAACCCATTGCTGCGTAAATTATATGTGCGTGCTATGGTACATACATTCGTTAATGTATGTAAATCGCACCCCCTCGAAAAAACAACGCTATGGCACGAAAAACCAAACAGCAAGCTGAAGAGACCCGGCAACAAATTCTAGATGCCGCCGTGCGGGAATTTTCTGCACACGGTGTTTCCGGCACTTCACTTACTGATATTGCTGTCGCCGCTGGTGTGACCCGAGGCGCAATTTACTGGCACTTCAAGAATAAGGTAGACCTGTTTAACGAAGTTTGGGAGTTATCAGAATCTAAAGTTGATCAGCTCGAATTAGAGTATCAGGCAAAATATCCTGATAATCCACTCCGTATTCTGCGTGAAATACTCATTTATGTTCTTGTTTCTACACGTGAGGATTGCCGACGTCGCGCATTAATGGAAATTGTATTCCATAAATGTGAATTTGTCGGAGAGATGACCCCCTTCCACGATGCACGCAAAGTCCTTGATTTAGCTAGCTATGAGCGAATTGAATCAGTTTTACAAGGCTGTATTGACGCCAATCAACTGCCCACAAATCTTGATACTCGCCGAGCTGCGATTATCATGAGAGCCTATATTACAGGTTTGATGGAAAACTGGCTTTTTATGCCGGAAAGTTTTGATATAAAACAAGAGGCACCAGTATTAATTGATGCTTATCTGGATATGCTAGGCCATAGCCTTTCCTTGCTAAAAGAGACTAACAGCAAGGCATAGGATTAACTGTAGAGGTTTGTATGAGTAATGAAACGAGTTCACTGGTCATTATTGCCAATGGTGCTGCGTATGGACAGGAATCTTTATTTAATGCGCTGCGTTTATCCATTGCATTAAAAGAGCAGCAGACCAGTCTCGATTTACGTCTATTTTTAATGTCTGATGCAGTTATTGCTGGCCTTAATGGGCAACAGCCGCGAGAAGGCTATAATTTGCAGCAAATGTTAGAAATACTCACAGCACAGAATGTTCCGGTTAAACTCTGTAAAACGTGTGCAGATGCGCGTGGTATTAGCGGGTTAGCCTTAGTTGATGGGGTGGAAATCGGTACTTTGGGTGAACTGGCTCAATGGACGCTAGCGGCCGAGAAAGTTCTGACGTTTTGATCCGTTAAGGAATACGGTCATTGGCTTCTCTAATCAACCGATATTTCTGACTGTTACATCCTATTGAGCAGCAATTGCGTATCTGCCCGCATTAATTACAGCTATTCACGCCCTGAAAGACTTTTCTTATAATGACTCGAGACTGAACGTGTTAGGATTTCAGTCTCTGTGTTGAAATGAAGTCCAAATATGAGCCGCAGATTTCATCATCCTTATTCTTTATTGTTTTCGTTGTTAACAGGCGCATTTTTATTACGCCTACAGATAATGATTACCCTGCTTGTAATTACTTTGCTAGCTTCTGGCTCGGTTTTCGCGGCCGGGATAAATATAGATGTGCCGACGCGCAATGAAGTACTGAGCCAGTTGGATACATTATCAAAACAAAAAATATTGTCGCCAGCTGAAAAGCTATCACAACAAGATCTGACGAATACGCTGGAATATCTTGATACTATCGAGCGTACTAAGCAGGAAGCCAATCAGCTTAGGCAGCAATTAGCACAGGCACCGGCGAAATTACGGCAGGCGACGGAAGGGCTGGATGCACTTAAGAATAATTTAGCAGATACCTTGACTCGAGAATCCTTGGCGAACTATTCATTACGCCAGTTGGAATCACGTCTAAATGAAACATTGGATGACTTACAATCCGCGCAAGAAGACCTCTCGGCCTATAACAGCCAGCTAATTTCTCTGCAGACTCAACCAGAACGTGTGCAAAGTACCATGTATAGCGCATCGATGCGTTTAATGCAGATTCGCAACCAACTCAACGGATTAGCTCCGAACCAAGAGGTTTTGCGGCCGACCCAGCAGCAAACGCTATTGACTGAGCAAGTCATGTTAAACGCGCAACTAGATCTACAGCGTAAAAATTTGGAAGCGAATACCACCTTACAAGATTTGCTGCAAAAACAACGGGATTACACCACCGCACACATTGATCAGTTGGAGCGTTATGTCCAGCTATTGCAAGAAGTGGTGAGTGGCAAGCGGTTAATTCTTTCAGAGAAAACGGCTAAAGAAGCGCAAGTGCCTGATGATGCGGCTGATATCCAAAATGACCCCTTGGTCAGTCGGGAATTGGCGATTAACAAGGAATTGAGCCAGCAATTGATTAATGCCACTAAAGAAGGTAACACGCTGGTACAACAGAATATCAGGGTCAAAAATTGGCTGGATCGCGCTCTGCAATCTGAACGTAATTTAAAGGAGCAAATTACCGTTTTACGGGGTAGTTTGCTGCTTTCTCGTATTTTGTACCAACAGCAACTCAATTTGCCCACTTCTGGTTTAATTACCAATATGGGGCCACGCATCGCGGATTTGCGTTTAGAACAATTCGAAATCAATCAGCAGCGTGATCAGCTATTCCAGGGGGATGACTACATTCAAACCCTGATGACTGACAGTAAAGAGAAAATCAGCCCTGATGTGGAAGATGCATTGGGGCAGATAGTCGATATCCGACGTGAACTCCTGGATCAGCTAAATAAACAGCTAGGTAATCAGCTGACTCTGGCTATAAACCTGCAAATTAACCAGCAGCAATTACTGAGTGTTAATGAGTCACTTCAACATACCCTGACACAGCAAATCTTTTGGGTTAGCAGTAATAAACCAATGGATTGGTCTTGGTTGAAAGCATTGCCGAGTGCATTGAAAGCTGAGTTGAGTAACTTTCATTTTACCTTATCTTGGGATGATGTATTAGCTGGATTAGTTAAGTCATTGGTGTTCTTGATACCGATGCTGATTGTGGTTGGCGTCATCCGTTCACGCTACAAAATCATTAATAAGCATTTGGACAGGTTAGCCTCTGATGTCGGGCAATTAAAGCACGATAGCCAAATGCACACACCCAAGGCCATTTTGCTCACCTTGCTGAAAGTGCTGCCAGGGGCTTTGGTCATTGTGGGCGTGGGTTATTGGTGCTTGCGCTCAGACTTCAATCTTAGCGATTTCTTCTGGAGCTTCTTCCAACGTCTGGCCCTATTCTGGTTGGTGTTTGACCTGACATATCGCATGTTATCTCCATGTGGCATCACTGAACGGCATTTTATGATAGCGGCGGATAGATGTGCTCATTATCGACGCCAAATGGTGCGTTTAGGGGCGGCGTTACTGCCCGTTATCTTTTGGTCTGCTTTGGGGGAGAAAAGCCCGCTTAGGCTGGTAGATGATGTTATTGGGCAGATTGTCATTGTCATTGCGTTGGCACTATTGGCTTTGTTCGTCTACCCATTCTGTCGCGATAGCTGGCGTGAGAAAGACTCTCATGCGGTTCGGTTGGTCATTGTCACTGCGATAGCGGGAACACCAATCATATTGATTGGATTAATGGTTGCTGGGTATTTCTATACAACATTGCAACTGGTTGGCCGCTGGATTGATAGCCTCTATTTATTGTTCTTATGGAATATCGTTTATCTGACCGCCATTCGCGGACTGGGGGTTGCGGCACGGCGTTTAGCTTACCGCCGAGCAATTGCCCGGCGACAAAACCTGGTTAAAGAGGGCGCTGAAGGAGGGGAGCCAGTAGAAGAGCCTCCATTGGCGTTGGAGCAAATTAACCAACAGTCATTACGTTTGACCACCATGGTCCTGTTCCTGATTTTTGCCACCTGTTTTTATGCTATATGGGCTGATTTGATAACGGTTATCTCTTATTTGGACAGCATCTCTTTGTGGCATTACACCACAACAGTCGCGGGCACGAGTGTTGCTCAGGCGGTCACATTGGGGAACATGCTCGTAGCGTTGATGGCATTGGTCGTTGCTTATATCCTGACGCGTAACTTACCCGGCTTGCTTGAAGTGGTGGTTTTATCACGGCTACAACTACGCCAGGGAACCTCTTACGCCATCACCACCATTTTGACCTATCTAATTACTGCTATTGGGGGGATAACTGCGCTTAGCTCGCTCGGGGTTTCGTGGGATAAATTACAATGGTTGGTTGCTGCTCTGTCAGTGGGCCTGGGGTTCGGCTTACAGGAAATATTTGCCAACTTTGTATCAGGTTTGATTATTTTATTCGAACGCCCTGTTCGTATCGGCGATACCATTACCATTGGGACTTTCTCCGGCAATGTAAACAAAATCCGTATTCGTGCTACGACGATCACTGATTTTGACCGTAAAGAAGTGATTATTCCGAATAAGGCCTTTGTGACTGAGCGACTGATTAACTGGTCTCTCTCTGATACTGTTACCCGGATAATTATTAAAGTCGGGGTTGCGTATGGTTCTGATTTAGCAAAAGTAAAAGAAATTTTGCTAAAAGCCGCGCACGAAAACTCACGGGTTATGACTGACCCTGAACCCCATGTATTCTTCCTTAATTTTGGTGCCAGCACACTTGATCATGAATTACGTGTATATGTGCGCGAATTACGTGACCGTAGCTATACGGTTGATGAATTGAATAGTGCAATTGATAAGTTATGCCGTGAGAATGATATTAATATTGCATTTAATCAATTGGACGTTTATTTGCACAAACCAGATGGTACTGAAATTCAAGAAGTTAGCCGGCCTTTCGAGACCAATAAATTACCTACTGCGCCGTCTGAAAAGTCTGCAATAGGTGATACCAAACCTGATTTGCCGGATATCAATAAGCCACTTGCTTAAGGGGGCGGGTGGGGAGGTATTGATGAATTCAATTATCTGCTATGCAATGAGTCGCAACAAGGCGATACCGGGTGTACCGCCTTGGCTAAATACCAGAAACAACCGTGTCAATCAGATTTCTGATTTCGTAGTTTACGCTGATAATCAAGTTGCACGATAGCTAGCGCTGCCAGTGCTGTTTCCGGCGCTATCTCATTGCATTCCAGCAAGTAGATAAGATCTACTGCCAGTTGCAGTTCTGGTGACGTTTTTTCAACTGACATAATCTGGCCAACATTTGATTTTCAGTGAATTAGGAAAGCCGGGCAAGGATACCGCACTGCTGGTGCCCACCTGACTTGATTTCAAACCATCTACTAATAGATTTCAAGCTGCAAACAGAGGTAAATAAGAGGGCCCAGTGAACTTACATAAGACGAGTGAACTTACATAAGTAAAGCGTTAGGGAGATTGAGCCCTACCACACACCTGCAACTTCAAAGAAGGTAAGTAGGTACTCAACATTATAGAAAAGTATTCGCTATCGAAACCCTAATGATTCAAAAAATGTGACAAATATTCAAAAACCGTTCTCTTTCCTCTCAATGCTGCGCTCTATTTTTATCAGCGCCTGTCGGCAACGCATTAAACGGCCTTCCAATGCAGCGAGTTCTTTTTGTATTTTTTGCTGCTCCGTCAATAGGTTTTGCTTACCCAGTTGGCTCTCTCTATCTTGAATCATGGCTATGATTCGGCGTTCGTAGTCTTGATGCTCAGCTAGCTTATGGTAAGGATCCAACTTATTATATTTTGGGTCGGGATTGGACTTTCTCAGCTTTTGAGTCGCTAATTCTCTTTGTAAGGCCGATATTTGTGCAACCAGTTTCTCAGCCAAAAAAGCGACTTGCTGTGTGCGATTTTCTGCAACGACCAGTTTTAACTGAGCCATATTCTTGTGCACTTCCAGTAGGTAATCGCGAAAACGGTTACCATGATTGCCAAATAAATTCAGGTCAAAACGAGCTTGTTGAGACGGGGTATTTGCTTGGGGGCCAACCTGTGCCGACAATGCCTCTATTTGGCTTTCAAGCACCTGCAATAGCTTTTCTGTACTCATGGCGCTTCTCCTGGATATTTTTTGCCAGCTTGCCTTTGAATGCCGAGAGTTACAAGCAAAGGGGCGGTAAATCTATATTTTGTGCTAATAATGCCAAGAATATCTGTTGATGATGATGAGTGCATGCGTTAATGATAGGGTCACATTTAATCAATGTCATGATACTCGTTATACTTCAAACTGATGGGTGTTGGCTGCCTTCCTGCAATTCGAATTATTTAGGTATATAAAGGGAGTATATGTCTCGTTGGTTGTTGATGGCTTTGGGTTGGCTGGCCGTGATTTTGGCAACCTTAGGTGTCGTGCTTCCGCTTTTACCCACTACGCCGTTTTTACTCTTGGCTGCGTGGTGTTTTGCCCGCTCCTCGCCCCGTTTCCATTATTGGCTGCTTTATCGTTCATGGTTTGGTAGCTATATCCGCACATGGCAGCAACATCGGGCTTTGCCCCCCGGCACTAAATGGAAAGCAATATTGGTCACCATACTCACTTTTGCCATTTCGCTTTGGTTCGTGAAAATTTGGTGGGTCAGGGGCATCTTGCTCATTATATTAACGCTATTATTGACATTTATGTTGCGTATGCCAGTTATTGACCTATCGCAACAAAAAAGGCACTGAGCAGCTCACATCAGTTGCATTTTAATGCCAGTTTGCATAGATTTGAGCGTTTTCGTGCGCGGGATATTCCCTCGTTGCGTCCTTAGGATTAAGGAGGCAGTAATTTTTTCTATCGGGGCGTGAGCGGTTGATAGAATGAGTTACTCAGCCGATGCCTTTTAACATCGACTGGCCGCGCTTTAGTATGTACAGCAGTTTTATCAGGCACAAATTATGACCGCTACTGCACCTAATACAGCACAACAGCTTAAATATATTCAAGACAGTATCAAAACCATCCCTGACTACCCGAAAAAGGGAATACTGTTCCGTGATGTGACCAGCTTGCTGGAAGATCCATTAGCCTATGCAGCCAGCATCGAGTTATTGACTGAGCGTTATTTGGATAAGGGCGTGACTAAAGTCGTGGGTACTGAAGCCCGTGGTTTTCTGTTTGGCGCGCCGGTGGCTTTGTCTCTGGGGGTTGGTTTTGTTCCAGTACGTAAGCCTGGTAAGTTACCACGCGAAACCATCAGCGAAAGCTATGAGTTAGAATACGGCACTGACAAACTTGAAATCCACACCGACAGCATCCAACCGGGCGACAAGGTCTTGGTTATTGATGATTTACTGGCGACCGGTGGGACGATTGAAGCGACAGCTAAGCTTATTCGTCAACTGGGTGGTGAAGTTACTGATGCCGCGTTTGTGATTAATTTACCCGACTTGGGTGGCGAAGTTCGCCTTAATCAGCAAGGGATTACTTGCTACAGTCTGGTTGATTTCGCCGGCCATTGATTGTAATGAAGATATCAGCCTCATAACCCATCATGAGGCTGTTTTAGTCTCATTTCCTGTGTGACCTAATTTCTCCGGCATTTTTCTATCGCCATTAATTTCCCTCTCTGGTTCTCAGCTGGTGCTCGGTAGCGCTGACCAATGCAGTTCATCGCATCAAATTTTTGGGAATGACGATGGGTGTACTGGTACACTAAGATTTAGCCTGTCACTATTCGAATGACGCTATTCGAAAACAGACCGCCGGTATATAAGTTAAATGGTGGTTTTTAAATTGGTGACTAAATTATTCTTTACAAATCAATGATGAAGTATTAATGAGCTATCAGGTCCTTGCCCGTAAGTGGCGCCCCAAAACGTTTGCAGACGTCGTTGGTCAGGAACATGTTCTGACGGCGTTGGCTAATGGCCTTTCATTAGGGCGCATTCATCACGCCTATTTATTTTCTGGCACCCGTGGGGTAGGTAAGACCTCTATAGCCCGGTTGCTGGCCAAAGGACTTAATTGCGAAACGGGTATTACCGCCACCCCTTGCGGCATCTGTGCTAATTGCCAGGAAATTGAGCAGGGCCGTTTTGTTGACTTGATCGAAATCGATGCCGCCTCGCGCACGAAAGTCGAAGATACACGCGAACTACTGGATAATGTCCAGTACGCCCCCGCCCGTGGCCGCTTTAAGGTCTATTTGATTGATGAAGTTCATATGTTGTCACGGCACAGTTTCAATGCGTTGTTGAAGACTTTGGAAGAGCCGCCTGCTCATGTGAAATTTCTGCTGGCGACGACAGATCCACAAAAGTTGCCCGTAACAATACTTTCGCGCTGTTTGCAGTTCCACCTTAAAGTCATTGATGTTGAGGTGATCCGTGCGCAGCTCGAAAAGATATTGCTAGCTGAACAAATCAGTAGTGATGCCCGAGCATTGCAATTGCTGGCGCGAGCGGCTGATGGCAGCATGCGCGATGCGCTGAGTTTGGCCGACCAAGCTATAGCCATGGGCGATGGTCATGTCACGACAGCTACCGTCAGCCAAATGCTGGGGACACTGGATGATGAACAGCCGCTGGCGATTATTGAAGCGCTGGTGAGTGCGGATGGTGCGCGGGTGATGGCGCAGCTAGAGCAAGCGGCGTCCCGTGGTGTTGACTGGGAAAACCTGCTAGTTGAAACCTTAAGTTTGCTACACCGCATTGCGATGGTGCAATTATTGCCATCAATGCTGGATAATCATTACGCCACCATTGAACCGCGACTACGTGAGCTGGCTCGAACACTACCGCCGGCAGATATTCAGTTGTACTACCAGATATTGCTGGTGGGGCGAAAAGAGTTAGCATACGCCCCAGATCGCCGGATGGGGGTTGAAATGACCTTATTGCGAGCATTGGCGTTTCACCCGAAAGCAATCATTGCCGAGCCGCAGATTGCCGAGCCGCAGATTATCTCTGCCAGCACTCCTGCTGCGGTCGTTGAGAATACTTCGGCACCGCAACAGAAGCAGGCTCCGGTCTATACTCAACATGTGCCACAGCACGAGGCCCCGCCATTAGGTGCTGCTGTGCAGGTCAATACTGATCTCCCGGATTCTACCGCGCAATTGCTTCAGGCGCGTACGCAATTGCTGCGCCAGTCGGGGACGACGACACCAAAAAAGAATGAGCCGGCAGCGCCAGGAAAAGCGCGGCCGGCAAACTCAACACTGGAGCGCTTAGCTTCGGTGACTGAGCGCAGCCAACAGCGTCTGGCAGCTAAATCCACGGAAGAGAAGAAACCGGCGAAGAAAGAAGCTTACCGCTGGACGGCGCAGAATCAGCCAGAGGTGGCGGTAGAACCCGTGGCCACGCCTAAAGCATTACGTTCGGCGTTGGAGCATGAAAAAACGCCGGAACTTTCTGCTAAATTGGCCCAAGAGGCGATGCTGCGAGACCCATGGGCGGCAGAGATAGATAAGTTACAAATACCTAAATTGGTGCAACAACTTGCGCTGAATGCATTTAAAGAAGAAATAGAACCGGGTAATATTTGCCTTCACTTGCGTTCTGCTCAGCGCCATTTAAACTCGCCATCGGCACAAAAGGCGTTGGCAGATGCATTGAGCGAATTACACGGGAGTGCTGTCACACTTAGCGTTACTGAAGATGATAATCTGGCGGAGCGCACCCCGCTGGAATGGCGGCAAGCCATTTATGAAGAAAAACTGGCACAAGCTCGCCAGTCAATTATTGCGGATAACAATATTCAAACACTGCGTCGTTTCTTCGACGCCGAATTGGATGAAGAAAGTATCCGACCGGTTTAACTGCTGTGATAAGTGTATGGTGCACTGACGCAGCCCCTTGCTATGAGAGATGACTATGTTTGGTAAAGGCGGTATTGGCAATTTAATGAAACAAGCCCAGCAGATGCAGGAAAAAATGCAGCAGATGCAGGAAGAAGTCGCCAAATTGGAAGTTACCGGTGAATCTGGCGCGGGCTTGGTAAAAGTAACCATCAATGGGGCGCATAACTGCCGCCGGGTTGAGATCGACCAAAGTCTGTTTGAAGATGATAAAGACATGGTAGAAGATTTAATCGCTGCTGCATTTAATGACGCCGCTCGTCGTATCGATGAAACGCAAAAAGAGAAAATGGCTTCTGTATCAAATGGTATGCAGCTGCCACCAGGCTTTAAGATGCCGTTCTGATGCAAACCAGCCCACTCCTTGAATCATTAATGGAGGCGTTGCGCTGCTTGCCGGGTGTTGGCCCGAAGTCAGCACAACGTATGGCATTCCAACTGCTACAGCGCGATCGTAGCGGTGGAATGCGTCTGGCGCAGTCTTTGACCCGCGCGATGTCCGAAATCGGCCACTGTAGTGACTGCCGCACATTTACCGAGCAAGAGCGCTGTACTATTTGCTCTAATCCGCGGCGGCAGCAAAATGGCCAAATCTGTGTAGTCGAAAGCCCGGCAGATATCCATGCTATCGAGCAAACGGGCCAGTTTGGCGGGCGCTATTTTGTGCTGATGGGGCATTTGTCCCCCATGGATGGTATTGGTCCTGATGACATTGGTTTGAATTTGCTGGAGAAACGGCTTGAAACTGAAACTATCAGTGAAGTCATTCTGGCGACAAACCCGACAGTCGAAGGGGATGCAACCGCCAACTATATTGGTCAGATGTGCGGCCAGTATGGTGTGCTAGCCAGCCGCATTGCACATGGCGTGCCTGTGGGCGGCGAGTTGGAAATGGTTGACGGCACCACCTTATCCCACTCATTAGCGGGTCGTAATCCCATTAAGTACTGATTCATCCAGTGCTGATGTTATTTAATCTGGTGGGCGATTGTTTTGTTATTGATTATCATATGAATAATTTCATTCGTGATGCTCAATAAATCGCCCCTGATTCTCTATTTTTTCCGCATTGAGACTTGAAACCTTCCATTACTGGCCCCATCTGATACTCATTGTTCGATTTTATCTACCTATCGGTAATTTGGATTGAGGTAATTAATGAGTATGAAAGGTCAAGAAACCCGTGGATTTCAGTCAGAAGTAAAACAGCTTCTCCATTTGATGATTCACTCGCTTTATTCTAATAAAGAAATCTTCTTGCGCGAGCTTATCTCTAACGCCTCTGATGCAGCAGATAAACTCCGTTTCCGCGCACTGTCTCACCCAGAATTGTTTGAAGGTGATGGCGAGCTGCGTGTGCGTTTATCTTTTGATAAAGAAAAACGGACTTTGACCCTAAGTGATAACGGCATTGGTATGAGCCGTGATGAAGTCATTGATAATCTCGGTACTATCGCAAAATCAGGGACTAAAGCATTTCTAGAATCTATTGGTTCAGATCAAGCTAAAGACAGTCAATTAATCGGTCAGTTTGGTGTGGGCTTCTATTCTGCATTCATCGTGGCAGATAAAGTCACTGTTCGTACCCGCGCAGCGGGCGCACCTGCTGATGCGGGTGTGTTCTGGGAGTCAGAAGGCGAGGGTGATTACACCATCGCGGAAATCACTAAAGAAGACCGCGGAACAGAAATCACCTTGCACCTACGAGAAGGTGAAGATGAATATCTTGACGACTGGCGCTTGCGCTCTGTTATCAGCAAGTATTCAGACCATATTGCACTGCCAGTCGAAATCCAAAGTAAAAATGAAGAAGACGGCACTGTAACTTGGGAAAAAATCAACAAAGCCCAAGCTCTGTGGACTCGCGGCAAAGCTGAAATAACGGATGACGAATATAAAGCATTCTACAAACATATTGCTCATGACTTTACTGACCCACTCATTTGGAGTCATAACCGCGTAGAAGGTAAACAAGAGTACACCAGCCTGCTGTATATCCCGGCACAAGCGCCTTGGGATATGTGGAATCGTGATCACAAACATGGCCTGAAACTCTATGTACAGCGCGTGTTTATCATGGATGATGCGGAGCAATTCATGCCGAATTATCTGCGTTTTGTTCGTGGTCTGATTGATTCTAATGATCTGCCACTGAACGTTTCGCGTGAAATTCTGCAAGACAGCCGTGTGACTCAGAACCTGCGCAGTGCATTGACGAAGCGTGTGCTGCAAATGCTGGAAAAACTGGCTAAAGACGATGCTGAGAAGTATCAGCAATTCTGGCAACAGTTCGGTATGGCGTTAAAAGAGGGGCCAGCGGAGGACGGCAGCAACAAAGATATTATTGCTAAATTGTTGCGCTTTGCTTCAACTCATACAGACAGTTCAGCGCAGACCGTGTCCTTAGAAGATTATGTCAGCCGTATGGCAGAAGGGCAGGAGAAGATTTATTACATCACTGCTGATAGCTATGCTGCGGCTAAGAACAGCCCGCACTTGGAACTGTTCCGTAAAAAAGGCATTGAAGTCTTACTGTTATCCGATCGTATCGACGAATGGATGATGAGTTATCTGACCGAGTTCGATGGCAAAGTTTTCCAATCTGTCAGTAAAGCAGATGATTCGCTGAATAAACTGGCTGATGAAGAGCGTCCAGAGCAGCAAGAAGCAGATAAAGCCCTGGAGCCTTTTGTTGAGCGCGTAAAAACGCTGTTGGGTGAGCGTGTCAAAGATGTCCGTCTGACTCACCGCCTAACGGATACTCCGGCGATTGTCACTACCGATGCTGATGAAATGAGCACGCAGATGGCGAAATTGTTCGCGGCTGCTGGCCAACAGGCACCGGAAGTTAAGTACATTTTTGAACTGAACCCAGAGCACGGTTTGGTCAAACGTGCTGCTGATGTTGCTGATGATACTCAATTTGCACAATGGGTTGAGTTATTACTGGATCAAGCGTTATTAGCTGAGAGGGGGACTTTAGAGGATCCTAATCAGTTTATTCGCCGCATGAACCAGTTATTAACGGCTTAATTTAGTATTAGAATGCCTCGGGCAGATAACATGCCCGGGGCATTTTTTTATTTTACTTCAGCAGGTTATATTTATATTTTTTCTCATTTCTACAGTTCAAACCCCACGACCACGGTTCGCGCGTCTTGAGCCAACCCCCCTGAAAATGGTATGGTTGCTTGTTTTCCGCAATTTTGATTTGTTTACGTAAAAACACATAGAAAAACTACATAGCAAGGGGATTTACGCAATGCGTATCATTCTGCTGGGCGCTCCGGGCGCTGGTAAGGGTACTCAGGCTCAATTCATCATGGAGAAATACGGTATTCCGCAAATCTCTACTGGTGACATGTTGCGCGCCGCTGTAAAAGCAGGTTCTGAGTTAGGTCTGAAAGCGAAAGAAATTATGGATGCCGGCAAGCTAGTCACTGATGAGCTGGTTATCGCATTGGTTAAAGAGCGCATCACACAGGACGATTGCCGTGACGGTTTCCTGTTAGACGGGTTCCCGCGTACCATTCCTCAAGCGGATGCCATGAAAGAAGTGGGTATCAAGGTTGATTATGTGCTGGAGTTTGATGTTCCGGACGAACTGATTGTTGAGCGCATCGTCGGCCGTCGGGTACATGCTGCTTCAGGCCGTGTTTACCACATTAAATTCAACCCACCTAAAGTCGAAGATAAAGATGATGCGACTGGCGAAGAATTGACCATCCGTAAAGATGATCAAGAAGCCACGGTACGTAAGCGTTTGGTCGAGTATCATCAGCAAACTGCACCATTGGTTTCTTATTATCGTAAAGAAGCTGAAGCAGGTAATACGCAATATTTTAAACTGGACGGAACCCGTAAAGTAGCAGAAGTCAGTGCAGAACTGGCGACTATTCTCGGTTAATTCTGGATGGTAAGATAGTCGAGGCGGCCTAAGGTCGCCTTTATTATTTTACGGATACCGTTGAAAGCGCATTTGTTAGTTTGAATAAACGGCGCGATACACAATAAGGACTTCTGCATGATGCAAAGTAAGCCTGGCGTACTGATGGTTAATCTGGGAACAGCGGATGCCCCTACATCGCAAGCGGTCAAACGCTATCTGGCCGAGTTCCTGAGTGACAGCCGGGTGGTTGATACGCCGCGATGGCTTTGGTGGCCATTGTTGCGCGGTGTCATTCTACCTATTCGATCACCGCGCGTGGCCAAATTATACCAATCTGTTTGGATGGATGAAGGTTCTCCTTTATTGGTCTACAGCCGGCGGCAGCAAAAAGCATTAGCGGCACGCATGCCAGATACCCCCGTTGAATTAGGGATGAGCTATGGTTCGCCAAATCTACCTGATGCCATTGATAAATTACTGGCACAAGGTGTAACTAAGTTGGTGGTATTACCGCTCTATCCGCAATATTCATGCTCAACAAGTGCAGCAGTTTGGGATGCCGTAGCGCGGATTTTAAAAGGCTATCGCCGCTTGCCATCGATTTCTTTTATCCGCGATTATGCCGAGCATCCAACTTATATTTCAGCCTTAAAGCAAAGTGCCGAACGCGCTTTTGTGCAACATGGGAAACCAGACAGATTAGTATTATCTTTTCATGGTATTCCTAAGCGCTATGCTCAATTAGGGGATGACTACCCACAACGCTGCGAAGATACCAGCCATGCGTTACGAGCAGAGCTTACATTGCCGGCAGAGCAGATTATGATGACTTATCAGTCTCGATTTGGCCGCGAGCCTTGGCTAACTCCCTATACTGACGAGACATTAAAAAGTTTACCTTCTCAAGGTATTAAACACATTCAACTCATGTGTCCTGGTTTTTCTGCTGACTGTCTGGAAACACTGGAAGAGATCAAAGAGCAGAACCGGGAAATTTTCTTACACGCTGGCGGTGAGAAGTTTGAATATATCCCAGCGCTGAACGACGATGAAAGCCATATTGATCTTTTAGAGCAACTGGTAAAACAAGAAATTGCTTCATTACCCCGGCATTTATGATCTTTTTTGTATTGGTGAATATCTAAATGACATGCCATCACCTATTTTGCCCAGTCCAGCCCTTTTGCTTGTAATGCCTGTTTAGATGTATAAGAATTACATATATATAATAATAGACATGTGATTTTTATGTAACTGTTTGTTATGGTTTGATTTTTTAAGTTGAGTTACATAATAAAATCTGAAAGCAGTGCATTGGTAGCTGTAAGCCAAGGGCGGTAGCGTGTCTTGATTTTGGCTATATCTTTGCACTTTCAGCACGAAATAGATTTTCTCTATGAGGATAATGAGCTAATTAATATACTCACAACTCATGAAAAATATAATTTAATCCAATAGCTGGAAATTTAAATGTCAGTGTTACGAAGAAATATTTTTTCTTTACTGTTGTTGCAAGGTAGTAATTATATTATTCCTCTTTTAACATTACCCTATCTAACTCGTGTTTTGGGCGTCGAGGGATTCGGGGTCTATAGTCTTACACTTTCATTAGCACAATATTTTGTTATTTTAATTGATTTTGGATTTAATTTATCAGCATCAAAAAAAATAGCTGAACATCAAGACAATCCAGAATATATATCTAAAATTTTCTTCGAAACACTTTTTTCAAAATCTATACTGTGCTTAGTTTCAGTTTTAATTGTTATTTTACTTCTTGCGACCAATACACATGCCGTCATTAAAAGTGAGTTGATTTATACAGTACTTATGCTAATAGGTACTACACTGATGCCGGTATGGTTCTTCCAAGGGATAGAGAAGTTATCTGTTGTTACAAATTTAATGATAGTGGCGAAAATATCGATGTTGCCATTATTCTTTATATTTGTTCATAGTGATGCTGATATTAAATATGCAGTAATGATTCAATCATCAATGAACTTACTGGCAGGAATTATAGCGATAATATATATATATCGGAAAAAGTTAGTAAGGGCAGTTAATTTCTCTAGTCTAAGAGTCGTACATACCCTGAAAGACTCATTTCCAATATTTTGTGCGACTCTTTCGATTAGTCTTTACACCATGAGTACCACAATTATCATTGGCATATTTAGTAATGTCTATGAGGTCAGTATTTTCACGGCAGCAGATAGAGTAAAAGGTGCAATCCTTGGCGTTTTTCTGGTTTTGGGAAATGCATTTTATCCGAGAATAAATTCCTTATTAGTCAATAAAAAAGATGAAGCCTACGCACTCATTAGAAAGATTTTCTATTGGCAAGGGGCGTTATGCATTCTTATAACTATATTTGTTATTGTTTTTTCTAAATTAATCACTAGGATTATGTTTGGGCATGAGTATTCAGAAGTATCCTCTCTGCTGATTTTATTCTCTCCCGTGTATTTATTAGTTATACAATCAACAGTTCTTGGTAATTATATTTTATTACCACATGGGCATAAGGCCTCTTATACTATTTTACCAATGATTTCTGCTGTGATTCACATTCCTCTCTGCGCATATCTTGCCTCTAAGTATGGCGCATGGGGCGGAGTGGTTTCAATTATTACTATCGAGGCTTTATCATTCATATGCCTGATTATCATTCTTAAGAGAAAGAAACTGTTATTTGAAATTTTTTCGAGAAATAAAAATGGATAATAAAAAAATACTTTCATTAATTATTCCTGTATATAACGCAGATAAATATCTTGATTCATGTTTAGATTCTGTGTTTTCACAATGGGATAATACGTTAGAAGTTATCATTATTAATGATGGTTCAACTGATAACTCTGTAGATATTATAAAAAAATACAGTGAAAATTTTGAATTTACTTATATAGAACAAGAAAATACAGGGATTTCAGTTGTCAGGAATAAAGGTGTGTCAGTTTCTACAGGAGGATATATTACATTCTTAGATGCTGACGACTTATGGTGTAGTAATATTTATCGCACTATAAAAGGTATTATTCTAAATGATTCACCTGATGGAATGGTTTTCAATTACAGTGAAATTATCGATGATAGAGAAAAGATATTTGAGTTAATAAAAGAAAATAAATTAACTGTCGATAATCTAGATTCTGTAAAATTGAGAATAGCAGAAAGTGAAATGTTTTATGTATGGCGCTGTATCTTCAATCGAGATGTCTTTAATGGAATGATTTTTGATATTGGTCGGCGATTTGAAGATCAATTACTACTTCCTATGTTAATTGATAAGTGCAAGTCAATATTTGAATGCAAAGATTTAATCGTCAAGTATAGACAAATATCGAGTAGTATTACTAAAAATTTACATATGTCTGACCTCGATGATAGTGAATTTGGATTGGTGAGGTTTACAAAACAATATCAACAATATAAGAGTAAGTATTGGGCCGTAGTTTTAGCAAGCGTATTTCTGTCGCATATTTCAAAATGCGCAAGAATTTATCATGTTAATAAATCGAGAGCGTTAGAAAGTCATAATAGGGCTTATGAAATTGTTCCATTAATATCTGTTATTCGTTCTGGAAAACTAAAACCTATTCTATATTACATATTTAAACACAGGTTATTTTTTAGGTTGGTTTCATCTGTTGAAAAAGAGGTAAAGAAATAAAATGGCAGTAGTCACTGTATTTACCCCTACATTCAACAGGGCACATGTATTAAAACGTTGCTACATTTCTATTTTGGATCAAAATAGAAATGATATAGAGTGGTTAATTATTGATGACGGCTCAACAGATAATACGCTTGATGTGGTTAAAGAATTTCAAAATGAAAAAAGAATAAAAATAAACTACATCTATCAAAGTAATAATGGTAAACAGGCAGCATGGAATAAAGCTGTAGAGAATGCCAGTGGAGAGTATTTTATTGGATTAGATTCCGACGATGCTCTTGTTACAGACTCTATTAGTAAATTACTCACAATGAGTACGGTGTTTGACGATAATAAAATTATAGGAATTAGGGCAATATCGGTAAGTTCAGCGACATTACAGCCTAATAATTGCTATTTATCTGATGGGGATAAAAAGAGCTCATGGTTTGATGAGTTTAGCTCAGGAGTTCGTGGTGAGAGAATAGACTTTTTTAAAACAGAATTAATTAAAAAGTATTTGTATCCAGTCAAGCCCGGTATCAATTTTATTCCGGAAATTTGGTTCTACAGTAATGTAGCTAAAGAATATAGTTTTTATTATAGTACAATCCCAGTTCGTATTTTTTTTGATGATGAAAAAAATAATAGGCTAAGTAAATCATCTATAAAAAAACATGCTGTAGGACATTATATTTCTCGTAAAGCATTATTAGAAAACGTACCACTAAAATTATGGTTGGCTCGCCCATTAGACTTCATAAAGACTGTATTACGAATTAATCAGGCTTTAGTCATGATGGATAATAAGTATATTGACCATGATAAATCTTCTGTTTTAGTAAAAATAGTCACTTTACCGGGTGTGGTAATTAATAAAATTAAAAGGCAATAATTATTCTATGAAAAAGGTTGCTTTCTTCGGTGGTGATATAAGCCATACAGGTGGAACTGAAAGAGTCAGTTTAGCACTTGCAAATTATCTTGCAAAAAATGGCTATCAGGTCGTTATTATCAGCTTAAGCGGTAATATGCCGCCAAAATTTTATGCAGATGAGAATATAAAGTTTGTCTCACTTTTTGATAAAAAAAGACGTTTTTCTATTGCCTATTTTTCTGTCGTCCTTAGATTGCGCCGTATCTTAAAAGCTGAATCAATCGATGTTCTCATTGATGTTGATACAATGTTGGCATTATTTAGTACAACAGCTTTATTAGGGACAAAGATAAAACATATATCGTGGGAGCATTTTAACTATAAAAGTGATTTGAATGTAAAATCGCGTAAGCTCGCCAGAAAAGTAGCTGCCAAATATTCCGATGCAGTTGTTACTCTAACAGAGAAAGATCGTGGTTACTGGCTAGAAGAAAACAAATATCCTGAAAAGATAATATCTATACCCAACCCATTACCTTTTGAACCAAAAAGTAAATTAACTAAAAAAGATGCTCAGAAAGTTTTGGCATTGGGGCGATTAAATTATCAGAAAGGTTTTGATCTTTTGCTAGATATCTGGGTAAAGGTTGAAGAAAAAAATAACAACTGGAAACTCATCATTGCAGGAGATGGTGAAGATAAAATGTTGTTATTAGATAAGATCAAAGAGTTTAATTTAAAGAATGTCGAATTACTTCCATCAACCCCACATGTCAGCGATTTATATGACCAGTCTAGTATCTATGCAATGACATCGCGTTTTGAAGGTTTTCCTATGGTGCTGCTTGAAGCAAAAGCCAGTGGATTACCAATAATCGCATATGATTGCGATACTGGTCCTTCAGAACTGATTATTAATAATGATGACGGTTTTCTTATCCCCTTTGCTGATAGCGATGCTTTTACTCAGCAACTGCTTATATTGATGAACAATGAGGAGTTGAGGGAAACAATGTCACTAAGATCATTAGAAAATGCAGAAAAGTATAAAATAGAAGTGACAATAGGCCAGCAATGGACAAAGTTAATAAATGATATTTAATATTTTAATTAAAAATGGTTAATACATAGAGTCAATGATTGTAGCAATCTTAAATATCATTATTTATAACGTTTACTCTATAGAGATAATAAGAGGTTGATAGTGAATTTATTGTATATTATTACCGGGCTTGGTATGGGAGGGGCCGAAAAACAAACTGTCTTGATCGCCAATAAGATGTATGAGGCGGGGCATAATGTTATGATGATTTCTTTAACTGGCGAAACTTTAGTTAAACCCGGTAATGGCGTTAGTTTGATGGAATTAAAATTAGAAAAAACGCCTTTTAGCTTATTTAAAGGGTTATTTAAAGTTAAGAAAATAATAAAAAAATTCAAACCAGATGTTGTTCATAGTCATATGTTTCATGCGAATTTATTTGCCAGAGTTTTACGAGTTTTCACGAAAATACCTGTTTTAATATGCACAGCACATAACACCAATGAAGGAAGTTCATTGCGAATGTTGGCATACAAATATACAGATAAACTGGCTTCTCTTTCAACCAATGTTAGTCAGGATGCAGTTGAGTCTTTCATTCGTAAAGGTGCCTCAAGCTCTGGCCGAATGATTGTTGTTTCAAATGGTATTGATGCTTCTCAGTTTGATTTTTCAATGGATGACAGACAAGCGAAGAGATCAGAGTTAGGTATATTGGATGACACACCAATGCTTCTCAGTGTCGGGAGATTAACAGAAGCAAAAGATTATCCAAACTTACTCACTGCTTTTTCTTTGCTTATTAAAAACAAGATATATATAAAATCTCCTCGACTATTTATTGTCGGCACAGGTCATCTTGAGGAGCATCTCAAAAACATGTCAAAAGAGTTTGATATTGATAAGTATGTGACATTCCTTGGGCAAAGAGATGATATCAGACAATTAATGTGCGCCGCGGATATCTTCGTACTCTCCTCTGAATGGGAAGGTTTCCCACTAGTGATTACCGAAGCAATGGCATGCAAGAAAATGATCGTAGCGACTGATGCAGGTGGTATTACTGAGGCATTAGGTAACTGTGGTTCGATTGTTCCAATCAAAGATCCTGAAACTTTATCTCAAGAAATAGATAAAATGATAAATTTACCTGATGAAGAAAAGGAAATATTAGGTAATAAGGTGAGAGAACGAATAATACTAACAAATTCTATTGAGAAAATAATCGAACGCTGGACGTCGATATATACTCAATACTATCAAAAATAGTTTGGAGTAATGTCTTGGAAAAGTATTTCCATAGTTCCCATGACTATCAAATAAATTTGGGGTTAAAATGTCTACTTTAATCTTATTACTATTTATATTCTTTCTTGCATCAGTCGGGTTAACGTATTTATTACGTCTCTATGCATTAAAGAATAATATTATTGATACACCTAACTCGCGTAGTTCGCATGTTATTCCAACGCCAAGAGGGGGGGGGGTAGCTATAGTTGTTAGTTTTCTACTGGGGATAGTTCTTTTCTATTTTCAAGGTTATCTGCCTCTATTACCTGTGGTAGGGGGTGTCATTTCCGGCGGGATCATTGCACTAGTTGGTTTTTGGGATGACCATGGGCATATTGCTGCCCGTTGGCGCCTTCTGGCTCATTTTTCTGCTGCTGCATTCTTATTATTTTGTTTAGGTGGTTTCCCTGTATTAACAGTTTCTGGATTTGTTATTGATTTAGGGATATTAGGCAGTTTATTTGGCTTGCTGTTTTTAGTGTGGATGTTAAATCTCTATAATTTTATGGATGGTATTGATGGCTTAGCAAGCTCACAAGCGGTAATAAGCTGTATTGGCGCAATTATCATTTATTTCATGAGTGATAGCCATATAGCGTTAAGTGGTTATTTAGTGCTTGGGCTACTCGCTAGTACTGTTCTGGGCTTTTTACTTTGGAATTTTCCGCCAGCTAAAATATTTATGGGCGATGCAGGGAGTGGTTTCCTGGGATTAATTATTGGTTCTTTCGTTATTAGCGCAGGTTGGATAGAAACGAAATTCTTCTTCTGTTGGTTAATTTTATTGGGTTTATTTATTGTTGATGCTACATGGACTCTGGTGCGTAGAGTTATCGGTGGTTTTAAAGTATATGAAGCTCATCGGAGTCATGGCTATCAAATTGCGTCTAGAAGATTTAAGCACCATTTACCCGTAACTTTATTTGCAATCGGTATAAATATCATTTGGCTATTTCCTATTGCGATGTTAGTCGGGATGGATGTTGTCAATCCAATAATAGCACTCATTATCGCCTATATACCTCTTTTATATATTGATTATAAACTTAATGCCGGAATTAATAATGACTAATCGGCTTTATTTATAGCCAGATAACTGAGTTAATTCGCATTGCTTAAAATTGCGTGTTCCGTCTTAGGATAGATGCTATGTTTCTCATGTTTCTCTTATCGTTACCAAGGCCTATTAAACGAATTATTATGCTGTTGTTAGATACTATTCTAATAGCTTTGGCATATTGGGGTGCTTTCTGGGTACGCCTGGACGTAGACAGTCCCTTTACCAGTATTGAACAATGGGTTGCTTTGGCGGTAATTATACCTCCGACCCTTTTAGTATATATTCGACTTGGTTTGTATCGAACGGTATTACGTTATGTTAGTGCAAAAATTGTCACTACTGTAATGATTGGGGTCATACTATCCTCTGGATTACTGGTATTGGGTTCCTATTTCTTAGGGGTCTATTTACCAAGAACAGTATCAGTTATGTTCTTTGTGTTTTCACTGGTACTCATATGCGGCTCTCGGTTGTTCTTTAGAATGTTGCTAAATTATGGTGTTAGAGGGCAGACCCCTGTCGTTATATATGGTGCCGGTGCTTCTGGCCGACAATTAGTTCCAGCCCTTATGCAAGCCAGTGAATATTTTCCAATTGCCTTTGTTGATGATAACCCCAAGTTACATAAAGCTGTTATTCATGGTGTGACAGTTTATCCTTCTGAAAAACTAGAATACTTGATTGGGCGTTACGGTGTTAAAAAAATACTACTGGCAATGCCAAGTGTTAGCCAAAGTCAGCGTAGAGCTGTCGTCGGCAAACTTGAAAACCTTTCTTGTGAAGTTTTATCTATTCCGGGCATGTCCGATTTAGTGGAAGGTCGAGCACAAATCAGCAGTTTAAAGAAAGTTTCCATTGAGGAATTACTCGGAAGAGACCCTGTAGAACCAGATAAGAAATTATTAGCCAAGAATATAACAGGCAAAGTTGTGATGGTGACGGGCGCTGGAGGTTCTATTGGCTCTGAGTTATGCCGCCAAATTATTATGGAGAAACCAAGCTTATTAGTTCTTTTTGATATTTCTGAGTTTTCACTTTATTCCATTGAGAATGAAATAGCCACAATATGTAAAAGTCATAATATTGATACTAAGTTTGTCGCACTACTTGGCTCCGTACAGAGTGAAAAACGGTTAGTCCAAGTCATGTCTAGTTTTCAGGTTAATACTGTTTATCATGCTGCAGCCTATAAGCATGTCCCCCTTGTTGAAAATAATGTGATTGAAGGGGTCAGAAACAATATATTTGGCACCCTTTATTGCGCGAAGGCGGCGATTAAGTCCGGAGTGGAAAAATTTGTTTTAATTTCTACAGATAAGGCAGTTCGCCCCACTAATACCATGGGGGCGACCAAAAGAATGGCTGAACTTGTGCTACAGGCATTATCGAAAGAGCAAGATAAAACAAAGTTTTGTATGGTTCGTTTTGGTAACGTTTTAGGTTCATCTGGCTCTGTTGTTCCCCTCTTTAAAAAACAAATCGCTGAAGGTGGCCCGATTACTCTCACCCATAAAGATATTATTCGATATTTTATGACCATTCCTGAAGCCGCTCAACTTGTTATTCAAGCAGGGGCTATGGGGCAGGGTGGCGATGTTTTCGTATTAGATATGGGTGAACCAGTTAAGATTATTGATTTGGCTAAACGGATGATTAACCTTTCAGGACTTTCAATTAAAAGTAATGAAAACCCTGATGGTGATATTGCGATAGAGATTTCGGGTTTGCGGCCGGGCGAAAAGTTATATGAAGAATTATTGATCGGTGAGTCAGTACAGAATACCTATCATCCCCGAATTATGACGGCAACTGAAGTTATGCTCGAATGGGATAATCTGACTTCTCTTCTTAACAGAATTGAAACTGCCTGCAATGACTTTAATTATGAATGCATTCGTTCTTTATTATTAGAAGCTCCCGCTGGATTTCAGCCAACAGATGGCATCTGTGATATCGTTTGGCAAAAGACTCACGACGAAAACTCAAAAAGTACTGTTGTTCATTGACAGTTTTGAGGTCGCTATCTGATCATGGTTTCATTTTATTTTTATGGAATTGATATGAAGAATGTTGCATTTGTCATTACTAAATCGATCATTGGTGGCGCTCAAGGTTGGGTATTAGAGCAAGTTAAGCTACTTAAAGATGATTGTAAGATTATCTTGATAACCTCTGAGCCAGGTTGGCTAACTGAAACAATTGTCTGTGATAAGATAATTATTATCCCAGAGATCAGAAAACTGGTTAGCATTAAGGCTATTTACGTTTTATATAAAACGCTTAAAGAAAATAAAATTGATATTGTTGTATCCAGTTCTGCCAATGCGGGTCTTTATAGTCGCTTAGCCCGTTTATTCTTACGTTTCCGCGGTGTGTATGTTTCTCATGGATGGTCATGCATTTACAATGGTAACGTATTGAGATTTATATTTTGTTATATTGAAAAGTTACTGTCACATATTACTGACGTCGTGTGGTGTGTATCTCAAAGTGATGCCGATAAAGCAATTAAGATTATTGGTATTAAACCTGAGAAGATAATAATTCAGCTTAATGCTATAACACCATTGACTGAGCGACCAAACCGACCCTGTCAGAATAAAATTATTTATGTTTGCCGGTTAGCTTACCCCAAGCGGCCTGACTTAATTTTAAAAGTTGTTGCTGCTAATCCGCAATATGACCTCGATATTGTTGGCGATGGTGAATATTATCAAGATCTGAAGAATGAGTATGGTCATTATGGCAATATTCATTTCCATGGTGAAATTAAAGGGTTCGACAAGTTTAATGAGTATGATGTGTTTGTATTAACATCAGAAAGTGAAGGCTTACCCATGGCTGCAATCGAGGCTACCAGTGCCAGCTTACCGGTTATTTTGAGTGACGTCGGCGGTTGTAGTGAGGTTGTTGATCAAAATGGTATTTTAATTGGGAATACGGCTGAAGAATTAGATGCTGCTCTTAATACTGTATTTTCGAATTACGATTCGTTCTACCAAGCAGCTCAGAAGCAAAAGAATAAGTTTGATATAAATAATGTAAAAGATAAATGCAGAGAAATTATTCTTGGGCGATAAAGCATGCCTTGGTTCCTCAAAATTAATAGGTAAGTTATGACTATTTTGGTAACTGGCGGTGCGGGCTATATTGGATCACACACCGTATTAACTCTCTTAGAAAATGGTAAGGACGTCGTCGTATTAGATAATTTATCTAATGCTTCTGCTGAGTCATTGCTGCGAGTATCTAAAATTACTGGCAGGACAGCGGCGTTTTATCAAGGTGATGTATTAGATAGGAAATGCCTTAAGCAGATATTTTCTGAGCATAAAATTGATGCTGTTATTCATTTTGCGGGTTTGAAATCAGTGGGCGAGTCTGTTGTTAAACCTATTGAATATTACCAAAATAATGTTACCGGTTCGATTGTCCTGCTTGAAGAAATGGTGATTGCTGGTATAAGAAAATTAATATTTAGCTCATCTGCCACTGTGTACGGAGATCCTGAGTTTGTTCCCCTGACTGAAAGTGCCCGTATTGGTGGCGCTACAAATCCTTACGGTTCATCAAAGGTCATGGTTGAACAAATATTGAAGGATTTCTCTTTTGCCCATCCGGATTTTGCCATAAGAGCATTACGGTATTTTAATCCTGTTGGTGCCCATACTTCAGGCCTTATTGGTGAAGACCCGAATGGTAAACCTAACAACTTATTGCCTTTTATTACTCAAGTTGCGATAGGAAAACTACCGAAATTAGCTGTTTACGGTAATGATTATTCTACTGTTGATGGTTCAGGTGTTCGAGATTATATCCATGTCATGGATCTTGCTGAAGGGCATCTTTGTGCACTTAATAAGCTAACGCCAGGATTTAAGGCTTATAATCTTGGGTCGGGTGTTGGGTATTCAGTACTACAGATGATTACTGAATTTGAACGTATATCTGGCAAAAAAATTCCGTATGAAATTGTAGCTCGTCGTCCTGGAGATATAGCAGAGTGTTGGGCGAGCGCTGAACTTGCTTTTAAAGAATTAGAGTGGAAAACCAAAAGAACCTTAACGGATATGTTGAAAGACGCATGGAAGTGGCAGCAATTAAATCCAAATGGCTATGTTCGCTGAATATCAGATACCTGTGCTAAAATTCACTATCTTTCATCTCTAATTTTGTAACAAACAACAATGAAATTTCCTGGTAAACGCAAATCTAAGCACTATTTCCCTGTTAATGCCCGTGATCCTTTATTGCAACCGGCACAGGCCGAGAATGAAGTGAGTACGTCCTATATCGTTGGCATTGATCAGACGCTGGTTGATATCGAAGCCAAGGTCGATGAGGACTTTATTACGCGTTATGGTCTTAGCCAAGGGCATTCTTTGGTTATTGAGGATGATGTTGCTGAGCGTCTTTATCAGGAGTTGACGGCCAATGGGTTAATCACTCATGAATTTGCAGGTGGGACTATTGGTAATACGTTGCACAATTATTCTGTGTTAGCCGATGACCGTTCTATTTTGTTAGGTACGATGTGCAGTAATATCAAAATTGGTAGTTATGCCTATCGTTACCTGTGTAACACCTCAAGCCGTACTGATTTGAACTACTTACAGGCTGTCGATGGTGCAATTGGGCGCTGTTTCACTTTGATTACAGATAATGGTGAGCGGACATTTGCGATAAGCCCTGGCCAAATGAATCAGCTGCGGCCAGAAAGTATTCCAGAAGATATTATTGCTGGTGCGTCAGCATTAGTTCTTACCGCTTATCTGGTGCGCTGTAAGTCGGGTGAGCCAATGCCGGATGCGGCCATGCAGGCTATCAGTTATGCGAAAAAATATAATGTTCCCGTTGTAATGACTCTTGGGACTAAATACGTCATTGCAGATAATCCGCAGTGGTGGCGTGATTTCCTCAAAGAGCATGTTTCTATAGTTGCGATGAATGAAGATGAAGCTTATGAATTGACTGGGCTGAATGACCCTCTGATGGCCTCTAATATGGCATTGGACTGGGTTGACTTAGTGCTTTGTACCGCGGGCCCGAATGGGCTTTATATGGCGAGTTATACGGAAGAAGCCAATAAGCGGCAAACTCAGCATCCTTTATTGCCTGGCGCTATTGCTGAATTTAATTTGTATGAGTTCAGTCGAGCGATGCGCAAAGAGCATTGTGATAACCCATTACGCATTTATTCTCATATTGCTCCTTATATGGGGGGGCCAGAGAAAATAATGAATACGAATGGGGCTGGCGATGGCGCATTATCCGCCGTGCTGCATGACATTGCTGCCAATGGTTATCATCGTAATAATGTTCCTAACTCCAGCAAACATGTTCGTAGCTACCTTAGTTATTCTTCATTGGCGCAAGTGTGTAAATACGCTAATCGGGTGAGCTATCAAGTATTGAATCAGCATTCGCCACGTTTAACCCGTGGTTTACCAGAGCGAGAAGACAGTTTGGAAGAGTCGTACTGGGAAAGATAATAGAACATCAGATAACAAAGAGGGCCGGCAGATGCTGGCCCTCTTTGTTTATATTGTGGCTAATAATCACAGACGATTTTTAAATTGGGCAAAGTGGGCGTTTGTCTTCTTCCGTCAGTGTTTCTATTTGCAACATATTAAGCATACTGTTGGCAATTTCACGTTCGCCCATAACAACCTGGTTTGCACCGCGGTCTGAGATATAAACAACTTCATCGTCATAATGCGCACGAGCAATTATCTCAAGATCGGGCCGTTTAATTCTGGCTGATGCGACAATTTCCCCAGCTTCATAGCCATTTGGAATGGTCAATAATAGCCAACGTGCACAATCCAAGCGCGCCAGTGACATAATATCTGAGCTGGCGGCATTGCCTAATACTGCATTAATACCTTGCTCACGCAGAGCTTCGACTCTTGGCCGAGAGTTCTCGATGACCACTAATGGAATTCCTTCCGCATGCAGTTTTGCACCTAATAAACTGCCAACGCGTCCATAACCCACTAATAATGCATGATTGCATAAATCGACGGGGATCTGTTTTTCCTCTTCTACTGCTTCTTCCAAAATGAGATCTTCCATAGTCTCGTTCTTGGCCAAATAGCGATCTAGCAGTGTGAAAAGTAATGGATTGAGCATGATGGAGAGAATGGCTCCAGCCAATACTAGGTTACGGCCATGTTCTGACATTAAACCGAGAGAAATCCCAAGCCCTGCCAGAATAAAGGCGAATTCACCGATTTGTGCCAGGCTGACAGAAATGGTGAGTGCCGTGCGTTTTGAGTGGCCAAACATCCGCACTAATATAAATGCTGCGGCGGATTTACCGAAGATGATAATAGCCAGGGAAGCCAGCACAGCTAAAGGCTCATGTATCAAAATCATTGGGTCGAACAACATCCCAACTGAAACGAAGAACAGTACGGCAAATGCATCACGCAGTGGCAGGGTATCTTGCGCCGCGCGATGACTGAGCTCAGATTCGTTCAATACCATTCCGGCGAAGAATGCACCAAGTGCAAAGGATACATCGAACAAGCCTACAGCACCGTAAGCAATCCCGAGCGCTAATACCAGCACAGCTAAGGTAAACAATTCACGAGAACCGGTACTGGCGGTTTTAGCCAGTATCCAAGGCACCAACCGGCGGCCAACGACGATCATTAGAGTAATGAAAGCAATAACTTTACCAATGGTAATTGCCAATTCGGTGAATAACTGGCTCAAACTGGTTGTTTCATTCCCCATCACACCCGCAAAGGCAGGTAATAGCACTAATGTGAGTACCATTGCCAAATCTTCGACAATCAGCCAGCCAATAGCAATCTGCCCTCGTTGGCTATCAATGAGTTGCCGTTCCTCAAGAGCTCGCAGTAATACCACGGTGCTGGCTGTTGATAGGCAAAGACCGAAGACAAAACCTGTCATCAAATCCCAACCTAATAAATGAGACAGCCCCATCCCGAGTAAGGTGGCGACGGCAATTTGTGCCACAGCTCCGGGTATTGCGATTGATTTTACTGCAAGAAGATCTTTAAGCGAGAAGTGAAGTCCGACACCAAACATCAACAAAATAACACCAATTTCAGCCAGTTCTGGTGCTAATGAGGTATCAGCAACGAAACCTGGCGTGAATGGCCCGGCCAGCACCCCTGCGGCGAGGTACCCCACCAGTGGTGAGATGCGCAGGCGGTGGGCCAAGGAGCCCAAGAGGAAGGCGAGAACAAGGCCTCCGACGATCGTGGTAATTAAGGGTGTTGAGTGGTGCATCCAGACTCCTTCTTGCTATACCTGTCATCTTTTAAGTTGCAGGCGTGTTGGCTGCGTTCAATCACTTACCTGAGTAAGCTCATCGAGATTCATTCACTGGCTGTCTTCCTGCATCGTGAAATCTGTGGGATATATGCAGAGCAGCAAGCATTTAACAGCAATAACATCAGTTTATTGCATTTATGCGATCAATGCGCGATAAAAATTCATTTTTTATCGATAAAAGTCTGCTTTGGCATGGAAATTGTTTGAAGTGGTTGTTTGTGAGGGATTTGCTATTTCTATCTCTATTGCGTAGGGAAATCTCCCAGCTGAAACCGATATCTCAGCCGGGATTATAAGGTTATTACTATTACTTATCTTCTATATTAGGCAGGAAGACCGTGAATATCCCCAGTAATGGTAAGAATGCGCATATTTGATAAACCAGTTCAATACTGGTTAAATCAGCAACATACCCTAGTACAGCCGCACCTAACCCCCCCATACCGAAAGCAAAACCGAAGAATAGGCCGGAAACCATCCCCACTTTCCCTGGAATAAGCTCCTGCGCATACACCAGTATTGCCGAGAAGGCTGAGGCAAGGATAACCCCAATTATCACAGTCAAAACCCCAGTCCAATACAGAGATGCATAGGGTAAAATAAGGGTAAAGGGTGCTACGCCCAGTATTGACCCCCAAATAACATATTTCCTACCTATCCGATCGCCAAGAGGGCCGCCAATGATGGTGCCAGCGGCAACCGCGAATAAGAATACAAATAAATGTATTTGGGCATTTTGTACCGAAACACCGAACCTATGCATCAGATAAAATGTGTAATAGCTGCTAATGCTCGTCAAATAGAAGTATTTAGAGAATATCAGCACCATCAAGATAGCTAATGCACTAATAACCGTCTTTTTAGGCAGTACTTTTGCCGATGAGACTTTTATTACCTTGCCGTGTGTTGCTCTTTGTTGCTGCTGGTACCATTTACTAACCTGTAATAGCACCACAATGGCCAGTAATGCTGCGAGTGAAAACCACCCCACATTGCCTTTACCATAAGGTGCAATAAGGATAGCAGCTAATAGCGGCCCCAGGGCGCTACCGAAATTCCCCCCGACCTGGAAAATAGACTGAGCCATACCATGACGGCCACCGGAAGCCATCCGGGCTACTCGTGAGGATTCTGGGTGGAAGACCGAAGAGCCGGTTCCGACCAAGGCTGCTGCCAGTAAAACGACAGGGAAAGTCGTGGCTACCGCAAGCAGCAAGATGCCCGATAGGGTAAAACCCATACCAATTGGCAATGAATAGGGTTGCGGATGCTTATCGGTATAGAGGCCAATCAGTGGCTGTAATAACGAAGCGGTAAGTTGGTAAGTGAGTGTGATTAACCCAATCTGCGCAAAACTCAGTGAAAATTCAGCTTGTAATAGAGGATAAATCGCCAGAATCAGCGACTGGATCATATCGTTGAGCAAGTGAGATACGCTAATAGCACCCAATATAGAGAAGGAAGTACGTTTTACAGTGGCATTGACGGAGGGCTGGAGTCCAGTCTCAGAACGATCGGTCATAGTGAGTATTCGCCTAATAATTTTCACTGTTAATAATATGTTTGTAATGAATACATATTATGCAGAACGAATGATTTTTACTACAGCTGATACAATTTGATATATATTCCAATATTCTGAAATTCCTACATGTGTCATCACATTACAATACGAACTGTGTCACAGTATGACCTTGATTTATCATGATATTGGTATGCATTACCCCTTTTTTACTCATTAAACTGGCACTGAACTGGCTGGTTTTAACGACAACATGGAGATTTGCCATGCGTTTTTCATTATCGACCACAGCATGTGCTTTGGCTGTGTCGCTAGCGTTTGTACCGGGATGGGCAGCGGCCTGGGAAAAAGATAAAACTTACGATATCACCATACTGCACACCAACGATCACCATGGGCACTTTTGGCAAAATGATCATGGTGAGTATGGTCTGGCAGCTCAGAAAACCGTAGTTGATGACATACGCAAACAAGTTGCCGCAGAGGGAGGAAGCCTGTTGCTGCTCTCTGGCGGGGATATTAACACCGGTGTACCAGAATCTGATTTGCAGGATGCCGAGCCAGATTTCCGCGGCATGAATTTGGTCGGTTATGATGCCATGGCCATTGGCAATCACGAGTTTGATAACCCGCTGAGTGTGTTGCGCCAGCAGGAAAAATGGGCAACTTTCCCATTATTATCCGCTAATATTTATCAAAAAAGCACTCAGCAGCGGTTGTTCAAACCTTATGCTCTTTTTGATAAGCAAGGTGTGAAAATTGCCGTGATTGGTTTAACCACTGACGATACTGCTAAGATCGGTAATCCCGAGTATTTCACGGATATCGAATTTCGCGTACCCGCAGTTGAAGCCAAACAAGTTGTCTCTCAACTGAGAAAAACAGAAAAGCCTGATATTATTATCGCTGCTACTCATATGGGGCATTACGATGATGGTGTGCATGGCTCGAATGCTCCGGGTGATGTCGAGATGGCGCGCAGCTTACCAGCCGGTTATCTGGATATGATTGTGGGGGGGCACTCACAAAACCCAGTCTGTATGGCCGGTGAGAATCATAAGCAGGCTGATTATGTGCCGGGTACGCCTTGTGCTCCCGACCGGCAGAATGGCACCTGGATTGTGCAGGCGCATGAGTGGGGCAAATATGTGGGGCGAGCCGATTTCAAATTCCGTAATGGCGAGTTGAAGTTAGTGAGCTATCAGTTAATCCCAATCAATTTAAAGAAAAAAGTTGAGAAAGCGGATGGGACCAGTGAGCGCGTCTTTTATACACAAGAGATTGCTCAAGACCCATCAATGCTCAAACTTCTAACGCCATTTGAAGAGCAGGGCAAGGCGCAACTGGATGTTAAAGTCGGCAGTGTGAATGGCAAGCTAGAGGGTGACCGTAGTAAAGTCCGTTTCGAGCAAACTAATTTGGCACGAGTGCTATTGGCCGCGCAAATGGAACGAGCGGATGCTGACTTTGCAGTGATGAGTGGCGGGGGAGTTCGCGATTCTATCGACGCGGGCGATATCACATATAAAGATGTTCTCAAGGTTCAGCCATTTGGTAATACTCTGGTTTATGCCGATATGAAAGGTAGCGACGTTGAGAAATATCTGGCGGTTGTGGCCAATAAGAAAGTAGATTCAGGTGCTTATGCACAATTTGCCAATGTTAGCTTAGTGGCTGATGGCAAGGGTGTCAGTGACGTGAAAATACAGGGCAAGCCGTTAGATCCAAATAAAACGTATCGTCTGGCGACCTTGAATTTCAACGCATTAGGCGGTGATGGTTATCCGAAGATTGATACTTTACCCGGTTATGTCAATACCGGTTTTATCGATGCAGAAGTGCTAAAGCAGTATATTGAAAAGCACTCTCCGCTAGATGCTAGTCAGTATCAGCCGAAAGGCGAAATTGTTTATAACTAGCTGAAAGTCATCGGGATGAAGCACATTAGGAATTGTGCTTTTCATCCCGATTTCAACCTCTGAAAAATCCCTCTGCAAAACTCCACTGCAATACTGAGTGCTAATTAAACAGCAATCGTGATCTATTCTTTACCGCGATCATCATTATATTTATCGGTCATAGCTTGGTTTTTGTGTCCAAGTAATGACTTCGTATCGATGCGCTGCTCACGATACAATTGCTCGGAAAGCGAGCGTTTCTCATGGAATGTTGGTGGGATCCCTTCCTCCCATTTAAGGCCGCTAGCTTCACTCGCCGCAGTGAAATTCATTCTTATTGTTTGGTCGCGAATTTTTCCACCGTGCTTAGCTGTGGCCACTGCGTGGTGATGGTGTAATAAGTAAGGGCTTACTATCCGATCTCGACACTGTGTTATGACTTCACGTAACGTAATATTGAGTGCGTTGCAATTATTTCCGGCCCGACTAAAGAGAGTGATATCACCTGGGCACCCAATCCGACACAAATCATTGAAACCAAGGTGGAGCAGGTTAAAAAGGTGCTGGCGCTGAAAATTGATGATGAACCACCCGCCAGTTTTATGCGTATCCCGAAGCGGTACCGGTGGGAAAGCCGCAAGTGGCTGACATGGGTTAAATCCCAACAGTGTTGCGGGTGTGACAGTTCTGCTGACGACCCCCACTACATCATTGATCACGATCAGGGCGGTATGGGCACTAAGGCCCACGACCTTTTCACTATTCCTCTTTGCCGCGATTGCCACGATTCACTGCATGCGGATATGCGAGCGTGGGAAGCGGAGCATGGTAGCCAGATAGTGCTGTGGTTTCATTTTATGGACAGGTCTATCGGTATAGGGGCTTTAGCATGAGAGATATTCAGTTAGTTCTGGAACGATGGGGCGGCTGGGCTGCTAATGAAGAGTTCAACCTGATTGATTTGCATTATAAAAAGGGAGTATCAAAGTCAGCGATTGCCCGGAAGCATAAATGCTCAGAGGGAAAGATACGGTTAAAGCTCATGCTGGCGGAGGCTTTTGTGGATGCATGTTTGATTATGCCAGGGGCCAAGTTAGAAATGGATGAGTGGACACATAAATCTAATAGTGAAAAAATTGTATTAGCTCAGACGGATTCTAACGGTGTTCTGTAGTAAGGAGTGCTAAATCTGATCGTCGGCTAAGGGCCGTGAGGTCTGCTACGAGCGAGGAGCAGACATTTTACTCATGGCAGAGGAGCGTTTCCGATTAATTATACTGTGCTTTCCAGTAACAAATTTAGTTTGTATTTATCGATCCCGGACAAGCAATACCAGTTGCAAATGATGCTCTATGAATTCTTTTTTGAATGCCTGCAATGATGAACATCATTGGTAACCTTAATACTTGCATATCTCTAACAGCAAACGCATGCGCTTGATGACTACGCTGGTCATCGCCTTTAATGAAATATCTACGCCCCAAAATCCTGTTCTAACCGCGAGCAACATATCCGGCGTGGGTCATTGGGGAACAGGTCAGCGGAAACGGCTGAAATTATCCCGCATTACGCTGGCGCCAGCTTAGCACTGGCCACCAGTCAGTTATTGGTTTCTGAAGAAAGCAGTCCTTGCAAGGGTCATTTGCGTCTGGCAGTCGACCATTTTCTTGACTTCAGAATCTGTTCCCTGCATTGAAACTTTGCCGCACATGGCATCCTTAGTTTTGATCCACTGGCGCTGAGAAGGCAGTAACTCTTTTTTCTTCACCGGCGTTAACGTGCTCCAGGCGGTATTCAAATCAGAGTCGGCATTCGCAAACGCCATTCGGGACTGATCAAGACTGCCAGCTTTTTGCTGCTGAGGCTGCTGGGAGGATTGTTGCGGAATGGTTTGCTGAACCTGCTGCTCAGCCTTTTCTTGCGCCTGAAGCTGTGTCTGCCTCTCAATTTGCTGATCCGCCTCATACTTAGCCTGTTGCTGCGCCCTGAGTTGTGCCTGTTGTTCCGCTTCAATTTGACTCTGCTGGGCATCCTTAGCCTGCTGGATTTTCTGCTGCTCAACGATCGGGTTGATGATGGAAAGCGATGTCAGTGCAGCGGCACCCACTGATATCGGATTATCAGAGGAGGCTTTTACAAAAATGTTTTTCTGATCGTCGGTCGCCTGCGCGGTGTAGGAGATGCGTTTTGAAAAGGCGTTTGCGTTGTTATCCAAAGACAGGCTTTCCATTTGCTTGTCGAGATTACGGTTAAAGTTCTTTCTGTAAGCATCAGAAAGCTGGGCGTACTCGTTCGCAGGTAGGGTCATCGTCACGGTCCCTTCACAGGTTTTCATTGTGCTGCCCGTGTCACTTGAGGTTGTGGAGATTTCAGAGATGGCCAGTTTGATCTTGTCCAAAGCGCTTCGTTTGGTCTGATTAGTGACGTCAGGGTATTTGTCGACCTGTTCAGAGAGTCCTTCATAAGCAGATTTTTTTAATAAATCCATGAGAGCTGACTGGGTCATTTCAGAGGAACAACCGATCACGTCTTTTTTGTTATCACAGCCTGTAATGGCAACGGCGAGTAAGAGTACTGCGTATTTTAATCTCATGAGTTCCCTTTAGAGTAAGGATTGGCTTTTAAGAGGCGGTCTGTGATCAGTCCGGAGGGCTACAGCAAAGAGCGCTGAACACTGAACGCATCACAAGCAAGAACCAAGGTGATATCGGCAAAGGCTGTGAAATCTTTAATTCAGCTGATGAGAACGGTATGCGTAGGGTACTGTAACGATGATCCCGAAGCCGGAAACCTGCAAGGCAAGTTCTCGCTGCTGAACTTAATAAAGGGCAGGGTAAAGCCGGTGCTGGCGCACCGTTTATGACCTTTCACCTGCGCTAACCCACACAGACGTTCAGACCAGTGGTTTCTTCGCTGGTATATTTGTTATGGCGAGTCTCATTTGACCTGATTCTTCTTATCACCTCTGTTAAAAAAGGGGAGATTGCCCTACCACGCGGTACACGATAAGAACTTCATCGAAAGTCGTTCTTGGCTCATATGACCTGCTCTCTTTCAAATTAATGCAGACCGAACTTAGAAAGTTCCGCTTTTGGCACAGACCGGAATTTCGCGGATAACCTACTTTTGTTTAAAGAGTAGAGCCTGCCCCACTGGTTAACAAATGCCATTATTCTCGGAGTCAAGGTTATTTATCAGCTGTTGTAATGACGAAATCAGCGCCGAACACTCATTCTCGCTCATTCCACGTGTTGCCTGTTCTACTACACCCAAAAGTTTTTCTTTTACCTGAGGAAGCGTCACTCGCGCCTGCTGAGTGAGTGAAATATAACTTGAACGTTTGTCCACTGGGTGAGGTTTGCGAACAATTATGCCATCACGTTCCATCCGCACCAGCAACGCGGCCATTGTTGGTTGTTCAACTCTGGCATATTCAGCAAGTTGTTTTTGTTGCATATCCCCCATTTCCTCTAATGTGACAGCAACGGGAAGATAAGCCATACCGAAGTTAAGTGGGCGAAGGCGCTGCTCAAACGTGCGCATAAGTAGCCGGGATGCCTGGTTTATCCAGAAAGTTGTGAGGGACTCTGGCGTCCACTGAGAATTGCTATTGATTTTCATAGCATACCATTGTTTTCATTGTCTCGATCTGTTGGGGCAGATGGAATATACATCAGAGGTCAATCGCCTGTTAAAACCCGGGGGAACGCATCTAATTTGGGCTATGGACACCACCCCCCGTGAGTTGGAATTATCACCTTCAGTCATTGAAAATGTGTTTGGTCTGCATTTTGAATTAGTAAGTGCAGAAAAAAACATCGACGCCTTGCCAATTCCCATTGGTATAGATTATTAAAGAAATAGGAATAAGAACGTAAGTGCCAACTGGCGGAGTTTCAGAGCGGTAAATATCATTATCTTGTTTGACTATAAAATTTTTTATTAAACAGATAAATACGTCCGTACCGTGTTTTTCGCATGATTGGCCCTCAACCCCTATGATAACTCGTTCACTTGTGTGCGCCGAAACGCCTCAATATCCGACGATGACACAAAGTCGCCAGTTGCGAAATAACTTCACTGTATATCTTCATACTAGACTTTCTCCTTTAGAGCGGTTTCACATAGAGTGTTAAATGCTTCAGCAGCTTCAGGTAGATTGTCGTAATAGGTAGGGTGATACCAGTCATTATGGTAATTCCCCTAGATGGTTGTGGACTGTGACACGACTGATATCGTGCCGGGTGAGCTAGAAAAGTGGGATGGTGAGAAGTGGGTGACAGATGCAGATGCCGTTAAGCGAGAGGCGGCTGAAAAGAAAGTTGGTCGCTGACTCTGAAATTGACTAGTGGCAGGATGCTGTAGACGGTGATTATGCAAAGCCGAAAGAGGTTGTGGAATTAGTTGAATGGAAAAATATCGGGTTCTACTCATGCGAGTTGATACATCGAAAGCACCCGATATCGAATGACCGGTTACGGCTATTGATTAAGCACCAAACATAAGTACTCGCAGTGGCCTGGTTCCCCTATTTAAATACTCTGCTTGACTGATAATCGCGCTATTACAATCATCAGCAGGGATAGTGCGGATCACCGACTGGCTTCCTAGTACGCTCCCCCACTTACTTGTTGCAATGTTAAACCTTGGCTTACTAATGAAAGCATGAATTTCTCCAGACGGGTCTTGCGCAATAAAGTAAAAGCCTGCAGGCCAGCAAGGAAATTCTGTGGAGATACATTCGCTAAGGTTCATTAATCAATCCATTATATTTAACCATGCGATATGTAAGTTTATTTAGTAATTTAAGTCAAATTGGTTAAACAGATGAATAATGAGTTATCGATCGTTTAAAACGATCATTGGGATTTCTCTTAGTGGCAAAATATAAAACCGGACTTAATGGCCCGGTCAATTCACTCGTGTTACACATCTGTAACTAACCACTAAAGTGTACCTTAATTTAAATAGTTCAGACCTGCATCACTGATCCCCGCATCAATATAATCAATCCGCTTTTGTAGTTCACTGACGATATACCGCGCCTGCTCGACTGTTAACCGGCTTATCTTACAGTCTTACTGCTATCTTCCTGTTAATGCCGAATCGGTTAATGGTAGGGATAACGACAACAGTTCCGGTAAACAAACAGATTTTTATCGCATCATCAGTGTCAGGGGTTTATGAACATTTGATTCAGTCATCCCCGATAACAACATTAAAAACGACTCTCCCAGAAATCCCCATCATTACCCCACAGGCGTTTTATTATAAGGCGACCTAAAATGATACGGTGTCTCTGCTTATTATTGATATAAACGGGTACACGTTCTAAGGGAGGAAATAATATACATGTTCAATTTGCAGATGCTACTGAGGCAGTGATTAATGGCTATTCTTGCTATCCACAAGATCCGCAGTATTATGACTTTTTAGGGGAAGCTGAGGTTGGTGATGCGAGATATTTAATATTTTATGAAAAAATGCCTGATTACGCTCAGACTACACTACGAATTCCGGATGAAAAATATATTAATATATTGACATTAAGCTTGGGTTTGGAGTAAAACAATTAGCTAAATTTTAAATTTAAGATCGTAAAATGATCAAGCAAAAGAATGTGAGTTACGATTATACAATATGTGATTTTTTATCACTCGTATATTTGGGATTGCCTGTTTTCATTTTCTTTGTTTGTTTTTCTAAAATGTGGCTAGGTTTTCTAGCCATAACTACTTTAAGTTATATTCTATATAAAGTAATAAAAAAAACACAATGGAAATCGGATGGTAATATCAAGTTATTATTCTTGGTGTTTGTTGTATCTTCTATATGGGTGTTATTGTCAGGTGGGCTGTTTGGGATAAGTCAAAATTATGATTGGGTAAAACACAATGCCATTTTAAATGTTTTATCTCATAATCCGTGGCCTGTAAACACTGAAGATGGAAATATGAGGTACTATCTTGGATGGTATCTTACTCCTGCATTAGTGATGAAGCTATTTAATGGTAATAGCGGGATATTAATTTCATCTATATGGTCGTTAATTGGCGTTGTGCTTTTCTTTTGGGGGGTTGTTTCAAATATAAAATCAAAATTAAATGCCTCTATTGTTATATTTGCATTTATATTTTTTAGTGGTGCTGATAATATTGGATACCTAATAACTAAATTTCAGGTTGATCTCCCTTTACATTTTGAATGGTGGGCGGGGTGGATTGAATATGCATCGAATACAACATCTTTATTCTGGGTGCAACAACATGCGATTCCAGGATGGATAGGAATTACAATTCTTTTAAAAAGATTAGATAGTAATAATCTACAAGGCGGTTTATTGGCGATGTTATTAATATTTATTGCTTTTTGGTCCCCTTTTGTCGCCATAGGTTTGTTGCCATTCGTTATGCCAATTCTTAGTAGATTTGGGTTATATAAATCAATAGTTAATATTGAAAATATAATTGTTAGTGTAGTTGTTGGACTTCCAATAGTATTGTACTTACTGTCTAATACTGGGGAAATTATAAGTGGTCCAATCTGGAGTAATAGGTGTACAATAATTCCAAATGCACCTTGTTTTACTATTAGTAGCTTCTTTCTTTTTCTTGTACTTGAAATCGGTGGGGCTGTATTGGTTATGGTTACGTGTAAGCCAAATATACCAAAAAGTTTTCTTATAATTTCCGTCGTGTCACTTTGCTTAATTCCTTTATATACAGTTGGGCCACTCAACGATTTTGCCATGAGGGCATCTATCCCAGGGATAGCTGTACTTGCTTTAGCTTGTGGTAAAGCATTAGTTGACACAAATTGGCCGAAAAAATTGATACCATTGCTAGTTGTTTTAATTGGTATAGGTATTCCTCTAGGTGAGATGTATAGAGGAATATTCATTTTAAAAACAGACTTTGAAAAATCAACGATTAAAGATCTAACTGGTGGTAATAAAATTTTCTTACAACAGTATTTTTCTGAAAAATCAATTTGGGTACTGCGTGATAGTAAATAAAGAATTGTGATATATTTTTTCAGTAAAATTACGCATATCATCTCTTACCGAAATCAGGTACAAAACCGAGTTTAATGGCCCGGCCTATTCATTTGCGTTTGTAGCTCACTGACGATATGTCGCGCCTGCTTGACTGCTATCTCCATTGTCTGAATGACTTCCGCATTGGATAAGATTGGAGGTTTTTTTACCGTACCATTGAAAATCATGGATTTGCTGCGTGTGGAGTGGCTGATGGTAAGAGAGTCAAATTTATAGATCACAGAAAAATTCTATTCGAATCCTTTTGTTGCTGACATGAGTAGATCCTCAGATAGATAAATAACTGTTTAAATATGCAGTATAAATTATCAGGTCGCCAATGTGTTTTAAGTGAGTCTTTGGGCAAAATATCTTGTGCAAAACTATTTTTTATTTATTTCTATTGAGTAGGTTAGAGCGCTACTAATTTAGCCGATTTTAGGTGCTAAAAATCCAGTAATTATTTTAAATATCAATTTATTGCGATGTAATTCAGTGCCTACTAAAGCAGTATATTGAAAAGCACTCTCCGCTAGATGCTAGTCAGTATCAGCCGAAAGGCGAAATTGTTTATAAATAACCCGTCGATCTGGGAGCCTCCATTGGTTGGTGGAGGCTTCTGGTTATTTTCATTCACTACTATTATTGCTTAGATTATTAATCCCGCTTCGCAATATCAGCAAATGTGCCTTGCAGTAAACGGCATAAATCCGTTGCCGCTAATTCAATATCTAACCCCCGTTTGCCGCCGGAAACAAAAATAGTGTCATATTCTTGAGCTTGAGTATCAATCACGGTGGGTAAACGTTTTTTTTGCCCTAATGGACTGATGCCGCCGACTAAATAGCCAGTGCTCCGCTGCGCTAATTGTGGGTCAGCCATTTCGGCTTTTTTTGCCCCCAATGCACGCGCCACTTTTTTGAGATCAAGTTGAGTGGCGACTGGCGTGACGGCCACCGCCATATTTTTGGCGTCACCATTTAAAGCAACCAATAATGTTTTATAAACTTGATCTGCATTGAGGCCCAGCTTTTTCACCGCTTCATCACCGAAATTGGTTTCTGATGCGTCATGGTGATAGGGGTGTAAAGTGAAAGGAACTTTTTGTTTTTCCAGCAAAATGACTGCAGGTGTCATAATAAACGTCCAATTAAAAATGAAAATTTATTCAAGTGGAATATCCTACACGCAATTATTGCCGTAGGGTTAAAAATTAATCCAGCAAAATCAGTACAATGATCCCGTGTGACACGATATATGATGAATGTCAGTTGCTAACCTAATCATCAGGTTGCTACCCTGTACTTGCTGCTCGTATTATCCGCAAGGAGTATGGGCGCTTAATAACTAAAATAATGAAAATTCCTCTTTGACTGGCCGATAGTGATATCGGCCATTTTTTTGTGTTTTTAATGGTGGTTGGGCTTCAATAATTCAGGGAGATTTCCTTCGCCATATAAATGCAATGCGCCGACCGCGACCACATAGCGCCCGGCGGGTAACTGTTCGAGTTGTTGTTGCCAGCGTTTGTTGCGCTGAATCATCAACACGTCGTACAAACCCTGGCTAAAGGTGGGGGCCAGCGTTGCCAGATAATTTGCCGGGTGATGTTCCAGCCACCAGCCCATCATGGTTTGCAGCAGGCGGGCATTGGTGTGCCAGTGGGTCAAGGTGTCTTTCAACAAAGACATGCCGTTATCGGGCAATGTCTCGAGTAAATCGAGCTGCATTTGCGCACCTTCCAGCTCAATAACTGTTTTCTTCTGCGCGGCAGCTGCTTTCAATAATTGATAATCGATGCCGTATTCGCCCCGTAACCCGAGGCGTTGGGCTTGACGGGCCTGTAACATCAAGGCCACTTGCCATGCGGGCAGAAAGGCCATGAACTGCGGGTCATTGTCCAGCTCTTCGCAACGTTGCAGTAATTGTTGATAATCTTCTGCGGATAATCGGTCAATTAAGGGTTCGGTGAGATTATCGTTACCGAATGGCGAGGCCGTTTCGGTGATATCCGCCTCCACAATCAGCGCGTCGGCCTGATTCAATTTATTCAACAACTCGTGGGGGAGAGGAAACATACCTTCGGTTCCCATATGAATGCTGCCAACCAGGTGGAGGTGGCGTTCACCGGGTAAGGTGATATCCAAAGCCGGATAGGAGTATGTCGTGGGGGCTGCCACCCCTAAAAATTTTGCGATGCGGCGTAATAATTGGCCCATGCCGGTGATTCCCTTTTTAGCGTTTTCTGTATCCTAGACGCTAAATGGCGCACAAGAAAGTGTTGTGCGCCATTAGGTTATACCTGTCATGCAGCTTGCTGCATGACCAACTGTCTCCGCCAGACCTGCATCGCCAATGACTTTGCATCTGTTGGGCGCGCTTACTGCTTCGGTTTAAAACGCAGCAAGCGGTTGGCGTTACTGACCACGGTTATCGAGGAGAGAGCCATTGCTGCCCCTGCGACGACTGGGCTAAGTAATGTCCCGGTGAATGGGAACAGAATCCCCGCAGCAATCGGAATCCCCAGCGCATTATAGAAAAATGCCCCTAACAGGTTTTGTTTCATATTTCGCAATGTGGCTTTGGACAACTCAACAGCATCCGCCACCCCATGCAAGCTATGGCGCATCAGGGTGATAGCCGCAGTTTCAATCGCAATATCACTGCCGCCGCCCATGGCAATGCCAACATCTGCTTGCGCCAGAGCAGGGGCATCATTGATACCGTCGCCAATCATTGCCACTTTATGCCCGGCCGCTTGCAGTTGCTTAATTGCTTCTGCTTTGCCATCTGGCAGGACGCCGGCTATCACCTGATCAATACCGGCTTCTTTGGCAATGGCATTCGCGGTAATAGGATTATCACCGGTTAACATCACCAGGCTGTATCCTAACTGGTGCAAACGTTGCAGAGCGCTGATACTGTCACTGCGCAGAGGATCGCGAATTGACAACACCGCAGCCGGTTTGCCCCGCGCAGTCAGAATAACCGGCGTCGCGCCACTTTCTGCTTGCTGCCGCATTAATGATTGCAACTCACTGGTATCAATCTGTTGTTCCTCCAACAGGCGATTATTCCCCAGCAATAATGGAATGCCGTCGACCTCACCACTGACCCCTAAACCGCGCAATGTGCGAAATTGCTCTACTGTCGCCAGTGTCAGCCCCTCAGCGCGCTGTAAAATCGCGCGAGCCAGTGGGTGATTAGAGCCGGTTTCCAGCGCGGCGGCCCATTCCAGAGCTTGCTGCTCACTGACCCCGTTGAAGGTGTGAATAGCCACCACTTGCGGATGCCCTTCGGTCAGGGTGCCGGTTTTGTCGAACACGAGCGTGTCGAGGTTGCTGGCTTGCTGTAATGCATCCGCATCCCGCACTAACACCCCGAACTCTGCCGCCCGACCCACACCGGAGATAATCGACATCGGTGTTGCCAGCCCAAGCGCACAAGGGCAGGCGATAATCAGCACCGTCGTGGCGACGACCAAGGTATAGACCAACTGCGGTTGTGGGCCGAAGAAATACCAAATTAGCCCCGCGATTACGGCAATCGCGACCACCGTGGGAACAAATACCGCTGAGATTCTATCGGCCAGTTTGCCAATTTCGGGTTTACTGCTTTGGGCCTGACGGACCAGCTTGATGATTCGCGCTAATGTTGTCTGGCTACCGATAGCATTGGCCCGGAACAGCACTGAACCATCCTGGACTTGTGTGCCGGCATGGACGACATCACCGGCTGACTTTTGTTGTGGGATAGGTTCGCCGGTTAGCATGGCTTCATCCATCCACACTTCACCTTGCACAATCTCCCCATCAACCGGGACACGGTCGCCAGTGGTCAAGCGCAAGGTCATGCCCAGTTGTACATCAGCCAATGGGATGAGCTTCTCACCCTCATCTGTGACCAGCCGTGCAGTGGGCGGAGCCAAATCTAGCAAGCGCTCCAACGCATTAGAAGAGCGCTGTCTGGCGCGTTGTTCCATAGCATGGCCAAGATTAATCAAACCAATAATCATGGCACTGGCTTCGTAATAAAGATGGCGTGCTTCCATCGGGAAAACATCCGGCCAGATGTTCACCGTGATGGAGTAAATCCAAGCCGCGCCCGTGCCCAATGCCACCAAAGTATCCATAGTGGCACTGCCATTCTTCAGGCTAACCCAGGCATTGCGATAAAAGTGGCCGCCAGCGAAGATCATGACCAGCAGAGTGATTATCCCGACAATCAGCCATGGTGTTTGGGTTTCGGGGGTTAGCGTCATGCTTCCACCAAATAACCCCCATCCCATCAATGGGATACCCAATAACAGCCCTAGCGCGGCTTGCCACTGGAAGCGCTTCATACTGGCTTGTGACATTTGCTGCTGGCGCTCGCGTCGCTCCGCTTCATCTTCAATGATTTCAGCGCCATAACCGGCGTTTTTGACCGCTGCGATAAGTGCTTCGTTGCTAGGGTGCCCGGTGACTAATGCACTGCGCTCGGCCAGATTGACCCGAGCAACCTCGACACCCTCAACACTTTGCAGGGCATTTTGTACTTTGGATACGCAACTGGCGCAGCTCATCCCGGTCAGTAGCAGTTGAACACTGTCGCTATCTTGGGTTGCTGGCTCTGCGACTGGGGTGGTTTCGCTTTTATTTACGTCATTTTTTGCTGCCGGAATAGTAGACGAGGCCGCTGCCAGATATTCCGGCTGTGATGGGGCTGAGTGAGTCAGCGGCTCAGTTTTTGGGGAGTGCGCCCCAGCTAATGTCGCGTGATAACCCGCTTGCTCGACGGCATCAATCAAGATTTGTGCATCAACTTTGCCATACACTTTGGCGCTATCGAGTGTCACATCTGCTGCAATAACACTGGGAACAGCTTCCAGCGCTTTGCGAGTAGATTCAGTGCAATGCCCACAACTCAAACCTGAAAGTTGTAACTCAACATCAGGGATTTGAGCTTTTTCCGCCTGATAACCCGTTTGTTTGACGGTATCAATTAGCGTCGTGGCTTCGGCTTCGCCAGTCACTTTGGCGTAGTGAACATTCACTTCAGCATGATGAACATCTTCACGGCTTTCTAATGCCGTTTTTACCCGTTTGGCACAATTCATACAGGAAAGGCCGTGTAAGGCCAACACTGTGGTTTGCAACATAATTGACTCCTTATCGAATAGGAACCTATCCATAAATTTTATCGGGATAAGTTTAGTCGGTATTCCCAGCTATATCCCTTATTCAGGGCAATAATAGACTTTAATCTGTACAGGTTTTATTCCGCTTGACTGACATCGTTCCTTTCACTAATTATAGAGGTTAAACCTTCCAGAAAGGGGAAGGTCAAGGGGGTAAAGTGAATATTAGCGATGTCGCAAAAAAAACCGGTTTAACCAGTAAAGCCATTCGTTTTTACGAAGAGAAGAAACTGGTGACACCGCCTATCCGCACGGATAATGGCTATCGCAGCTACAGCGCCAGACATATCGAAGAGTTAACTCTGTTACGTCAGGCGCGGCAGGTCGGTTTTACGTTGGATGAATGCCGCGAGTTATTGGCATTGTTTCATAACCCCGCGCGCCACAGTGCCGATGTGAAAGCAGCGACGCTGCAAAAGGTAGCGGAAATCGAAAGACACATTGATGATCTTAATCAGATGCGATTACGTTTATTGGCGTTGGCAGACGAGTGCCCAGGGGATGACGGCGCGGAGTGCCCGATTATTAATAATCTGGCTGGGTGTTGTCATACTGCGCAGAAGCAAGACGTTAACAAAAAAGAGAACGTTAACTGACAGGCCGGGACCGCAGGCCTGTCATGAGAGGCGCATTCAGATAAATGCGCCTTTATAGAGAATTAGTGATGGTGAACTGCTCTGACATGCAAGGTATTACCTTCCACTAAGATCACTTCAACTTCGGTACCGACACTTAATTCATTAGAGCAATAAATGCGCCAACTGCTATCACCCACTTTCATGCGGCCATAACCGTCAACTGTCGGTTCCGTCAATGTTGCTCGCGTTCCCAACAATTGATGATTACGTTGGTTTAGCATGGCCGGTTGTGGTTTGGTGCGTTTACTCAGCCAATACCACCACAGAAAAGCAGAAATCACCGTCAGAACAGCAAATAGCACACCTTGCATTTCCCAGCTAAAGGGAAAGAACCAGACCAGAATGCCCACTATCACCGCAGCGACACCGCTCCACAGCATATAGCCACTGGCACCCAGCATCTCAGCGGCCAGTAATAGTCCGCCGAGTGATAGCCAAAACCAGTTTGGATTTGCTGCAATTTCCTCCAGCATGGTTATTTACCCCGGCTGTTTTTACTCTCACCAATCAGCTCAGCAATACCACCAATAGCACCCATCAGGTTGCTAGCTTCCAGTGGCATCATAATGACTTTGCTATTATTGGCCGAACCGATATGTTGCAGTGCATCGGTATATTTCTGTGCCACGAAATAGTTAATGGCTTGAATATCACCAGCAGCGATGGCTTCAGAAACCATTTTGGTTGCTTGCGCTTCCGCTTCTGCCGCACGTTCACGCGCTTCTGCTTGCAAGAATGCTGACTGGCGCTCACCTTCTGCTTTCAGAATTTGTGATTGTTTCTCACCTTCGGCGCGCAGGATTGCCGCCTGACGAACCCCTTCGGCTTCCAGAATATCTGCACGTTTGGTACGTTCAGCTTTCATCTGCGCATTCATCGCAGAGATCAGTTCAGTCGGTGGGCGCACATCACGGATTTCAATACGAGTGATCTTAATGCCCCACGGGTTGGTGGCTTCATCGACGATATGCAACAGGCGGCTATTGATGTTGTCGCGTTGGGACAACATTTCATCGAGTTCCATGGAACCTAAAACAGTACGGAAGTTGGTCATGGTCAGATTGACGATAGCCAATTCCAAATTGCTGACTTCATATGCTGCTTTCACGGGATCAATAACTTGGATAAAGCAGACGGCATCAATTGCTACGTTGGCGTTATCACGGGAAATGATTTCTTGGGATGGGATATCCAGTACTTGCTCCATCATATTGATTTTACGACCAATACGATCCATAAATGGCACAACGACATTCAGGCCTGGCATCAGAGTTTTGGTATAACGACCAAAACGTTCGACAGTCCATTGAAAACCTTGTGGAACTATTTTGATTGAGGAAAAGACCACAATCAGGGCTACAACGATAAGAACAGGGATAACCGTAAACATATTTAACTTCCTGTCAGCAATGAATATTGTTTCTTAATATTACGTGACAGAGCGCTAAATTCCTAACGAAAGGCAGGTAAATGCGTGTAAATGAGAAAAAGGGAGACAGAGGCAGGATAAAACAGCGCGGGATGGCCCCGCGCAGTGACAAATAATGGCAATAACATGACGGCTGATGACGGTAAAAGTCCCGGTCAGCGCGCCGTTTTAGTACAACAAGGAATAAAGTTGACGGCGATATTTGGCTGCCAGCGCATCGCCAGTACCTAATGCCGCCAAAATATCCATTAATGTCTTACGCGCAGCCTCATTTGCCGCACCCAAGTCTTTCTTCAAGTGGCCCAGCAGTAACTCCAGTGCCTCTTCGTTGCGGCCAACTTGATGCAGTTGTAGGGCTAATTGCACCGCCAATTCGGCATTATCCGGTTGTTCAGCCACTTGTTGCTGTAGCAGCTGGATTTCTGGTGTATCAGCGGCTTGTTTGAGCAACTCGATTTGTGCAATCAGCCCTTGATAACGAGTATCACGGTCTTGCAGTGGAATGGTCGCTAATACGCCTTCAGCATCTTCACTGCGATTGAGCAGAATTTGTGCTTCCGCCAGTTGCAGTGCAATGTCGCTGGTTTGCGGATTATTGCTTTGTTGCATCAATTGCCAGGCATCTTTCAGTAATGGCAGCGCTTCCTGCACTTTGCCCTCGGCCATTAATTGAGCTGCTTCCGCCGCTTTCAGCTCTTCAGGTTTCGGTAACACCCGTTGCAGTAACTCGCGGATAACATCTTCTGGCTGTGGCCCTTGGAAGCCATCTACCGGCTGACCGTCTTTAAAGAGATAAACGGCTGGAATTGAGCGCAAACCAAACTGTGATGCCACCGTCTGTTGTGCATCACAATCAACACGCGCCAGAATGAATTGGCCTGCATATTCAGCGGCCAGTTTATCCAGCACTGGGGTCAGTTGCAGACAGTGCTGGCTGCGTTCAGACCAAAAGTAGAACAGCACTGGCACGGCCATGGATTGTTCTAAGGTCTGATGTAGGTTCGCTTCAGTAATATCAATCGTAGTAGGTGCTAGCATGAATTTTTTCTCTCATTCGTTTTAGCAGTAGATGGGGGCAAATTATGTTGCTTCAACCCTCATCGCGATTATCAGGAATTGCCCCGCAAGACTTTATCGAGCATCCGCCCAGGTAATATGCGGCGCAGTATCGTCAACGCATGGGCCACTAAGGTGACTGGATAGCGTAATTTCGGGCGCGGGTTTTCCAGCGCATGGCGCAATTTCGGTAAAATAGCTTCAGGTGGCAAGGTGAAACGCTTCGCAATACCGGGGTTATTCACTGGTTTATCAATCTGCGCTTGATTCACATTTTGTGTGAAATGCGTGCTTATTGGGCCGGGTTCAATCAAACTGACATGAATTCCACTGTCATGCAGTTCCATGCGCAAAGCATCGGACCAAGCTTCCAGTGCATATTTACTGGCGGCATAGGCACCCCGGCCAGCAGTTGACACTAACCCCATCACCGAGCTGGTTTGTATGATGCGCCCCTCACCGTGCGGTAGCATGGCGGGCAACAAAAGTTGCGTCAGTTGGTGGGTACCAAACAGATTGGTGGAAAATTGTTTTTCCAACTGTTGGCGCGAAATGGTCTGCAATGGGCCGTACAACCCAAAGCCGCCATTGTTAAACAAACCGTACAAGCGCCCACCGGTTAACTTGATAACTTGCGCCGCAGCACGTTCAACACTGGCGCTGTCATCCAAATCCAGTTCAATACCCTCCAGACCCAATTGCTCCATCCTGGCAACATCCTCGGGTTTACGGCAGGCCGCCAGCACGCGGTAACCACGGTTTTTCAAGTCTTGTGCTGCAATCAGGCCAATACCGCTGGAACAACCGGTAATTAATACTGCTTTTTGCATAACTTTACCTAGTGAGTGATTCTATTTGTTTGAACAAGTGTTATTACTTCTTATTGTTTCTTGTTAATGAACAGCGACTAACGGCTTGAGTTGTTGCGCCATCCAATCTGCAATGAAAGGCTGGGCCTCGGCGTTAGGGTGTAAGCCATCATCCTGCATCCACTCGGGCTTAACAGCAACTTGTTCCATAAAGAATGGAACCAGCGGAATATTGAATTGCTGTGCCAACTGTGGATACATTGCGGTAAAAGCATCAGTATAACGGCGACCATAATTGGGTGGAATGCGGATTTGCATCAATAAAGGTTGCGCTTTTGCTTCCTTGATTAGATTGATAATTTGCGTGAGATCCCGCTGAATATCCTGGGTTGGGAACCCGCGCAGGCCGTCATTAGCACCCAGTTCAATCAGCACCCAGCGGGGCTGATGTTGTTCCAGCAGGGCAGGGAGGCGGGCCAAACCCTGCGCGGCAGTATCACCACTGATACTGGCGTTAACCACTTTCGGTAATGATGAGGTGGCTTGCCATGTTTTATCCAGCCGTGAAGGCCATGCTTGGGCAATAGGCAGGCGGTAACCGGCGCTTAAACTGTCGCCGAGAATCAAAAGTGTATCGGTTGCGGCGGCACGCAAACTGAATAATCCCAACAGTAATAGGAAGGGAAGATGCCAGCGGAAAACGTTCTTGAAGTTCATCATCTTAATAAACACGTCGGCCAGGGTGAGCAACAGCTCTCCATCCTTACCGGAGTTGAGCTGGTTGTCAAACCCGCTCAGACAATTGCGCTGATTGGTGAGTCAGGTTCAGGTAAATCAACCTTGCTGGGAATTCTGGCTGGCCTTGATGATGGCAGTAGCGGTGAAGTGAGCTTGCTCGGCAAATCCTTGACCGCCATGGATGAAGAAGGGCGAGCGCTATTGCGGGCAAAAAATGTCGGTTTTGTTTTCCAATCATTTATGTTGGTGCCGACCCTCAATACGCTGGAAAATGTTCAACTTCCGGCATTGCTACGGGCTGAAAGTGAGCGCGACAGTAAAATACATGCCATTGAGTTATTAAAACAGGTGGGGCTGGAGAAGCGCCTTCACCATCTTCCGGCCCAACTCTCCGGCGGTGAACAGCAGCGAGTGGCACTGGCCAGGGCCTTTAGCGGCCGGCCAAAAGTGTTATTCGCCGACGAGCCAACGGGCAATCTTGACCGCCATACGGGTGACCGTATTGCCGACCTGCTGTTCTCCCTAAACAGGGATTATGACACCACACTGATTCTGGTGACCCATGATGTCCAACTGGCTGGCCGTTGCCAGCGACGGCTGCGGCTACAAGACGGTAAATTGTGGGAGGAAGCATGATTTGGCGCTGGTTTTGGCGTGAATGGCGCTCGCCCTCACTACTGATTGTCTGGATGGCGTTAACCCTGGCGGTGGCTTGTGTATTGGCGCTGGGCAGTATTAGTGACCGGATGGAGCAAGGGCTTAGCCAGCAAAGTCGTGATTTTTTAGCCGGCGACCGAGTGCTGAAAACTTCCCATCCCGCCCCTGAAGGCTGGTTATTGGAAGCGAAGCAGCAAGGGCTGTCTGTTAGCCGCCAGCTTTCATTTATGACAATGACGTTTGCTGGTGACCGCCCGCAGCTGGCTGATGTGAAAGCCACGGACTTAGCGTATCCGCTGTATGGCAAGCTGGAAACCTTACCCGCACAAGTCAAACTTGAACCGGGAACCGCGCTGGTGGCCCCGCGATTGCTGGCGCTGCTTGGGGTTAAAGTCGGTGACACATTGGAGGTCGGTGATACTTCACTGAAAATTATTGGTGAAGTGCTTCAGGAGCCAGATTCGGGTTTTAACCCATTCCAGACCGCGCCGCGTATTTTAATTAACCTGGCTGACGTAGAAAAAACCGGTGCAATACAGCCGGGTAGCCGTTTGAGCTATCACTATATGTTTGCCGGTTCGCCGGAGGCTATCACTCAGTTTAGTGACTGGTTGACTCCACAACTGAAGCCCGATCAGCGCTGGTATGGCTTGCAAGAATCCGGTGGCGCACTGGGGAAATCCCTACAACGCGCGCAGCAGTTCTTGCTGTTATCGGCATTATTGACCTTATTGCTGTCAATTGCTGCTGTTGCCGTGGCGATGGGGCATTATTGCCGCAGCCGCTATGATTTAGTGGCGGTGCTGAAAACATTAGGTGCCGGGCGCAGTGCTTTACGGCGGCTGATTATCGGCCAGTGGCTATCAGTCTTAGTGCTGGCAGGGCTATGCGGCAGTGTGATCGGGTTATTGTTTGAGAAAATACTCATCCGCTTGTTGTCCCCGGTCTTACCCGCAGCATTACCGGCCGCAGGTTTATGGCCATGGATATGGTCAATGGGATCCCTGGTATTGATTTCATTGCTGGTGGGGATCCGCCCTTACCGCCAACTGCTGGCGACTCAGCCATTGCGAGTCTTGCGCCGCGATGTCTCCGCGAATGTTTGGCCGCTGCGCTATTTCATTCCGGTGATGATAATAGTCGTCGTCGGGCTATTGGCCTTGCTGATGGGCGGGAATTCGCTGCTGTGGGCAATTCTCGGTGGCATGGTGGTGCTGGCGTTGTTGTTAGGTGTTATTGGCTGGGGCGGATTATTGCTATTACGCCGCCTGACAGTCACCCGTTTGTCATTGCGGCTAGCTATCAATCGATTATTGCGTCAGCCGTGGATGACCTTGACCCAACTGGCGGCATTCTCACTGTCATTTATGCTGTTAGCATTGTTATTGGTGCTGCGCGGGGATTTATTAGATCGCTGGCAACAGCAATTGCCGCCGGATAGCCCGAATTATTTCTTATTAAACATCACACCGCAACAGGTGCCGCAAGTCACGGAGTTCCTGACCCAACATCAGATAACTCCGTCGACTTTCTATCCTATCGTCCGAGTGCGTTTGACTGAAATTAATCAGCAACTGGCGACCGAGCGGGTCGCCGAGGATGCACCCGGTGGCGAAGCGGTGAATCGGGAGCTGAATCTGACCTGGCAGCAAGATTTGCCCGCTCATAATATTCTGACCGCAGGACAATGGCCGCCAAAAGCGGATGAAGTGTCAATCGAACAGGGGATTGCTGACCGGCTGGGGATTAACGTCGGCGATAAGCTGACATTCAGTGGCGATACTCAGTCATTTGGTGCCACGGTGAGCAGTGTTCGCCAGGTAGACTGGGAAAGTCTTCGTCCTAATTTCTACTTTATTTTCCCGCCAGGTGCGCTGGATGGGCAGCCACAAACCTGGCTGACCAGTTTCCGATATCAGGGGGATGGCGAGGTTCTGACTCAACTGAATCGCCAGTTCCCGACACTCAGCTTGCTGGATATTGGCGCGATGCTGAAACAGGTCGGGCAGGTGCTGCAACAGGTTAGCCGGGCGCTGGAGGTCATGGTGGTATTAGTGATTATCTGTGGCACTTTACTGTTATTGGCACAGATACAGGTCGGCATGCGCCAGCGCCGTCAGGAGTTGGTGGTCTACCGGACGCTCGGAGCAAGTAAACGCTTACTGCGCGGCACATTGTGGTGGGAATTTGCCCTCTTAGGGCTGGTGGCGGGGCTGGCCGCCGCTATTGGGGCAGAAGCCGCACTTTGGGCTTTACAGCGCTTAGTGTTTGATTTTCCATGGCAACCTAACTGGGTGATGTGGTGGTCATTGCCACTGGCTGCTGCACTGTTGCTGTCACTGTGTGGGGGTTGGCTAGGGGCCAGATTGTTGCAGGGGCGGGCTTTATTCCGCCATTACACGGATTAGAAAGATAACGCGGGCGGCATAAGCTACCCGCGCTTCAATTACAGCTTATCTTGTGCCCAGCGCAGGGCGTTTTGATATTCTGCGGGTAGCAGCGGCGCTAATGCTGCCAATGCCGTGCTTAATGCCGCGCCATCGGGGTCATTTAAGTTCAAATGGCCCACTTTGCGCCCCTCACGCACTTCTTTTTCATACCAATGCAGGTGTACCAATGGCAGTGACAGCCATTCGATATTCACCGGCGTACCAATCAGATTGACCATCGCCGACGGGGTATTCACCACCGGCGTCGGCAGCGGTAAATCCAAAATCGCGCGCAAATGCAGTTCGAACTGACTGATTGAGGCCCCATTTTGGGTCCAGTGACCACTGTTATGCACCCGTGGAGCCAGTTCATTGATAAGCAAATTATCGCCGACGATAAAACATTCCATCGCCATCACACCAACATAATTCAGCTCATCCATAATGGCGGAGAGCATCTTTTCAGCTTGCTGTTGTAATTGATTAGGTTGTAAAAGGCTATCTGGCTGAGGCCGCACCACACTCATGCGCAGAATACCCTCTTCATGCAGATTATGAGTGAGTGGGTAAAAGACGGATTTACCTTGATGGCTGCGGGCGCCGACCAATGAAACTTCGCCGGAAAAATTAATTCCCTGCTCGACAATGCATTCGCCATAAGCATCGGCTGGCAAACTCTCATGTTCACCGGCGCGCAAACGCCACTGACCACGGCCGTCATACCCCCCCACCCGGCGCTTCACGATGGCCAATTCACCCAGCTTAGCGAAAATTTGCGGCCATTCACTGGCGCTTGCCAGCAATTGCCATGGCGCGGTTGCTAAATTAAGACTATCGAGTAATTGCTTTTGAGTCAGGCGATCAGCCAGACGCGGGAAAATATCGCGGTTAACGAAAGCGGTGTGTGTGGCGAGTTCGCGTGTTAAGGCTGTTTCGGGCCAGCGCTCAATCTCGGCGGTAATCACACTGTGCTGATAGGGCACGGCTTCCGGTTCAGCATCTAATCCTACCGGATAAACTGCAATACCCAGCGGCTCACCGGCCTGTCGCAACATGCGGCCTAACTGACCATTGCCTAATACGCAAACCGGCTTCATGCTTCATCCCTCGGATCGGGATTATCCAACACTTCATCCGTTTGGTTTTTACGCCAATCCGCTAAACGCGCAGCCAATTCAGAATCATGCAGCGCCAGTATTTGAGCTGCCAGCAATGCGGCATTCGCCGCACCGGCTTTACCAATTGCCAGTGTTCCCACAGGAATGCCACGCGGCATCTGCACGATAGAATACAAACTGTCGACACCACTTAATGCCGCACTTTGCACTGGGACACCTAAGACCGGCACCAGTGTTTTAGCCGCCAACATACCCGGCAGGTGAGCAGCACCGCCCGCGCCTGCAATAATGACATGTAAGCCATTGGCATCGGCTTGTTCGGCAAAACTGAACAGTTTATCTGGGGTTCGGTGTGCAGAAACGACTTCGACATGGAACGGGACATTGAGCGTGGTGAGCACGTCGGCGGCGAACTGCATGGTGGCCCAGTCACTCTTGGACCCCATTACGATAGCGATTTTAACCCCGGCTGCATAAGCCGAATCGAGGTTAGCTCCCATGGGTGTAAAGCTCCTGTGATTGCGCAAGCGTCGGCCAGAACGATGTTACCTAAATCGTGACTGGCGAAGAGGGCGTAGAGCATATCATGAGCCAAAGGCGAGGAAAACGGTTGCGTAGCGGCTTTTAGTGGGTTTTATCGGTTTTTTTATGTGAAGATAAGAAAAAATAGTGCGGTAATTATTGACCACAAGTTGATTAAAACGGGAATTTAATCAGCTCGACACTCTCTTGAGTGACTTTGACCATTGAGCCTTCAACATGCCAGGCGCCCAAAACGGCACGGTGCGCTGTTGCTCCGGGTAATTTTACATTATGTACATCAGGGCGATGAGTGTGCCCGTGAATCATCCAACTGACATTATTCCGCTCGAAGGTGTCAATCACGGCTTGCGGATTGACATCCATAATCAGCTGCGATTTACCGCTATTATTTTGCTGGCTTTGATTGCGCATATAAGCCGCAATGCGTAACCGGAAGCGCAGAGGCAGCCACAGGAATAATTTTTGGATAATTGGGTTGTGTACCCGGCGGCGAAAATGCTGATAGTCAGCATCATCGGTACATAAGGTATCGCCATGTAAAATAACAATTTTACGGCCATACAAATCAACAACTTTTTCTTCCGGTAGCAAGGTCATGCCACTTTCAAGAGCAAAGCGTTTACCGAGCAGAAAATCACGGTTACCGTGAATAAAATAGCAGGGCACTCCCTGTTGCTGGAGTGATTTTAACGCAGCAGCAATTTGCCGATACAGTGGCTCGGGGTCATCATCGCCAATCCATGACTCGAATAAATCGCCAAGGATATATAACGCATCAGCATGAATAGCATCACGCTGGATAAAATGCAGGAAACCGGCAGTAATTGCCGGTTCCTGAATGCTAAGATGCAAATCAGCAATAAAAAGCGTGCTCATTAAGCCGTCATTACTCGCTTACAGTAACGCTTTTAATGATGACATCTTCTTTTGGCACATCTTGATGCATACCGCTACGGCCAGTAGAAACGTTTTTGATTTTATCAACTACGTCCAGACCGTCAGTGACTTCAGCGAACACACAGTAACCCCAACCATCTGGGCGCTCTGAGCGGAAGTTCAGGAAGTCGTTGTCGGCAACGTTAATAAAGAACTGAGCTGTAGCAGAGTGTGGGTCGTTGGTACGCGCCATTGCCAAGGTGCCACGGGTGTTTTTCAGACCGTTGTTGGCTTCGTTCTTAATAGGCGCGTCAGTTGTTTTTTGGTTCATGCCCGGCTCAAAACCGCCGCCTTGAATCATGAAACCATCGATAACACGGTGGAAGATAGTGTTATCATAGAAACCTTTACGGCAGTAGTTCAGGAAGTTTTCAACGGTAACCGGCGCTTTATCCGCGAAGGTGTTGATGACGATATCGCCGTGATTAGTATGAAAAGTGACCATAATAATATTCCTGCTAGTGTAATAAGTGTATTCACAGATGAGTCGTAACTCTTTAGACGGCTCTTATATCATATCTGTGAGATTGAGTCAGCACTCGAAACGCCGCCTTTGTAGGCGAAAAAGTGCTGTATCAGAAGCCGATTTGCCGCATAATCTGATGATATCCCTTTAAACCATGCGTATCGCAAAAACAAAAACCACGGAATGTCCCGATGCTAAAGATTTTTAATACACTGAGTCGCCAAAAAGAGGAATTCAAGCCTATTCATGCCGGTAAAATAGGTATGTACGTGTGCGGGATCACCATTTATGACCTGTGTCACATTGGGCATGGGCGTACTTTTGTCGCTTTCGACGTCGTTTCGCGCTATTTGCGTTATTTAGGTTACTCTTTGACGTATGTTCGCAATGTTACTGATGTTGATGACAAAATCATCAAACGTGCAATTGAAAACAATGAAACTTGTGAGCAATTGACTACGCGAATGTTAGCTGAAATGCACAAAGATTTTGATGCATTGAATTTGGAACGCCCAGATTTAGAGCCGCGCGCGACTCATCACATCCCGGAAATTATTGAGCTAACAGAACGGCTTATCGCCCGTAATCATGCTTATGTGGCTTCTAATGGGGATGTCATGTTCTCCGTCGATAGTGATCCGGATTACGGCGTGTTGTCTCGTCAAGATTTGGATCAGTTGCAGGCGGGCGCTCGCGTTGAAGTGGCTGATGTTAAACGCAATCCAATGGATTTCGTGTTGTGGAAAATGTCCAAGCCCGGCGAACCTCGCTGGGAATCACCTTGGGGGCCAGGTCGCCCAGGTTGGCATATTGAATGCTCTGCAATGAACGGCAAGCAGTTAGGCGCGCATTTTGATATTCACGGTGGTGGCTCTGATTTGATGTTCCCACACCATGAGAATGAAATTGCGCAATCAACCTGTGCCCATGATGGCCCCTATGTTAATTACTGGATGCATTCTGGTATGGTGATGATTGACAAAGAGAAAATGTCAAAATCACTGAATAACTTTTTCACCATTCGCGATGTGCTGGCGTATTACGATGCTGAAACTGTGCGCTATTTCTTGATGTCCGGCCACTATCGTAGCCAGTTGAACTACAGTGAAGAAAATCTCAAGCAAGCGCGTGCCTCATTAGAGCGTTTATACACAGCATTGCGCGGCACAGATGCGAATGCAGCCCCGGCGGGAGGCGTGGAGTTTGAAGCACGTTTCCGTGCTGCAATGGACGATGATTTCAATACCCCAGAAGCTTACTCGGTTCTGTTTGATATCGCCCGCGAAGTCAATCGCCTGAAAGCTGAAGATATGACTGCTGCAAATGCGTTAGCCGCTGAGTTGCGTAGATTGGCTCATGTGCTGGGCTTATTGGAACAGGATCCTGAACTGTTTTTACAAAGTGGCGCACAGACTGACGGTGACGAAGTGGCAAAAATTGAAGCTTTGATTAAGCAGCGCAATGATGCCCGTAGCAGTAAAGATTGGGCGCTGGCGGATTCGGCTCGTGATCAATTGAATGAGTTAGGTATTGTGCTGGAAGATGGCCCACAAGGGACGACATGGCGGCGCAAATAATACTGCGTTTGGGGTGTCGAGTAACGAAGGCAGCCAACGCACATGCAACTTGAAGCATGACGGATATAAGATTAAAAAAATTGCGGTTCTGGTGCTGGCCAGTAACCGCATTTTTTTGCCCATATTATGTGGTGCTGTCGTCATTTTGCAATGGCAGCTTTTCGCAATAACCAGCTAAAACTCGCCACTGCTGAGGTTATTAGGCTTTAACCTGTACTTTCATACCTTGAAACTCAACAATCTGGTCAGCCAGGATTTTGCAGCGCTTGCGCGTTTCTACATTCCCGTCGACTTTTACCTGCCCGTCAGCGATGGCGGCTTTAGCTGAGGCACCGCTGTCGTTCCAGCCTTGCAACTTTAATAAGTCACACAATTCGACGTGCGGGTGTTTCTCTAAATGAAAAATATCCATTACTGTCCTTTCACTCTATTTTCGTTGATGTCATGATATTCCTCGCAGGCTTGCAAGGTATTTTGTATCAGTGTTGCAACGGTCATCGGCCCGACGCCACCGGGGACCGGTGTAATCCAACCCGCGCGCTCAACGGCGGCATCAAATTCTACATCACCGACTACTTTACCACTTTCCAGTCGGTTAATACCCACATCAATCACGATAGCGCCCGGTTTAATCCACTCTCCGGGAATAAAACCAGGTTTACCGACGGCGACGACCAACAAATCAGCATTTTCAACATGCTGGCGCAGATTTTTGGTAAAACGATGCGTGACGGTAGTGGTGCAACCTGCCAGCAACAGCTCAAGGCTCATCGGCCGACCCACAATATTCGATGCTCCCACCACGACAGCATTTAAGCCGTAAGTTGGGATTTCATAACGCTCCAGTAGCGTAACGATGCCGCGTGGGGTGCAAGGGCGTAGTTTAGGCGCGCGCTGACACAAGCGGCCAACGTTGTATGGATGGAAGCCATCTACGTCTTTATCCGGATGGATACGCTCCAGAACTTTGACATTATCAATCCCTGCGGGGAGCGGCAATTGCACCAGAATCCCATCGATTTCACTATCGCTATTCAGTGAATCAATCAATGCTAATAATTCTGCTTCAGTGGTGGCCATCGGCAAGTCATAAGAACGGGAAATGAATCCTACTTCTTCACATGCCTTACGTTTACTGGCGACATAAATTTGTGAAGCTGGATTTTCACCTACCAACACAACAGCAAGGCCGGGGGCGCGCTTACCCGAAGCTAAACGTTTTTGTACCAACGCAGCAACTTCGTTTCGAACCTGCTGCGCAATCGTTTTACCATCTATAATTTTTGCTGACATCAGTGGAAGGGTCCATCAATTAAAAAAGCGGGAATATACCTATTTTGTCAGAAGCGGGGCGTGCTGTCAGGCGTATAATAACGATTAATTAACGATTAAATAGCCAGTTGATAAATCGTAAGGCGAAAAGCCATTGACTCAAAAGCGACTGCCCGTATAATCCAACCCGCAACTGACTACCGGCAGCGTTCTATGCTGCGGTAAATATCAAATGCGCCCTTAGCTCAGTTGGATAGAGCAACGGCCTTCTAAGCCGTAGGTCACAGGTTCGAGCCCTGTAGGGCGTACCATTTCGAAGTAAATAGACGTCAACTGACGTCTTTTTTTATGCCTAAAATTCAGTGATTTGGCTGATTTAAGCGCGTCGAAATTCTCTCAGAATCTATCTACCCCCACCAGCATCAAGTAGTATCTGTTGGTATATGTGATGGTACATCCCCGTTCAATGAAATCCTGTACCAACAGCCAGCAACGGAGGGCCTCAAATGGCGTTAACCGATGTAAAGGTAAGAAGTGCAAAGCCCACGGATAAGCCTTACAAGCTTACCGATGGCGAAGGAATGCATTTAATGGTTCATCCCAATGGATCTAAATACTGGCGCTTGCAGTACCGCTTCGACGGTAAACAAAAGATGCTGGCGTTGGGTATCTATCCTGAGATTTCGTTATCTGAAGCCAGGCAGCGGAGAGATGAAGCTAAGCGGCAAGTCGCTAACGCTATCGACCCCAGTGAACAGAAAAAGGTTGAGAAACAAGCTCGCAAAGCGACAGTGGAAAATACCTTCAAAGCGATCGCTCTGGAATGGCATGAGTACAAACGTCCAAACTGGTCGAAGGGTTACGCTGAAGACATTATGGAAGCGTTTGAAAACGATATCTTCCCTGATATAGGTAAGCGCCCAGTTGCAGAGATCAAGCCTCTGGAGATCCTCAGTTCACTTCGTAAACTCGAAAAACGTGGTGTCCTCGATAAGCTGCGTAAAATCCGCCAGGCCTGCAATCAGGTATTTCGCTATGCCATCGTCACCGGCAGAGCTGAAACTAACCCAGCCTCTGAACTGGCAAGTGCCTTAACTGCGCCTAAGTCTACCCATTATCCCCATCTGCTAGCTGATGAACTCCCTGATTTCTTACAGGCTCTTGCCGCGTATTCTGGTAGCCCGATCACCCGACTGGCTACCCGGATTCTGATGTTGACCGGGGTTCGCACCGTCGAACTCCGCCAGGCTGAATGGAAAGAGTTTGATTTTGATAAACGTGTTTGGGAAGTCCTGGTCGAAAGGATGAAGATGCGTCGTCTGCATCTGGTTCCTTTATCCGATCAAGTTGTGGCATCACTTCGTGAGATCCAGGTAGTGACGGGCCGTTACAATCTGGTTTTCCCAGGCCGTAACGACATTACGAAACCGATGAGTGAAGCGAGTATCAATCAGGTACTGAAAAGGATTGGGTATCATGGGAAGGCGACAGGGCACGGTTTCCGGCACACGATGAGTACTATTCTGCATGAACAGGGCTATAACACGACATGGATCGAGTTACAGCTTGCGCATGTGGATAAGAACACCATTCGTGGCACTGTAATGGTCTAATGATTCCGGACACTTTGTTAGAGATATAATGAGCAATACTAACGAGGTGAGAATGCGAAAAAAAACGTTTACCCATGAGTTCAAACAGGAATGTGTCAATCTGGTTATTCAACATAACTATCCAGTGACTCAGGCTGCTGAAATAATGAATATTGGCCTTTCAACCTTACAATGCTGGCTACGGCAGTATCGCGGAGAGATCCGCGGAAATACACCGATAGCCAGTGCTATAACACCGGAACAACGGCGAATACAAGAACTTGAAAAGCAGGTACGGCAGTTGCAGAGCGACAATGACCTGTTAAAAAAGGCTTCGGCCTTCTTCGCCATGGAAATAAACAACGACAAAAAGTCGCGGTGAAACTGAAAAAGGTCGGTGCAAATATCCAACAGGTATGCCGCTGCTTATCGCTCACGCGCAGCGTGTTTTATTTCTAACTGAATACCACGTCCTGTGGACGTGGTTATCGGCTTTTTGGCTCTGCCAGTAATGCTACTCATGGGAAAATCCGAATCTGTTATCCCCATAACTGATAAGGATTTAACCATGAGTAGGTTCGAAAAAGCATCGCATGTGCTATGGCATTGTCCATACCATATAGTCTGGACGCCCAAGTGCCGATTTCGAATACTAAAGAACAATGTAGGGAAAGAAGTTTACAGGCAAATCAGGATATTAAGTGAACAGTTGTACATTGAGATTGTGGAGCTAAATGTTCAATTGGATCATGTCCATTTGCTGATAAAGATCCCGCCAAAGCTGTCAGTATCGGAAGTAATGGGCCATTTGAAGGGCAGAACAGCAATACGATTATTCAATAAGTTTCCCTATTTAAGAAAGCACAAGCTATGGGGAAATCACTTTTGGGCGAAAGGTTACTGCGTGGACACCGTAGGTGTTAATGCGGAAATGATCCGTAAATACGTAAAGTACCAAGAGAAGCACGAGCAAGAAGAAAATCAGTTGAGCCTGAATGGAATGTGAAGTGAGGACCCTACGGGTTCGTAGCTTAGTACGCCCCTATGGGGCGTCAAAGCAATGCCGCCTTCTATGAAGGCGGATTTTTACGCTCGTAGTCGTCGGCCAATGATCAAACCCGATGTTCTGATGTTGCACGCGGCGGCTAAGCATGTTCACGCTGAAATGGATGCCACATATGGCAGCCGGCGCATGTGCATCGAGTGACGGGAACAAGGTTTTAACGTGGGCAGATACCGCGTTCGGCAGATAATGAAAAACGTATTACTGGTAGCTAAACGGCCCGGGCGTCATCGCTATCCACGCGGCGGAAAACCCGCTGTCGTGGCCGCTAATCTATTGAATCGGCAGTTTAATCCAGAGACATTGAATACCTGGTGGTCAGGTGATATTACCTATCTGCGCACCGCTCAGGGCTGGTTATATCTGGCTATCGTAATGGACTTATGTTCAAGAAAAATAGTGAGTTGGGCCTTCTCAGACAAACCGGACAGCGACTTGACTGTCCGGGCCTTAAGGCTGGCCATAAATAAACGAAGACCCACAGGGTCTATGGTGTTCCATAGAGATCAAGGGGCGCAATATACCAGCGCGCAGTTCCAGTCCTGCCAGCAGGAACTGGATGTTACAGGTAGCATGAGCCGAAAAGGTAACTGCCTGGATAATGCTGTTACGGAAAGGTTTTTCCGCAGCCTGAAAGCTGAGAGGGTTAACTATCGTCGTTATGAAACCCGAAGTCAGGGTATCGCTGATGTTATCGATTATATCGACAGTTTTTATAATCTGAAAAGGCGGCATTATCGTCTGGGAAATATATCACCGGATGAATATGAACGCCGACTACAGCAATGTGCCTAAATCCGTGTCCGGTTTTAGTTGACCATTACAGTTAGGGGTAAGGCCTTGTTCCAGAAGGTAAGCTTGATATCCATCGCGGTTATGTATAGTCATCATCTATCCTGAAAATAACACTGCCATTAAGTGGAGTTGATTTTCCCTGTATGCCATTTTTGTTAGGTAGAGCCAGTTAAAGTAATGTGTGCAAGATCTTAAAAAACAAAAAGGTTTGGTGTTTTGAAATGCTGAGGGGAGTAAGCCTACTTCAGTCAGATTCGGTAGAGCAGAGTTAAGACTGATAAGCTAGCCAGTCGTAAACCCAATTTCTTGGTAGGGTTTCGGCCCGGTGTGGGTTCGAAAATCAAGAATTTAAAGTGTTGGTATCAATGTTGGTACAATACTAAATTAATATTTATTATAATCAATAAATAATAAGGTTAACTAATATGTACGAGTCTGGCCTTCGTATTTCCGGGTGTTTTCTGAACAAGGTTGTCAGGGGACGTTGTTCGCGCCCGGGAAGCAGAGCCAGAAGGCGATAAGTACCAAGATTGACGATCAACGTGCCATACCGGTGGCCACTATGTCATGCCCATTAGTCGATCCCAACATGCGGACTCCCTGTCGGTTGCGATTCGAGGAGCATGAACCACTCTACGAAAAAGAGTATCTGCGCTGAGCTGGATCCTTGTGACAACTGCAGCCTGTCTTACACCTGGAACTAAAATGGGTCTATTTACAAATGGATTTCTATGGATCACATTAATAATGCTAAACGAGTTTTAGATGAAAACTCCAAAGTGCTTTATGGCATCTTTGGTGTCATTAGCGGTTCTGGCTATTTTCCACCTTTACCCTTTCTGAATGAATTTTTCCTGGTTGGTAATGACCCATGTGATCAAGATGGTAGGATGGCTCGTTGGCGTCCATTCACGCTTACGTTCTCTGAATATGAAGTGGTAAAGGCATGGTGGCTTGAATCCCGCCCAAATACAGTTGAGTCTCAACTTGGTTGCGAATGCTGGGGTGATTGGGCTCAAGAGCTCCTGGAGCTGTAAGTATCAGCACAGTTGTATGCAACCTTTTGTTTGCCTGACAACTCTTCCTATCCGATGTTAACTTCGGTGTATTACTTTGTAATTTTACGCACCCAAATTATCACTTCGCGTTCTACGGGCATCCGTTGCGCGGTTCAACTCAATGGTTAGGTCTATGTGTAATTGTAAAAAACTTCCAACTTGTGTGGCTGAAATAGAATATCTGGATCGGGGCTTCCAGTTTTTTGGGGCCTTAATCCATAATCACTACTTCGAAACACCGGATAGTGAGCATTTCGAACCGCAGCTTGATTACTCACAATTCATGTATCACTGCATGGAGTGCGGCCAGAAATGGTACATTGAATGTGCACCAGAGCAGACGCCTTATCCAGAATTTGCTTTAAAGGTTAATGAGTTAGTGCGGCCACCTTCAGTGAACGAGCTACAGGCTGCCAAACAGTATCTTTGTATACTTGCACATGGTGGGTTTGGTTCAGATAAATGTAGGATGGCAGAATGTCAGAATCATAAGCTTCTAGGGCGCGAATTATGCCATCTGCATATTCTATTTCCGTAGTGGTGGAGTAATAAATAGGTTCAAATCCAGTTTATCGACGGGGAAGATAAAAATATCCCTATGTTGTGAATGGAATGTTGTTGGAAAGCTCAATGGGATAGAATCAACTTGCTTAACTGAGTTTCTCTAAAGCTTACAATCCCAGCAAAATATGATTGGGGGCTCCGGCGTTTTTCGAACAGATAAAAATGCTGTAATAACAAGGGTTATAGGGTCTGTATTCGAATCCTGTAGGCCATTAAAATGAATGAGTTACACCGCTTTCAATAATTCCAAATTGTCTCCGTGGGACGAATTTGGGACATGACCATCAAAAATACTATCAATTTGCTTAGCATGGGCACTCAAATGGCGTGGCGCGAGGTGTGCATACCTCTGTACCATTTCGATTGATTCCCCTCGCTCAAGGTCGCTGGACATTTTACAGAATTCCAGAAATCGATGTGAAAAACCGCCGACGGAGGCTGAATTATATTTTAGTAAGATGAATAGCTATATGGTTTTAACTATCGCCATGACAAAACTATCCTACCCTTTCTCGCCGACAGTCCATATTGCTATTTTTTCAAGTGGTTACAGTCAGTTATAAGCGAAAAACATGTCGTTGCATCGTGCATACGGACACTATTTTAGTCATCTTAATAATCTGGATATATCGCTCAAATCAGTGGTGTTCCAGGGGTTAGTACCTTGCAAATACTCCTGTAATTAACGATGTCAACCCGGCCCGTCACTCCCTGCCGCCAACAGTGGCACCAACACGTCGCTGATGGGCGTAGGAATACCCTGTAAGTGACCATAACGCTGTATCACGCCGTTACGGATATCCCACTCCAGTGGGCGGTTGGCCTGGCGATCGGCAAGAATGGAGGTGCCTAGATCCGCAGGGGCACGATGAAAGCCGTCAATGATCTCCTGCGGAACGTTATCATTTAGTACAGCACCTTCCGCACGGGCTACCGTCAAACACTCGCGCAGATAAGCCAGTGCCAATTCAGATATATCCACGCGTGAAAACATCCCGGCACGACGATTAGCAAGTACCATCAGACCGGCGACCGCATTCTGCAACAATTTACGCCAGGCGATGGAGAGAAAATCGGCTGACAGCTCAACTGAGCAGCGTGTGCCGCGGAGCACATCAGCTACCCGTTTTGCCTGCGGCACATCGGGCAGCGTCAGGCGCGGCTTAGCTCGCAGCCAGACTAAAGCATCCGGCGCGCGCTGCGCTGGGAACCACACTACAGAAGGGAGTACCATTGCACCGTTGACTAAGGGTTCCAATTGCGCTTTTTGTTCGACGCCGTTTTGCAGCGCACATACTACTGTGTTTTCATCGCACAGTGCGGCCAGCCAGTTGGCGCTGTCAGCTACCTGGGTGGTTTTCACTGCTATAAACACCAGATCAAACGGTTGGCTAATAGTCGCCGGATGACTCAATACCGGGCCTGGCACCACAATCTCACCGTCATCGTGACGTAGAATTAACTGTGGATGTGCAGTACGCCCGCAAAGGACTGGCGCCCGGTTAACTTCATGCAGTAAAGCGGCGATGGTCGTGCCAATAGCACCCGGGCCAATAAGAGCAATCGTGGGATGGTCAGACATTGCATATTCCCCTTATTTGATTAACCCGTCATCAGGATGCCGGATAATGAATTGTCTCTTTTCATATAACTTAAAATATTACGTTTAAGGTGACAGTCAATCCAGCGAGGGTGAAATTTTTATTTCAGTGAGAATCAAAACTTGAACAATGTTGTCGCAGAGGGGCAATACGGGCAGTATAGATGCTATCTGACACAATAATAAATAAGGGATTTTAATGATCCGTAAATCGACGCTGGTGACTTTACCTCTGCTGGTGGCATCGGTATTCCTGCTGACAGGATGCCCACCTGCACCGGATATAACGCAGTGGAAACGCCCGAATACGGATATCGATGGCGTGCGCGTCGCGATGGGTAAGTGCGGCGTGCAACTCCCCGGCCCTGATATCCCGAAAACGGATAATGAGTCAGTTCTGTATTACCAATGCATGGAAAGTCAGGGGTTTAACCGTAAAGACGGGTTCAAAATTTGCAGCCTTCGTGTCTACCATGATACCCCAGCCTGCCTCAAGCAAGAGCAGGGGCGCCCCTTGAGCCAGGGCCAGCTAGACGCGCTACCTTTTGTTGCAGACCGCGGATTTCATCCTATTAAACCAGATTCCGGCGTGATCAAATCTTCCTTGATTAGCTGGCGTAAAGCGGGGGCCTCGTTGCATTTTTCTCATGAAATTGAAAACGACAAGCAAGCACTGGCGGTGATGTATCAATGCGGTTATCCGCAGCCCTTGGGCTCGGTGCCTTACGTGCCGACGCTGCGCAAAGCCGCGGATGTTCAGCGATGCATGCTGGATAAAGGCTTCGAGCCGAAGAACAAACTCAATCTGGTTTGTCGCAATTACCCGCAAGTCACGGGCTGCCCAAAAACATAATGCCCCTGAACTTACTCCGAAGCCGCAATTTTGGGCTGAAGATGTGATTTTTGTTCCACGACGACATATTCATCATCAAATCTCCTGCAATATGGGAGATTTGATGATGGTTGTCTCTCAAGAGCGAGACGCGGGCGGTATTTGTATTTGAAAGAGGTTATCTCTAAATCATGCCGGCGCACACAGGCACCTGCTGTTGACGAAAATAAACTCTGCAAGCTGTATTCCGCTGTTAATTCTCGGGGCTGTATCTATACTTTTTTCATCAACTGATAAAAATCAATAAGTTCGTCATGATCACGTTTCTTTGTTTTCATGTGCCTGCTCCCTATGAATTGGAATCCACTTTTTATTAAAACCTTACCAGAAGCTGGATTGCGATGAAGATGACGTCCACTAATTACTGATAGGTTTAACGTGTTGAACCCAAAAAGAGAAATAGCATTACAAGCTTCACTACAATATCCCTGATTCCAATACTCCCGGCCAAGCCAGTAACCGACTTCTGCTTTTTCGTCATTAATGCCCATCAGAGATATAGCACCAATAAGGGTCTGATTATCTTTTCTGGTGATAGCAAATGCGGCGAGTGTACTTTTTTCCCAATTAGGGTGATGGGATGCAATCCATTCTTTCGCAAGTATTAATGGGTAGGGGTAAGGAATATTCGAGGTTACATCAGAAATTAAAGGATCATTTACCAGCTCATGAACTCGATCAGCGTCATCAAGTTGGAATGGTCTAAGAATAAGCCTTGCTGTCTCTAAGTGCGGTTGCAATATGATTCCCTCCAAAAGAATGGTTGCACTATCTACACACCCAGCTCGTCTGGAGAGGGGGGGATGAAAATGAGCAATATAATAACAGCGGCCCGAGTAAATGTTCCACTTCCACGTTTTATCGAAAACTCAATGCTGGGGATCGTAAAAGGGTATGTGGTGAGATTAAATGCTGGGTTTATGGCACGCCAGCAAGGATTATAATATTCTCTCATGGGGCCACCTGCAAGATTATTGAGGCAAGAATAATACCTCTGCTCAGGTAGCCATATTTATCGTACCACTACAAAAGCACTGTTTAAATATCTTTGGCCGATTTTATAGCGGTTTTTTGCCTCTTGATTTTGTCTTGTATCTCATTTTTTTGGATCATTTTGATAGCAAAATAAAGGTCTGGTACTAAAATAATATCTTCCATGTAATGAGATATATTATTCTTCGTTAGCCAAACGGACAATTCTGTACTTCGGCCAGCAAGGATAAGTGTCACACCTTTTTCTTTCAACGTTGGAATCAGCTCTTTAAGCATCGTAAATACACTTGCATCATTATAAGTAAAGCTGGTGGTTGCATCGATTGTTATCCATTGAGGTGAAATGGCTGCACTGTTAACAAGCTGGGTGATACGTTTTTTAAAATAAGTTGCATTAAAGTAGGTCAATATAGAATTGAAGCGATACATTATTAAACCATCGATAGGATTAATATCATTTTCAGGGTTAATAGGGTGAATTATTCCTTGGTTATCAATGCCAAGTAACTGATCTGTTGGTTTAAATACTGTACGAAGGAATTGCAGGACGCCAAGAATAATGGCAAATCCAATACCATCGATCAGCCCTGCAGCCAAAACAGCTATTAAGGTAAATACGGTCAGAATATAGGCTGAGCGATTGTGTGCTCGCATGGAAGATATTGCTTTAAAACTGAACATCGACCATGCGGCATAAATAAGAACAGCCCCTAATGTTCCCAGTGGAATAAAACTAAGCGTCTGCGCCAGGAACAAAAGCACCAACATAATCATTAAGGCAGCAATCAATGACACCATTTGGGTTTTGCCACCATTACTGTCATTGACTGCCGTCCGGCTTGTTGCTGCACTTACAGCAAACCCTTGTGACAATCCCGCAACAATATTAATGTAACCTAAAGCATACAGCTCTTGATCAATATCGACTTCATAACCATTTTTGCTTGCAAAACTTTGTACCGTCATCATAAAGCTAACAATACTGATTACTGCGAGATTAAGTGACGGGATAATAAGTTCGCGTAATAAATTTGGGTCGAAATGTGGCATGGATATATGTGGCAATCCTTGACCTAAACTGCCAATAATGGCTATTCCCATTGAGTTGAAATCTAGATACCAGCTCAATATTGTTGCAATTGTCATGACAATAAGTGGTGTTGGCCATGTGGGGCGTAGAGCTTTTAGAATAAATAGGACAAAGAGGCTGGTAGCTGAAAGTATTAATGTTAATTTATGGGTGTCGGCTAATTTCTGGGGTAAAACAATCAGGCATTTAATTAAATCTGATGGGAGTGAATTCAGCCCTAAAATATTGCCAATCTGACCAACCATAATAGTGATGGCAACACCATTCAAAAGCCCTTGTAAGATAGGCTGAGAAAGAAACTCCGCAAAAATAGCGAGGCGAAAACGGCCGGCTATTACGCACCAAAATCCGGTCATCATCGTCATGGCAATAGCCATTTGCCAGAGAGTATCTTGATCACCAAGTGCAAGAGGTGCAATTGCGGCGGTGATGACAGCACAGGTTGCTGCATCAGGGCCAACAATCAATTGCCTTGATGTACCAAATAGCGCATAGACAATCATCGGTAAAATACAGGCATAAAGCCCAACAATAGCATTGAGGCCCATTAATTCTGCGTAAGCAATGGCGACGGGTAATGCGACGGCAGCGACTGAAAGCCCTGAGCGAACATCAGATTTTAAATTTGCACTATCATAATGAATAAAAGTTGTGAGCCCTGGAATCCACTGCGTTGTCCATTTTTTCTGCATTATATTGGGCCTTAATTTCGATGTAATCTAAAATATAATCCTAGGTTTCTTCTCTTATAGCGTAGCTTACAAATTTATACTTAATTAGCAGAAATCTGGTGTTAAGTTAAAGTAAACATTGATTGCTTTCATCATCTGTCTGGTTTCTCATGCTGAGAGTTGTTGTCATCCTTACGCCATCTACTAATGGTATTTTTTGAATGGGCCGCGTCGCGGAATCAAAGCTGCACTGTTATTGTTTAAAATAGTGCTATCCTGCGAGTAACCAATAAAATAATGATAATACCCATAAGAGGGGATAAGTGTGCGTTTGAACAAGGTTTATTTATATCAGGCGGAACCAGCTCAAAAAAGGCCGATTGATGGGCTATTTTCTGCTTCTGTTTTATTGCTTTCTGGGCTGATGCTCTATTCTGTTAATCTGTACGCTACACAATCTCTTCCCCAGAAATACTTACTGGCCAAATCCGGTGATGTTATTCAAATTAAACTCAATGAGTTGCATCCGACCCAAATAGCCGTGGGTAAACTGCAGATTGCAGGTGATCTGGCTGACTATGCCAGTAACCCCAAGCACCTGTTTAGTGATTTATGTAAAGTTCAAGGCGCAGGGAAACTGGCAGAAAATAATGCATTATCAACACCGAAAGATCCCTCTTCATATACTTGCAAACTACCTATCGGAACTAAAAAAGCTGATATGAATACGGTTGATATTGGGCCCAAAGGAAAGCTTTACCTGACTGACGGCCATCATGCATTTAACAGCTTTTGGGATGTCCCTGCCGGTGGTGGTGATGTGACCTTAAGTGTATTGGTTGGGAGTAATTTGAGTCATGATGCCAAAGGAGCGGTGCTGACTCAGGCTCAGTTTGAGCAAAAAATGACTGAACTAAAGCACTTCCTTCCTATTGATGCAGAAGGAAAATCAATCACTTTCTCACAATTGCCGCAAACTTTGGGGACGCACGCTTTTCAGGACGATCCGTATCGTTCAATGCTCTATTATCTGCGCGGCATATCTTATGATAAATCTGATAAGAACCTTAATCCTGAAACGGGTAAACCTTACCCAGAAGTCCCTTTTCTCGAGTTCTATTGGGGGCAACTGCTGCGCAGCAAAATGGATTTAAAACGTTATAATCTGCATAAGCAGGGCGGTTATATAAAAGCACTGGAAGACGCCGCAGCACTGATGGTGAATATACCCAAGAAACAATTGATAGGTAATTCAGGACAAACAGCAGCAGCTTTAGGCCAAATGAACAGTATTGATGAGAATCGTTTAAATAAACTGGCGAAACCGGACTCTAAATTAGCAAGGGCGCTTGAATATCAGGTTAGTCATTAAGTCATTCGAGAATGATTGGGGACATTTTGGCCGGTATCAACGTACCGTATCTTGGTATTTATGCATACTTCCCCACCCAATATAGGTATTTCGTAGGTTTGCTCAGTCTTGGACATTCTGTTTTTTTTACTTAACTGAGCCTTGTCATTGACCAATGACAAGGCGATTCGGGTGTTAGCCACTTTATAATCAGGGCCATTTCTTTTCTTACTGGTATGAAGTATGGCTTATCAACTTAACCTTAATTGGCCCGAATTTTTAGAGAAATACTGGCAAAAACAGCCAGTTGTATTAAAAAACGCTTTCCCGAATTTTGTCGATCCGATTACTCCGGACGAACTGGCGGGCTTGGCTATGGAGGCCGAGGTCGATAGCCGTTTGGTCAGTCATAAAGATGGTCAGTGGCAGGCGAGTAATGGGCCATTTGAGCACTTTGATAATCTGGGTGAAACTAATTGGTCACTATTGGCCCAGGCCGTAAATCATTGGCATGCCCCCTCGGCTGAACTGGTACGTCCGTTTCGCGTGTTGCCAGACTGGCGTTTAGACGATCTGATGATCTCTTTTTCGGTCCCCGGTGGCGGCGTTGGACCCCATATTGATCAATACGATGTCTTTATTATCCAGGGGATGGGCAGCCGTCGTTGGCGCGTTGGTGATAAATTGCCTCTAAAGCAGTTTTGCCCGCACCCAGCATTGCTACATGTTGAGTCTTTCACACCGATTATTGATGAGGATCTGGCTCCGGGTGATATTTTATATATTCCGCCGGGCTTCCCCCACGATGGTTTCACTCATGAAACTGCTTTTAACTATTCAGTCGGTTTCCGTGGGCCGAATGGCAGGGATTTAATCAGTAGTTTTGCTGACTATGCGCTGGAAAATGATTTGGGCGGTGAGCATTATAGTGATCCTGATTTAACTTGCCGTGAGCATCCTGGCCGGGTTGAAGAGTATGAACTCGACCGCCTGCGCGGGATGATGATCGATATGATTAATCAGCCGGAAGATTTTAAACAGTGGTTTGGTCGCTTCGCAACAACACCGCGCCATGAGTTGGACATTGCCCCAGCAGAGCCACCTTACGAATCAGCTGAAATTGTCGATGCTCTGATGGAGGGCGAAACCTTGACCCGCCTGAGCGGGTTGCGGGTTTTGCACGTCGGAGATAGCTTCTTTATCAACAGTGAGCGGTTAGAAACTGTTGACTCTAAAGCTGCTGATGCGATGTGTCGTTACACCATTATTGACCAAAAAAAGCTGGGTGAAGCATTACATAATCCTGCTTTTGTGGCTGAGTTAACTGATCTTATTAATCAGGGCTATTGGTTCTTTGACGAGTAAACATGCGGTTAACTGCGGCTTTTGAATATGTATATTAAAATGTCATTCAAAAGCCGCTTGTTAAGATATTCTGCTTTTAAAAATAATATGTTACTTAAACACCAAATCGCGACAAGGATGCGCTAATAAACTCGCTAAAGTTGGCTGTAGAATATAACTGAATCAGAAACGTTGATGCTGATGTTGCAGCCAAACATGTTCATACTGAAATAGCTGTCACATATGGCGGCCGACACATGTGTATAGCGTTACGTGAACAGGGTTTTAATATTGCCTTGTTCATTAGGTCATTACACTGATACATGGCAGAATATAAAAAAATAATGACTGCTATTTCACCTGAGATGACAAAGACATAAATATGGATCGCTCCCGAATACTTAAGTTCCTGCTGCCTTATCTGTGGCCAAAAAATAACCCGAAACTCCGTTACTACCTGATTGCCGCTGTTATATTTATGGTGATTTCTAAGGTCAGTACGACACTGGTTCCGCTTGCCTATAAGGCGATGGTTGATACTTTAACCAGCGAAAGTGCCAAGATGCTGGCCATTCCCATTACGTTGATAATTGCTTATGGGGTGGCGAGAATTAGTGCTTCTTTATTTGAAGAATTGCGTAACGTCATGTTTGTGCATGTGAGTCAGAACGCGACGCGCTTACTTGGTTTACGGGTATTTAAACAATTACATGAGTTAAGTTTACGTTTTCATCTGGACCGACAAACGGGCGGTTTATCCTTATCTATTGAACGTGGCACACAAGCAGTTGCAACAGTACTTTCACGTATCTTGTTCTCTATATTCCCCATTTTATTTGAGATAACACTGGTCTCTCTTATTATGTGGCATCTATTAGACGGCTGGTTTGCGGTCGCTATTCTGGTGACAGTCGTCTGCTATATTCTGTTTACCGTGATGGCAGTCAGTTGGCGAACTCGTTTTCGGCGCGAGCTAAATCAAGCTAATTCGGACGCTAACACGAAGTCTATCGACAGCCTAATAAACTATGAAACTGTAAAATATTTTGGTAATGAACAGTTCGAAGCTGAGCGCTTTAATACCTCGCGGCAACTGTATGAATACGCAGCAATAAAAAATCAATTCAGTTATACCGCATTAAGCTTGGGGCAAACTGCCATTATCTCAATAGGGCTGGTTGTGATGATGTCCATGGCGGCGAAAGGTATCACCCAGGGGCGTATGACTATTGGCGATTTCGTGTTGGTAAATGCTTATCTTCTTCAGTTGTATCAACCGCTTAATTTCTTTGGGTTTATTTATTCTGAAATCAGACAGGCTCTGATTGATATGGAGAATATGCTCGATTTATTAATGGTAAAAAAAGAGATTACCGACCATCCCGATGCTTCGGCTTTACACCTGACAAAGGGGGAAGTGCGGTTTGACTCTGTTAGTTTTGGTTATGATCCGCGCAGACCTATTTTAAATAAAGTGAGTTTCACCATCCCAGCGGGTAAAACGGTGGCCGTTGTCGGGGCATCAGGGGCCGGTAAGTCAACACTTTCCCGTTTATTATTCCGTTTTTATGATGTAACTGATGGTGCAATTTACATTGATAATCAGGATGTTCGCAATGTGACTCAAGCGAGTTTACGTGAGGCGATTGGTATCGTGCCTCAAGATACGGTGCTGTTTAATGACACGTTGCGTTATAACATTGCTTATGGCCGAACCTCTTCCAGTTTCGAAGAGATAGTCCGAGCTGCAAAACTTGCTCATATCCATAATTTTATCATTAGCTTACCTGATGGTTATGACACGCGGGTAGGGGAGCGCGGTCTTAAGTTATCCGGTGGTGAGAAACAGCGGGTGGCGATTGCGCGTACAATCCTTAAAAATCCGGCTATTTTGGTTTTTGATGAAGCAACCAGTGCGCTAGATACGCATACTGAGCGCGAAATCCAGACTCATCTGCGGGAAGTTAGCCGTAATCATACTACGCTGGTTATTGCTCATCGTTTATCGACCATCATTGATGCCGATGAAATTATTGTGATGGACGCTGGCTCAATAGTTGAACGCGGGGATCATGAAGAATTATTGCTGAAAAACGGACGATATGCAGCCATGTGGCAGAATCAATATCACGAAGAGGAGCAACTTGCTGTGTAGCAAGTTGCTTTTCAATATTATTCAAAAGAGTGCATAAAAATGAATGTGCACTCTTTCCGTTGATATTGATTTATCTGTGGCACCAGTCGCCGGAAATGTTCTGAGGCGCAATGTATATCTAATGCAGCTTGGTCTGGCCACTCTTCAATAAATACGAAGTTGCCAGGATCTTTATGATTGATATACAAATCATAGGAAACACACAGAGGTTCAAGTTTTGTCATTTCCACTAGCTCCTTATAAAGTGGCATGACAATACTGATGTGTTCTGGTTTTATAAAATCGTGAGCAATGACTTTTAACATAGGGCTGATAGCGCTAGGCTCCGGTAAAATACGTGTAAGCGAAAACCGCCAGCGCAATCGCTATCATAATCAGTGTTGTTTTTCTTATTTTCACTTCTGTTCCCGTTATAAACTTTAAAAAGGCTATCCGAACGATAACGGAAAATCCGCTAAAAATCATCGACCCACAACAAAATAACTCCGCTTCAGTTTAAAGTTAGCAAAATCAATGAATCCGCAGGATGCGGGTGCTAACCGGTGACTAATTCCCCGTAGCTTGATTTGAGTCCCAGTTTAAATATAATTATTTGTGTTATTTTATATGACGTGCTAGGTCACATGAGGAGGTTAACATGTCAGCACTTGAGAAACTCGTTTCAGTATATTGCCATACCAGCCTGGACTTTGTGGCATCCACGGTTGCTTTTATGGAAAATCAAAAAAAGAAAATTAATGTTGATGAAATTGAAGCAAAACTTTCTCCAGATGAATGCGATTTCTTCCGGGAAAGGTTAGCTCACTACAGAGACATATATCGGCCTGCGTAATAGTGCGGCGGTTTTGTCGTGCGTTCAACGTTAAATAAGCCGCCTAATGGCGGCTTATTCTATAATGGCCTGTGCCAGACAACTGGTTTCGCGCAGATATAGACATCGCACTCCCTCATTGTCATGTCAGATTGAAGCTTAGCCAAGCAAGGCTCATGCCCGTCACAATCATTTGACCAAATACATTTGCAGGATTACAGGCATGATACTCATGGGTCATACAAAAAAAGACATGTGTTGGTGGTCATAACATCCGCTCTATTTTTTGCTGAACTTGATGTGAATCGCTCAAAAATTGAGCTGCTGAGCTACAGTTAAGATAGGCAATGCATTGACTGTGAGGCCTGTTATGTACCAAAAAATAAATGGCAGTGAGTACCGACGTATCTTTGTCGTTGGTGATATTCATGGCTGCTATAAAAAACTGATGGACACCTTGGGCCGTGTTGCTTTTGACCGCTCTTCTGACTTGCTCGTCTCTGTGGGTGATCTTGCTGATCGCGGAGCTCAGAATACTGAATGTTTTGAATTGCTTAATGCGTATTGGTTTCGTGCTGTTCGTGGTAATCATGAACAAATGGCTATTGATGTGCTGGCTGGTGGTGAGGTGGATACCTGGATTGCAAATGGTGGCCGTTGGTTTTTCTCATTGGAAGGAAACAAGAAATATCAAGTTGAACAGCTGATTAAGCAGACTGGGCAACTGCCGTTGGTGATTGAGATTACGACCGACAGCGGGAAATATGTTATCGCCCATGCTGATTATCCTTCTGATGAATATGTTTACGGCAAAATGGTTGATGAGCAATTAGTCATATGGAACCGTAAGCGCCTTAACATGTCCATGAAAGGAGAAAGTCATGAGATTAGCGGAGCAAATAAATTTATTTTCGGCCATACACCTTTAGTCAAACCGTCATTATTTAAAAACCAGCTCTATATAGATACTGGCGCAGTATTCGGCAACACGCTGACCTTGATTCAAATTCAATAATAAAACCGGGAGTAAGCATCAATAACCACCCCGATAACCCGCCACCTGTGGGAGTGGAAGCGGGTCATATCAATCAAAATGAGATAAAACGCGATGTGTATTTATTGAGTAATAGAATTCGCGATAATAACACCGAGGCGGCAAATACTGATAACAGCAATGTGAACCTCAATGTAACGTCCGATAAGTTATATGCGCTGGCAATAAAATAGAAAATTCCATCGTGCAAAATATACACCCCAATCATTGATGGGCTGATATAGGCTAATGTTTTCTTAATCCATTCGTGTTTAGTGTCAAAGTTATCAAATATAACAAACAAGGATAAACTCAGAATTAAAACGTGTAGGTTATCGAGGAAGTAGCCTGCATTCACTGTTTTATACACATGTATCGACATAAAACTTTCATAGTAATACATCGAAATGGCCGTTGGGATAAGCAATACCTTTGCCACTAGACGTATTCTCGGCATTTTGGTTATTTTCTGACAAACCTTGGAGCAAAGGAACCTGCCGGTCATATAATAGAAAATCCACGTCCATAACCTAAAGTATTGTGGAAAATCAATTAAATATGGCCTTTCGCTGAATGCGCTAATTAAGTCGATAGAAACAGAAAATATCACCAAACATGAGAGGGTTATGATTGCGGTTCTGTTACTTTTTAACACTTTAGAGATTATGGGGTTAATCAGGTAGATAATAGCAATGCTGAATAAAAGCCAACTTTGTAGGAAATAACCTCGTTTGAAACCATCCTCATTGATAAAGTAGAAAAGCACGTTCCAGAAAATTATTATGGTTATAATGGATTTTAATTTTCTGAGTATATCTGCTTGATCTATCTCATCATTCGAATCGATATAGCCAATAATCATAAAGAATAGTGGGGTTGCGATGATTGATAAAAAGTACAGAACACCCATGACTTCTCCACCTAAAAAACACTGCTCTGTACAGGTTTTACTGGCAGAATAAAACGTAACAGCAGAAAAACAGCTTAATGTTTTCAGCGCGTGTAAACCGACATTTCTCATAAAGTCGTTGGGCTTAAAATAAGATTAAATGGAATAGCCTGCTTCAGATGGCGTGGATATAGCATTAAACCCTTCCTATTTAGGCTACTAATTTTTCACTATTTTTACATACAATCCGAATGCTGTCACGTCTGGCTGATTCAACTCTAAATAAACAATTAAGAAATATTCTTTTGAGAAAAAGACGTTTCCTACACTCTCCGGTGTTGACTTCCTATATATCTCCTGACTTCCCTATGGTCTACTTTAAAGTAAGGTGTGTTCTGAGCCATCATTATGATTTTTAATGTTTTTTATTTAATCACAAACAGTTGTGAGTTAACAATTCACGAGGTGCTGAAGCACCAGCGAGTGTGGCCAATATGATAAGTTGCATGATAGTTGATAACGATAAATATCAAACTTTGGGTATGGTAACTATCGTAAAGAAGATATTCACATCGTTAGGATTTAAAAAAGAGATTAAATTCTATCGCAAAGCATTTTATTCAGCAGATATCATTTTTATTGGGGTAGATGAATTCAGTTTTTTTGATGCGCTAAAACGTCTGGATAAAGCGCCTTCAGAGGCTGATGTTTTTTTGATTTGTGATGCCAGATTGAATAGCTTTTTGCAGGGTATCCCAAGGTTCAGTAATGTGACGATGATTTTTAGAGAAGACTCTGTTGATACTGTTACCAACAAAATTGCGACTGTTTTCAAACGTAAGATTCGCGGGCTGAAAGAAAATTTAGCTGACCGCAAATCCACTAAAGTATTGAGTTTACCCTCATCAGAACGTCAGTATTTGACACCCAATGAAAATATCGTGCTGAAATTGTTTAATGAAGGTTTTTCAGGTGGTGATATCGCCAGAATTTTGAAAAAGAGTGAGAAAACTGTCAGTGGGCAAAAACGGTCTGCCATGAAAAAACTGGGTGCCCGTACTGACGTTGAGTTAATTAAAATGTTTATGTTCAAATAGTTAATATAAAAAACGGACTGAATTTTGGATTGCTTTTTCCGTCAACATCAGAGAATACCAAAGGGATTTTCTAGTGCTAGCGGGCAGGGATGCCAGCTTCAGAACCCCGGGGATAACCCGGACAGCCCCAAAGTTATTTGGGGCTGTTTATGGGGGGATGCCCCGTTTTTTAGTAACAGAATATCGGGACTAAATACTCTTCAACTTGGCAATTGTGCTGTCGATATCAACTTCATGCTCTGAGAACGTATAAGTCACATTCTGGAATGTTGTTATTGATAACATTTTCAATGGCACCATTTTCTCTGAAATATCTTCTTCCTGCGGCCGAATTTTATTCATCAGTAAATTGACTGAAAGAATTGTATTGGCTTTATCGACTTCGGCCTGTGCAGGAACTTCTTTAGTAAAGGTATTGAATGATTTGATACTGGTGAGTTTGATTCTCTCATTAGCAATAAATATGTATTTGCTTTCAATTGCCACTTTTACCGCAAATGCTGACAACCCTTTCGTATTGGTTGTTGGCTCGAAGGTCACTTCAGCACCTTTCTTGATCATCTCGGGATTAGCAACTTTAATAACGTGAAAATAACGGTTATCTCCGTTCTCATCGGTGATAAAACCAAAACCTTTATCTTCAAAAAAAGTTGTTATTCTACCGTTCATCATGCATCTCATATTAGCGTATCCAATGGGTAAGTATAATACAGGGGAATCGCTTTCAGATACAGTCTGGCCCTTTTTTAGGGCTAGTTAGGGTGGGTTGAAAAAGAAAAAAATATGGATTTCTGTGCTGTAAATTAAGCATAAAAGGTGGGTTTTTCACTTTTTCTCTATTTTTTGTGATCTCTGCCGTGGACAAAAAAGGGTTCTATTGCTGTACTGTATTGGACACACATTTTGTGTCCAACATTCACGTAAAGGTAAGTTTGATGTCTAAGATTAAAGGTAGCGTTAAGTGGTTCAATGAAGCTAAAGGCTTTGGTTTCATTACCCCAGAAGATGGCAGCAAGGACGTTTTCGTTCATTTCTCAGCCATCGCTAGCAACGGTTTCAAAACTCTTGCTGAAGGCCAGCGTGTAGAATTTGAAATCACGAACGGTGCCAAAGGGCCATCTGCTGCTAATGTTATCGCTATCTAAGTAGCCCATATCTCTTAAAACCCGCCTCATTATTATCAGGCGGGTTTTTTATTTATAGCACCGCCAGACGGGTTATAAACGAAGAGTTGGCTAGAAGAGGTATAATTTTAAAAAGGCGACAGTGATAATTATGCAAAAAATGACTGCCAGCCACTCGGTTCCTGTCTTGGGTAAACTAAACATAGGATCTATCCAGCACATCAGTCACCTCATCGGCTAACTGTTCTCTGCTAAATAATTATCCAATTCGTAGATTAAGAAAACATTAAGACGGTGCAAATAGTGGCGCTATCTAGCACGCCATTATTTGCCAGCAAAGTAATTAACCAGCATGAAAGCCAGCAGAGTCATTGCCAATGAGCCGGCCAGATTAAGTGCAATTGTGCCCGCCGCCCACGCCAATTTCCCATCCTGAAGTAAATAGACGACTTCAACCGAGAAAGTTGAGAATGTGGTCAGTCCGCCACAAAAACCTGTGGTAATCAGTAACTTCCAGACGGGATCAATATGTGTAATTCGGGTAAATAGCGCTAATGTCAGGCCAATAATAAAAGCCCCGACCAAATTGACGATAAGTGTTCCCACCGGAATATTGGGAGAGAAACTGTTTAGCTTCATGCTGACTAACCAACGGGCGACACTGCCCACGCCACCACCAATAAATACTGCAAGTAATGTGTTAAACATAAAAACCTTTCTTTAGGAATACCACCATGCTGGTACCTTGTCGTTATTCAGGGATCTTTTCAGAAAGGCTTAGGCGTAATGCTACGGACCTTACTGAAAAGGTTACGTAGACATCATCAGCCTTGAAAGGCGGTTTTGGAGGAATGTCATCTCCAGAGCTTGGGGATTAATATTACACTGACTGAATATTAATTTGTATACCCTGTAACTTGAAATATATTGGACATGTCTTGAAATATATTGGCTATAGTTTGATATTTAGCTTGCCAGTTCAATGCGGTTACGCCCATTGTCTTTGGCCAAATATAGCGCTGAATCAGCAGCTTTTAGCCATTGCTGATAGTTAATCATATCGTGCCGGTAATCGGCGATGCCGGCACTGACTCTAAGTTGCAAGGACGGTGCTTGGGTAAAAATTAAGTCGGCCAGCCTTTCTTGGATTCGGGTTAATACTTCTCGCGTTTGTTCGGCAGTAGTATTAGGCAAAATAGCACCGAACTCATCTCCGCCATAACGACCCACAATATCGATAGCTCGTAGCCCCAGCAGTAATTCTTCGGCAAGAACGGTAATAGCTTCGTCACCGACTGCGTGGCCAAAGGTATCATTAATAGATTTGAAGTTATCAATATCAAGTAAAATTAGCGTAGCGCCATGTTGATAGCGTCGACAGCTATCAAACTGGTTATGCAGTTGATGTTCCCAATGTCTGCGGTTATATAGCCCTGTTAAGCCATCTCTAACACTTATACGCAATAACTCTTCTTTATTTTCGGCCAGACGTTTTGCGGTTCGATAGGTCACTAGTCCAAGTAGGGAAGGGTAGATAATTATCATGGGTAGGCAGGCATATACCTGCAACGGCGAGGTTTCAGGTTTAAAGGGTAAATTAAATATCCATGCGGTGAGTAAGCTACAGGCGATCTGCAAGGCCAGACCTTTGCAAAAAATGTTTTTCCCGCCCGAAGCTATATTGTTCATACTCATCATTGAGAGAATAACGACAGATGGCAAAGCATTGAATGACATGATTGCGACCCAGATACCCCCCAGTGCTGAGTCTATTTTCATATTTATGATTTCTTGCTCGAAGGGTTGTTCAGAGCGTAATGCCAGCAGGTAAGCAATATGTGGCCATACTAATCCATTCAAAGCGAGCATCGACCATAGCCACAGTGGGGCATTCTGTGTGTAGAGCACTGAACCTACACAAAACATACCAACACCCAGGCCAAGTACGCGGGGTAAATAAGTCTTTTTAGCAAAACTTAACCCAGACCGGCGGGTATTTATTCTACTTGAATAAGGCAATTGGCGACTCCCTCGTTGTTTTGCTTTGGGGGGATGTTAACGGCAATGTCTCATCCTGGATGAGTCAAAATAAGTGAGAATAGACTCTTGAGTAAATCATAGTTCACTAACGAAATCTGTTACATATTACTCTTGTTTTAATCAGCAATTTATTCGTAAATAGCTCATGATTTAATAAACAGTGCTAATCAAGAAGGTGTGTATGGAAGGTATCAGTATTACCAAATTGCTGGTAGTAGGCATATTGATTGTGTTGTTGTTTGGTACCAGTAAACTGCGCACGCTGGGTGCAGATTTAGGTGCTGCCCTGAAAGGCTTTAAAAAGGCTATGGGCAATGATGATGCTCCCGCAGCCACTACAACAGCTGAATCTAAAACGGCAACAGATGTTAAGCCCCCAATCGAACATAAAGACTGATTATATTTGTCTGGCTTAGACATGCTTCAGTTACTGTAAGAGAATGATTATTCATTAGCCGAATTGCTATTGGTATTTCTACTTCGGCTGGGGTGACAACAGGCTAATAAACCAAAAAAACAGGTCTCCAATGGAAATCTGTTTTTGGTTGTAACCATTTTAGATGTAATAAAATATTTCAATCAAATCAGCCTGAACACATATTCAGGCCTGATGGATTTACTTTACTTCCAACCCTTTTGCTTGCAGATCGGCATGGTAAGAAGAACGCACAAATGGGCCGCAAGCCGCATGTGTAAAGCCCATTGCCATAGCCTCCGCTTTCATCTCATCAAACTCCGCAGGGCTGACATAACGCTGTACAGGTAAATGGTGACGGCTAGGTTGCAAATACTGCCCTAGAGTAAGCATTGTGACACCGTGGCGACGTAAGTCGTGCATAACCTCCACAATTTCGGCATTGGTCTCACCCAATCCCACCATTAAACCAGACTTGGTCGGAATATCGGGATGGGCTTCTTTAAAGCGCTCCAATAATTTAAGCGACCATTCATAGTTAGCACCCGGGCGAACTTGGCGATATACCCGAGGAACGTTTTCCAGATTGTGGTTAAACACATCCGGTGGCGTGACCGTTAAAATATCTAATGCGCGATCCATACGGCCACGGAAATCAGGCACTAATGTTTCAATTTTAATTGTTGGGTTCTTGGCCCGAATCGCTGAGATGCAATCTGCAAAATGCTGAGCACCCCCGTCACGTAAATCATCCCGGTCAACCGAGGTGATAACCACGTAACGCAGACCCATATCTTTAATCGTCTGGGCCAGTTTTTCTGGCTCATTAGCATCCGGTGTCACTGGGCGGCCATGGGCAACGTCACAAAATGGGCAACGGCGGGTACAAATCGCGCCGAGGATCATAAAGGTCGCGGTTCCGTGATTAAAGCACTCCGACAGGTTAGGGCAGGACGCCTCTTCGCAAACCGAATGCAGACCGTTTTTACGCATTGCAGCCTTAATACCCTGAATGCGGCTGGAGTCAGCGGGGAGCTTGATTTTCATCCACTCGGGTTTACGTAGCAGCTCTTGGCGTTCGGTAACCACGGTTTTAATCGGGATTAACGCCATTTTATCTGCGTCGCGGTATTTGACGCCGCGTTCCATCTGAATCGGTTTGCTCATAATCGTGCAGGTTCCAGTTCTGAATCTCTCAATTTGAGATTTTTTATTAAATTCAATGGGATGTGGCGTTCATTAAAAAATTTTTGAAAATTGTTTAAAAATTATATCATCTTTAGTCTGTCCATTCAGCCCCCACTTTTGTGGGCTCATATCTTTTTGGCTTGAAGTGACCGCGGTGTTAGCGGCGTTAATGGCATACTTACAATATGTCTGATGATACATAATCTGATAATAACCACGGTTGCTGTTCTGCCTGTGGATAGCCCAATTCACGGATGAACTCGCGTACTAATATTGGCTGGACATCGGCAAGAGTGACGCCCGTTTTTAGCGCACTGACTTGGGTCATTTGCATTCCAGCATAACCACATGGATTAATTCGCTGGAAGGGTTCCAAATCCATGGCAACATTTAATGCTAGGCCGTGAAATGAACAGCCTCGACGAATGCGCAAGCCTAATGAGCAAATCTTCTGTTGGCCGACATACACGCCGGGAGCATCCGGGCGGGCCTGGGATTGGATGCTAAAATGGTCGAGCGTCTCAATCACTGTGTTCTCAATGGCGGTAACTAACTGTCGTACACCCAACTTGGCACGTTTGAGATCAATCATGACATACATGACTTGCTGGCCAGGGCCATGGTAGGTGACCTGACCGCCACGGTCACTTTGGATAACGGGAATGTCACCTGGCATAAGAACATGTTCGGCTTTTCCAGCCTGACCCTGAGTAAAGACTTTCTGATGTTCAACCAGCCAGATTTCATCCGCGCTGGTATCAGTACGAAACTCAGTGAAATTATGCATGGCTTGAGATACGGGGGCATAGGGTTGTAACCCTAGCTGACGTAAAATGATCTTGTGTTGTTGCAAGCGAGGCATCATCTGGTTACAGAAATGGTGGCGTCAGTATACCAGCCCAGCAGTGTGGAGCTACTATTTTGACAGATGAAAAAAGATAATTTGGCAGTAAAAAGTAAGGCCCGACGGCTGAGTAAGCAGTACGGGCCATATATGACAAGCTGTATTTAAATGGCGTTACAACACCATTCTGACCAATTCAAGGTTGCCTAATTCTTCATACAGCGTTTCCACCTGATCAATATGGGTCGCGGTGATAGTGATGGAAACAGAGTGATAATTGCCTTTGCTGCTCGGTTTTACCTGTGGGGTATAATCGCCCGGAGCATGGCGCTGTACCACTTCAACCACCTGGTTAACCAGCTGAGGTTCTGCAATGCCCATTACCTTGTAGGTAAAGGAACAAGGGAACTCAAGCAGTTCGTTCAGTTTAGTTTTCATGTGCGCTCCTGGGGTGTTGGCGGACAGTTTATTGTCGGCCACGGTTAGGATAAAAATTACCCGGCTATAAAATTATAACTCCCGCCGGAGCGGGAGTTTCATATTTTTATAATATGGGGATAAACTTTGGCTTTTCAAGCCCGGCGATTAGCCGAACCAGCGGTGGAACATCAGCTTGATGTAGTCGACCATTCGGCTGAAAATCCCGCCTTCTTTAACTTCATTCATCACGACCAATGGGCGCTGATCGATGGTTTTACCATCTAACTGGAAGTTAATCATCCCGACCACTTGATTCTTCGCCAGCGGCGCATGAATTTCAGGTGTATTCAGCACGTAACTGGCTTTCAGGTCTTTCATTCGGCCACGCGGGATTGTCAGATATACGTCTTTATCCACACCCAACTGCACACGATCACTGTCACCGAACCAGACCGGCTCGGAAGCAAACTCTTTGCCGACTTTCAGCGGTGCTACGGTTTCAAAGAAACGGAAGCCCCAAGTCAGCAGTTTTTTGCTCTCAGTTTCTCGGCCTTTATACGTGTGCCCGCCCAAAACTGCTGAAATCAAACGCATTTGCCCATCAGTGGCCGATGCCACCAAATTATAACCAGCCGCGTCGGTATGGCCGGTTTTAATACCATCAACGTTCAGACTGGTATCCCACAGCAAACCATTTCGATTCATCTGGCGGATGTTGTTGAAGGTAAATTCTTTTTCTTTATAAATGGCGTATTCATCCGGCACATCGCGAATCAAAGCTTGACCTATCAGGGCCATATCGCGGGCAGAACTGAACTGACCCTCAGCATCTAAGCCGTGAACCGTTTTGAAATGGGTATTTTTCAGGCCCAGCGCGTTAACGTAGTTATTCATCAGATTAACGAATGAGTCTTGGCTGCCCGCAACGTAATCGGCCATAGCAACACAAGCATCATTACCCGATTGTAGGTTGATACCGCGAGTCAGTTTAGACACGGGCACTTGGTCACCTGGTTTCAGGAACATCAATGAAGAACCCCTGAATTCTGGATTGCCGGTAGCCCAAGCATCTTTACCCACGGTCACCATATCTTCTGGCCCGATTTTACCTGCTTTGATGGCCTGACCAATAACATAACTGGTCATCATTTTTGTCAGGCTAGCTGGGTTGCGGCGTGCATCCGCATTCATTTCTGCTAATACTTTGCCGGAGTTGTAATCAATCAGAACGTAAGCTTCCGCGTCGATTTGTGGCACGCCGGGGATCATGGTTTTTAAATTGACGTCATCAGCGTTTGCAGCAGATGCTGCGCTCATAACAATAACAGTGCCGAGCGCCAGGCTCTTGATAATGCGAGAAGTAGTTACATATTTCATGATCAGGACAACAACATCCGTGGGATTAAGTTAAAAACGTGCCACATCATACCAGATGAAGTTCTAACAGACACCCCGTGAACCCCGTACTCTGCGGCGCTTATATATTTTACCGGCAGATTTATCCGCGCGGTCATAGTCATGCTTTAAACCGTAACATTCTGTTTGCACAGAGAGTTACGGTTATTTTTATTAGACGAGCCTTAAATTGCTACAAGGTATGAATGTTTTAAGGGGCCGCGACCACAAATGACTGCTGCTGAGCTTCACTTGACAGACGCTGTTGCAGTTCAACCGCTTGTTGGCGACTACTGAATGGCCCAAGCTGAACACGGTGGACACTTCCATTGGTTGCCACTTTTCCCGGGACTCCAAATTGTTGACTCAGACTTTGTTGCCAGGTTTGAGCTCGCCCTGCATCACTCAATGCCCCCACTTGAACCACATAGCCGCCAGATGATGGGGCTGCGGCGGCTGATGTCGTTACCGTAGTCGAGGTCACAGGGCCGGGATTCGCAACTACCGGTGGGCTGACAGGTTCTGAACTGGCTGCGGGTTCTGAGCTTTCCAGCACACCCGCCGGAACTGGGGTCGACGCGCGCAGGAACCCACTGCTTTGCGGTGCAACCGGCTGTGTGGCATCTGCGCCGGATAAATGGCTATTATCGATAGGGCGTACAGGCGCGCTTACTGCGGGAGCATCCTGCTGAATGGGGGTGCCCATACCGCTGGAGGCAAGATCCGGGCGGCTTGGTAATGCATAACTCTGCTTGGCGATGGTGGTCCCCACCATACCCGGGCCAGATAATGAGCCATCCGGTGCCACATTGATAAAATCAATCTTCACCTTGGTATTATTCGAAATATTTAGGCGGTCAGCCGCAGCTTTAGATAAATCAATCACTCGACCTGGCGTGTAAGGGCCGCGGTCATTTACGCGCACTACAATTTGGCGACCATTGCTAATGTTAGTGACTCGCACATAGCTTGGGATAGGCAAGGTTGGGTGAGCCGCCGTCAATGCATTGGGGTCAAAAATTTCACCCGTCGCCGTGGAGTTACCGTTAGCCTCTTCGCCATACCACGCGGCCAGACCAACCTGACTGAAATTCTGCGGGTCTTTGACGATGCTGTAGGACTGGCCATTCACTTTATAATCCTGATTAAAATTAGGATTAAAGGGCTCATATCGTGGCTCTGCGCCGCCTATCTCTTCGACCGGGCCATTATATGTCTGCTGCACTTGTTGCTGGGGTGCCGGGGGTTGACTGGTACATGCTGATAACAGCACGCCTGCGATGCCGATCCAAAGCCATTCCTTACGCATTGCTCACCTCTATAAATTCTTAGATAACATTTTTCGATGAGTATGTATCGACATCACGATACCAAACCCGGCCATCAGCACTATCAGCGCCGAGCCTCCGTAGCTGACCAAAGGCAAAGGTACGCCAACCACAGGTAAAATTCCACTGACCATACCTATGTTAACAAACACATATACAAAGAGTATTAGCATTAGCCCGCCGACCATGACTCGGCCGAAGGTGGTTTGTGCATGGGCAGCAATCACTAAACCGCGCATAATCAGACAAAGATAGAGGGCTAATAACACCAGTACGCCAATTAAACCTAACTCTTCTGCCAGCACGGCAAAGATGAAGTCTGTGTGGCGCTCGGGTAGGAATTCTAATTGTGACTGAGTTCCGTGAAGCCAGCCTTTGCCTGATAACCCGCCGGAACCAATAGCAATTTTAGACTGAATAATATGATAACCGGCCCCTAGCGGGTCGCTTTCGGGATCCAGCAGCATCATGACACGATCCCGCTGATAGCCATGCATCAGGAAGAACCAGAGTATAGGAATAAATGCAGCAACCAAAATAGCCGCGATAGCAATTAAGCGCCAGCTCATGCCGGAAAGGAACAAAACGAATAATCCAGAGGCCGCTATCAAGATAGAGGTGCCCAGATCCGGTTGTGCGGCCACCAATAAGGTTGGCATAAAGATTAAAATCAGCGCGATACCGGTATTTTTCAATGACGGAGGGCAGACGTCGCGGTTCATAAAGCGCGCGACCATTAAGGGAACCGCAATTTTTGCAATTTCAGAGGGTTGGAAGCGAATAAAACCCAAATCTAGCCAGCGCTGGGCCCCTTTACTGATTTGACCAAATGCATCAACCAAGACCAGTAAAATAACACAGACGAAATAGAGATAAGGTGCCCAGCTTTCATAGACGCGGGGCGGAATTTGCGCCATGACCAGCATCACAACCAGGCCCATCGCAATTTGGCCGACCTTGCGTTCCATCATGCCCATGTCTTGCCCGCTGGCGCTCCACATCACGAAGGCGCTATAAGCCAGCAGCGCCAGTACGCAAAGCAGAAACGGCAGGTCAATGTGCATTTTGTACCACAAAGAGCCTTTTTGTTGATTATCAGTCATGAGTTACCTTAATCCGCTTCAACTAATCTGCTTTAGCTAGTCTGCTTCAACTCCCGGAGGCAGAGGAGCCGCATCCGGTAATTCAGTGTTGTTATCGCCCAATAAGATATGGTCGAGAATTTGGCGGGTAATCGTCCCCACCGCAGGGCCGGCACCGCCATTTTCTAAAATCATAGCGACAGATACCGTCGGGTTGTCGTAGGGCGCAAACGCGACCATCAACTTGTGGTCACGCAAATGCTCGGCCACTTTGTGGGCATTATAGGTTTCATAGCTATAAACCTGCGCGGTACCTGATTTAGCGGCCGCCTTATACGGTGTGCCTTCAAAGAACTTACGGCCCGTTCCATTCGGGCGGTTGGCAACACCATACATACCATCTTTGGCCATTTCCCAGTAACCAGAATGAATATCGCCAATCTGAGTACTGTCTTCTTGCTTATAAGGCACTAAAACGCCATCAATCCGGGTACTTTGCAGCAAATGAGGTGTTTTAACGGCACCATCATTGATAAGCGTCATCAGGGCTTTTGCCATCTGGATAGGTGTCGCAGTCCAATAGCCCTGACCGATTCCCACGGGAATGGTATCCCCTTGATACCAAGGTTTTTTATGGCGTTTTTGTTTCCATTCGCGAGTTGGCATCAGGCCCGCGCGCTCTTCAGATAAGTCGATACCGGTGTATTCACCATAACCGAATTTGCTCATCCATGAGGATAAACGGTCAATCCCCATGTCATAAGCTACCTGATAGAAGAAGGTGTCGGCTGACTCTTCCAACGCTTTGGTGACATTCAGGCGGCCATGGCCCCATTTCTTCCAGTCGCGGAAACGTTTTTCCGAACCGGGCAACTGCCACCAACCGGGATCAAACAGGCTGGTGTTTTTGGTGATAACCCCGGCGCTGAGAGCTGACACCGCAATATAGGGTTTTACCGTCGAAGCTGGCGGGTAAACGCCTTGAGTGGCACGGTTTATCAATGGGCGGTTCGGATCGTTCAGTAGCCCTTGATAATCTTTATTAGAGATGCCATCAACAAACAAGTTCGGGTCATAGCTTGGGTTTGACACCAAAGCCAATATGCCACCGGTACGCGGATCAGTGACCACCACTGCCGCGCGGCTTCCACTTAACAATTGCTCAATATAGGTTTGCAGGTGCAAATCGAGTGTCAGGTAAATATCTTTACCGGCTTGCGGTGGTTGCTCATGTAATTGGCGGATCACCCGGCCACGGTTATTGACTTCAACTTCCTCATAACCGGTTTTGCCGTGCAATACGGATTCATAATAGCGTTCAATACCCAGCTTGCCGATGTCGTGGGTGGCGGCATAGTTCGCGAGAATTCCGTCTTTATCCAGCCGCTCGACGTCTTTGTCGTTAATCTTGGAAACGTAGCCGATAACATGAGTCAGCGCTGAACCATAGGGGTAGAAGCGGCGTTGGTAACCTTTGACTTCAATGCCGGGGAAGCGGAACTGATTAACAGCGAAACGAGCGACCTGCACCTCGGAGAGCGGTGTTTTAACTGCAATGGAGGTAAAGCGGCGTGAGCGCTTGCGCTCTTTTTCAAAATTAGCGATATCCTCATCCGTCAGATCCACTATCGGGCGCAGTGCATTGAGGGTCGCGGGGAGGTCTTCAATTTTTTCCGGCATCAGTTCTAACTGATAAATCGTGCGGTTCATCGCCAGCGGAGTGCCGTTACGGTCAAATATCATGCCGCGACTAGGCGCGATAGGGACCAGTTTAATGCGGTTTTCATTGGAACGGGTGCGATAGTCTTCAAAACGGACTATCTGCAAATTGTACATGTTTGCGACCAATATCCCGCTTAGCAGCAAGATACCGAGGAACGCCACAAGGGCACGGCGGACAAACAAGGCTGATTCAGCCGAATAGTCGCGAAAAGGATTAGGTTCTTTTTTCATCCCACAGCTACTTCATTTTGCCCGAAACCAGCATTTTACTCAGAGCTATCACTTTACTCAGGTTCATCGCCCGCTTATTCCCGATGATAAGGGTGGTTGGTCGTAATACTCCAGGCACGATAGAGGCTCTCCGCCACTAAAACGCGCACTAAAGGGTGAGGTAGCGTCAACGGAGAGAGCGACCAGCTCTGCTCTGCGGCGGCTTTACAGGCCGGGGCTAACCCCTCAGGCCCGCCAATGAGCAGACTGACATCACGGCCATCCTGCTTCCAGCGTTCTAATTGCTGAGCCAACTGCGGGGTCTCCCAGGGAGTGCCTGGGATATCCAGCGTGACAATGCGGTTGTTTTTGCCAACCGCTGCCAGCATTAGCTCGCCTTCTTTTTCCAAAATGCGTTTGATATCCGCATTTTTGCCCCGCTTACCTGCCGGTATCTCTACCAGCTCGAAGGGCATATCCTTGGGAAAGCGGCGCAGGTAATCGATAAAACCTGTCTGCACCCAGTCTGGCATCTTTGTGCCGACGGCTACCAGTTGCAGTTTCACCGCTTAGCTCCAGAGTTTTTCCAATTCATATATACGGCGGCTTTCTTCTTGCATCACATGCACAATCACTTCGCCTAAATCAACCACGACCCAGTCAGAGACACCCTGACCTTCGATACCAAAAGGTATCATGCCTGCCGCGCGGGATTCTTGAACCAGGTTATCTGCCAGCGCCATAACATGGCGAGTGGAGGTGCCGGTGCAAATAATCATAAAATCAGTGATGCTGGATTTACCCTGAACATCCAGAGTAAGAATGTCTTGGCCTTTCAAATCATCGAGCTTGTCGATAACAAATTCTTGGAGCGCTTTACCTTGCAAAGGTTCCCCCTCGGGTGATTTCTGTCCATAACGTTCTCAGGTACTGTTTCGCGGGATACCCCGTGGACGGTTACCGGTAATGAACGGTTATGATGTATTTATCGGCAGGATGCCGCTGAAAGCCAGCTGTTTATGCTAATTCACAGGGGTTTTCAGCGAATACCTGAAATTTAGCGGCGGAGTATAACATGGGTCAATGCATCGCGATATAAACCCTCAGCCACGATATAAACCTTGTAACTCAATATATCGCTGTACAGCACGTGGCAACAGATCATCACAACTTTCGCCGTTATGACGCCGATGGCGAATGTCTGTGGCAGAAATGTCCAGTAAAGGTGTATCTGCCAGATAGATTGCCCCATGCGGCCGCAGACTCAGTGCCTGTGGGTCAAAGACGCGATGAGCATCAAGCCATTGCTGTAACTCAGGTGTTGCCAGTGTTTGCGCGTAGCCTGGGCGAGCGCACACTAACAAATGACACACATCTAACAATGATTGCCAGCGATGCCATTTATGCAGCGATAATAATGAATCTTGCCCAATAATAAACGCTAAGGGGCGTTCAGCACCACGTTCTTTACGAAGTGATTCCAAGGTATCAATGGTGAATGACGGGCTGTCACGCAATAACTCTCGTGAATCAACACTGAACAATGGGTTGCCGGCTACGGCCAGTTCGACCATTTTTAGCCGCTGCTGTGCATTTGCCTCAGGTTGTGGGCGATGAGGTGGGACGTGGTTAGGTAACAAAATAATATGTTGCAAACCCACTTGTTGAGCCAATGCTTCAACTGGCTTTAAATGGCCATAATGAATGGGATCAAAAGTACCGCCGAACAGGGCATACAGGGTGCGAGTCGGGGATTTATTGGGCATCAAAAAAACTCTCGGGTAAAATTTTTCCACATATCAGCATAGATAGTGTTTCTAACTCCGGCCAGATTGACTGACCGTAATCCTGTTTCAGGCGAATTTCCATCTGTGTCAGTAAACGGACGGCTTGTTGCAGTTGTGACATGGAAAGGCGTTGTAGCGCTTGAGTCATCATCGGGCGGCGATTTTGCCACACTTTAAATTGATCAAATAATGTTCGTAGCGGCACCTGCTCCATGCGGCGCTTTAGCGTTAGCAGTTGCAATAACTCGCGCTGCAGTGTGCGTAGCAAAATAACCGGCTCACTGTCTTCTAACTGTAATTGTTGCAGGATATGCCAGGCGCGTTTGCTTTTCCCAGCCAGCAAAGCATCAAGCCAATGGTAAGGGGTGAAATGTGCGGCATCGTTGACGGCTTGTTCTACTTCGGGAAGTGTTAATTTCCCGTCCGGATGGAGCAATGAGAGGCGCTCCAATGCTTGTGATAGCGCCAGCAAATTACCCTCATAGCAGTAGCAAAGCAGCTGAACAGCAGCGTCATCGATGTCCAAATTTAGGCTCTTGGCGCGCACGTTTACCCAACGAGGGAGTTGCGCCTGTTCTGGTGTTTGGCAGCTGACGAACACCCCATTTGGGCTGAGAGCTTTAAACCATGCACTATTTTCTTGCGCTTTAGTCAACTTATTGGCGCGTAATATTAGCAAAATGTCTGGGTGCAAAAGGCCGGATAACTTGACCAATTGTTCATTCATCGGTGCGGTCAACCCACTGTCTGGAAAGCTCAATAGCAGTGTCTGCCGGCTGGCAAATAAACTCAGTGCCTGACAAAGGCTGAAGATATTTTCCCATTCAGTGTGAGCATCGAGTGAGAAACTGAAATGCTCGCTGAAATCATGTGTTGCTGCCACTCGGCGAATATGATCCTGACTTTCCTGTAATAACAAGGGTTCGTTACCACACAACAGATAACAAGCGCGCAGCCCCTCATGGAGCTGCGCGACAAGTTGTTCAGGATAAACTCGGATCATTGGGCTGGGGTACTGACAGCGGGTTTGCCAATATTGATTTCTTCGACATCAGCCATCTTAGTGGCACCGTTAGCAGTACTGCCAGTGAGTGCGTCGCCATTTTTCTGCGCGTTTTTTATTTCCGCAGCATGTACAACTAAGAGTTTACGCACTAACTGTTGTGCTGCCTGGTCACGCATTTCCTGCCGTAGCACCTCGGCTTCAGCTTCTTTTGCCAGTGCCGTTAACGGGTTATCGAAGAAAGTACGGAAGATATTTACCCGAATTGGATAAATATCATGGCCTGGAATCAATACTTGCGCCTGAACTTGTAATACCAACTGATATTCTGCTGTTACACCGTTGCGGAAGATAGACACAGTAGCCTGATTTTCGGATGAACTGATAATCCGCAGCGCTGGTAAGTCTTTCCGCATCGGGTCATCAACAATAGTGACGTTATTTAAACGCAATTGTTGGCGTACCGCACGGGTTAACGGGCCATAAGGATCACTGCTTTCCAGCAACAGTTTTTGCAGCTCAGGGGGCACCTGAGTGGTACCCCGCAGATTAAAGCCACAGCCAGCGGTGACCAGCACCGCCAACCCCAGCAACAGCATCAGAATACGATGTCGCACAACTCCTCCTTGTCTTAACCTACAACCAGGTTAAGCAGTTTGCCAGGGACATAGATGACTTTACGTACGGTAACGCCATCCAGGTATTTAGCCACCAAGTGTTCCTGACCAGCGCGTTCACGCACTTGCTGTTCAGTGGCATCGGCAGGCACAGTAATTCGGCCACGCACTTTACCATTAACCTGTACGACTACTAATTTAGAGTCTTCGACCATCGCTTGTTCATCAGCAATTGGCCATGGTGCCGTGTCAATATCACCCTCGCCACCCAGAGCTTGCCACAAACTGAAGCAAACATGAGGAGTGAATGGATAAAGCATACGAACCACAGCTAATAATGATTCTTGCAGCAGAGCACGGTCTTGCTCAGTTTCCTGAGGTGCGCGGCCCAGCTTGTTCATCAATTCCATCACAGCAGCAATAGCGGTGTTGAATGTTTGACGGCGACCCACGTCATCAGTGACTTTGGCAATTGTTTTGTGCAGATCACGACGCAAGGATTTCTGCTCTTCCGTCAGGCTGGCAATATCCAGTGGTGCGGTTGCCCCTTTTGCGGTGTGATCAAAAGCCAGACGCCAGACGCGTTTTAGGAAGCGATTAGCCCCTTCAACACCTGATTCCTGCCATTCCAGCGTCATTTCTGCTGGTGAAGCAAACATCATAAACAGGCGCACGGTGTCGGCACCGTACTTTTCTACCATGACTTGCGGGTCGATACCGTTATTTTTCGATTTCGACATTTTGCTCATGCCAGCGTAAACCAGTTCATGGCCTTGGGCATCAGTCGCTTTAACAATACGACCTTTATCATCACGCTCAACAATGGCATCAACCGGTGAAACCCAGATACGTTCACCGTTGGAACCGCTGTAGTAGAAGGCATCTGCCAGAACCATACCTTGACACAGCAGGCGCTTGGCGGGCTCATCGGAGTCAACTAAACCGGCGTCACGCAGCAATTTATGGAAGAAGCGGAAGTACATCAGGTGCATGATGGCATGTTCAATACCGCCAACATATTGATCAACTGGCAGCCAATAGTTGGCGGCTGCGGGGTCGAGCATACCTTTATCAAATTGTGGGCAGGTGTAGCGCGCGTAATACCATGATGATTCCATAAAGGTATCAAAAGTATCAGTTTCACGCAGGCCCGGCATGCCATTAACAGTGGTTTTAGCCCACTCAGGATCGGCCTTTATTGGGCTGGTAATACCATCCATCACGACATCTTCCGGCAAGATAACCGGCAGTTGATCTTCAGGTGTCGGTACGACGGTGCCGTCTTCCAGTGTCACCATGGGGATAGGCGCGCCCCAATAGCGCTGACGGGAGACTCCCCAGTCGCGCAGGCGGTAGTTGATTTTGCGTTGACCCACGCCGAGTGCAACCAGTTTGTCAGCAACAGCATTGAAGCCATCTTCATAACTCAGACCATCAAACTCACCGGAGTTGAACAGGGTGCCTTTCTCGGTCATGGCTTCCTGGCTCAAGTCAGGCTCACTGCCATCAGCGGCCAAAATAACCGGTTTGATTGGTAAGTTATATTTGGTCGCAAATTCCCAGTCGCGGGCATCGTGGCCAGGAACTGCCATCACCGCGCCGGTGCCGTAATCCATCAAGACAAAGTTAGCTGTCCAGATAGGCAATTGTTCGCCAGTCAGTGGATGGATAGCATACAGGCCGGTTGCCATGCCTTTTTTCTCCATGGTCGCCATTTCAGCTTCGGCAACCTTGGTGTTACGACATTCAGCAACAAAATCAGCCAGTGCAGGGTTCGTCACAGCGGCTTGTAATGACAGTGGATGACCGGCAGCAACTGCCACGTAGGTCACGCCCATAAAGGTATCTGGTCGCGTGGTATAAACGGAGAGTTTCTCTTCGCTATTCACGACGTCGAAAACGATATCAACCCCTTCGGAGCGGCCAATCCAGTTACGTTGCATGGTCTTAACTTGCTCTGGCCAGCTTTCCAGCGTGTCCAGATCATTAAGCAATTGGTCAGCGTAATCAGTGATTTTAATAAACCACTGTGGGATTTCTTTACGCTCAACTTTGGTATCACAACGCCAGCAACAGCCGTCGATCACCTGCTCATTAGCCAAGACCGTCAAGTCGTGTGGACACCAGTTAACCGCAGAGGTCTTTTTGTAGACCATGCCTTTTTCATACAACTTGGTGAAAAACCACTGTTCCCAACGGTAGTAATCCGGATCACAGGTGGCAATCTCGCGATCCCAGTCGTAGCCGAAGCCCAGTAACTTTAACTGGTTCTTCATGTATTCAATGTTGTCGTAGGTCCAGGGGGCCGGTGCAGTGTTGTTTTTTACCGCAGCGCCCTCAGCTGGCAGACCAAATGCATCCCAGCCGATAGGCTGTAACACGTTTTTGCCCAGCATGCGCTGGTAACGGGAGATAACATCACCAATGGTGTAGTTACGAACGTGCCCCATATGTAGGCGTCCTGACGGATACGGCAGCATGGATAGGCAGTAATATTTTTCTTTGCTGGTATCTTCAGTGACTTTAAAAGTTTGCTTCTCTTGCCAGTGAAGCTGTACTTGCGTTTCGATATCTTCTGGGCGGTATTGCTCTTGCATGGCGGCCGGTGGTCCTATAGTGAAAAACAGCTACGCCTGTAGCATCATCTGTTTCGTATCATAAAGAGAGATCCGCATAGCATAGCCGATAAGCGGCAGCGGCAACAACACTCAGCATCCTACAGGAGGCTTTTTCTGCGCAGTGAATGGCAGAAATCATCAAAGTGCTGTGAGAACAACCTGATGATGACGTGACTTCAGTCATTTACGACTAAAATAATTAACGTTAACTTTAATATCAGAGTAAGCACGATCGGATAACCGGCATGAGGTCATCAAACAAGGTGAAAGAACGCATTTTATCCCTAATTTTCTTTGTCACAACTTTTGCTTTATCACAACCGTGGATCGAGGAGACTGTATGAACAAGGTAGCTCAATATTATCGTGAGTTGGTGACATCACTAACTGAACGCTTGAAAAATGGTGAACGTGATATCGATAAGCTGGTGGACAGCGCCAAACAGCGGTTGGATGCCGTAGAAGAGTTATCCCGCAGTGAAGTTGAGCAAATCATTCAAGCGGTGCGGCGTGATTTGGAAGAGTTTGCGCGTAGCTATGAAGAAAGTAAGGATGAATTTACTGATAGTGTATTTATGCGCGTTATTAAAGAAAGCTTGTGGCAAGAGCTGGCTGATATCACCGACAAAACGCAATTAGAGTGGCGTGAGGTGTTTAAAGATGTCAGTCATCATGGGGTTTATCACAGCGGAGAGGTGGTTGGCTTAGGCAATCTGGTCTGTGAAAAATGCCACTATCACATGGCATTCTACACCCCCGAAGTGCTGCCGGTTTGTCCAAAATGTGGTCATGACCAGTTTACCCGTCGGCCATTCCAGCCCTAAGGTTTCTTCAGGTTAAAGAGGCACTCCGCGAAAGCGGAGTGTCATGAGCTTATTCGCCGTAGCGGGCAATGCGTTCGACCAGCAAGTCAATAAATCCTTTTCTATCAATACCCATCAGAACTTCTGCATTAGGCGTATTGCCAGTGAGTTCGTAATAATCAACGACTGTCATTCCTTGTGTATATTCACCACGAGTCTCGATGCCAACCCAACGCGTTAAGCTGGTGAATAATTCCGGTGCCAATAACCAGGCAATAGTGCAAGGGTCATGTAATGGCGCACCTTGAAAACCCCAGCGTTCCTGGCGGTGATACAGCATAAAGAAATCCAATAAGCCTGCGACGGCATCCGCTATTGGGTTATTCAACTGACGAATTCTATCAATGTCTTCATCCATAACTTGTGCTTGATGTGTAACATCCAACCCCGCCATTGTTATTGGAATACCCGATTTAAAGACCCTGTCTGCTGCTTCGGGGTCCACAAAAATATTAAATTCAGCTGCTGGCGACCAGTTTCCTAACATCACAGCGCCGCCCATAATGACGATACGATCTATTTTAGCTATCAGAGCGCCATGGCCGGCCAGCAATAAAGCCACATTAGTCAGCGGGCCTGTTGCCACAATGGTCACTGGGTGGGGGCTGTCACGTAAGATTTTCGCCATCAGTTCTACGGCATTCTCGGGTTGTGCCGCGAAATCCGGATCAGGCAATGATGGGCCATCTAAGCCACTCTCACCATGAACATTGTCAGCAATAATAAGTTCGCGTAGCAATGGCTTCAATGCGCCTCCTGCCACTGGAATATCCTGACGGCCAAGTAACGTCAAAATACGCAGCGCATTGCGCAATGTTTTATCAGGGGTTTGGTTACCGGCACAGGTGGTAACGGCTTTTACATTCAATTCAGGGGAGGCGAGAGCTAAAATCAGTGCAATAGCATCGTCATGGCCAGGGTCGCAATCAATGATTATAGAGCGGGACATCACTTTTCCTCTTTTTAGTCACGGCATTCATTGGAGGATGCGCACAATAAAACGGATAAGCAATCTCGATAGGGGCAAAAAGAGAACAAGAGCAAATTTCCTCCCCTACAACGCAGGGGAGGAGGGGAATTAATGCAGGATTTTCGCGAGGAAGTCTTTAGCACGGTCAGATTTAGGGTTGTTAAAGAAATCATCTTTGTTGCTGTCTTCGACGATTTTTCCTTCATCCATAAAAATAACCCGATTAGCCACTTTACGGGCGAAGCCCATTTCGTGGGTGACGACCATCATGGTCATGCCTTCCAGCGCCAGTTTGACCATAACATCTAACACTTCGTTAATCATTTCAGGGTCGAGGGCCGAAGTCGGCTCGTCAAACAGCATGGCGATAGGGTCCATACACAGCGCGCGGGCAATCGCGACACGCTGCTGCTGGCCGCCTGATAACTGAGAGGGGAATTTATCCGCGTGGGTGGTAAGACCTACACGCTCTAGCAGTTTCAGCCCTTTCGCGCGCGCTTCCGCTTTGTCACGTTTGAGCACTTTGACTTGTGCGAGTGTCAGGTTTTCAATAATAGACAGATGCGGAAACAGTTCAAAATGTTGGAATACCATGCCGACTTTGGAGCGTAATTGCGCCAAATTGGTGCCCTTATCATTCACACCAATACCATTGACTGTAATGTTGCCTTTCTGGATAGGTTCCAGTCCATTAACCGTTTTGATTAAGGTCGATTTGCCTGAACCGGAAGGGCCGCAAACCACCACGACCTCACCTTTTTTAACTTCGGTAGTGCAGTCAGCCAGCACCTGAAATTGGCCGTACCACTTAGAAACATTTTTCAGGGAAATCATCAAACAGTCCTTTTCTTCAAATAGTTGACCAGCATCGACGCGGAAAAACTAATAACGAAATACACCAAACCGGCAAACAGCACCATTTCGACCTGAGTACCGTCCCGCTCGCCAATTGTGGTCGCGGTTCGGAAGAAATCGGCCAGACTAAGGACATACACCAGTGATGTATCTTGAAATAACACAATCCCTTGGGTTAACAGTAATGGCACCATGGCGCGGAAAGCCTGCGGCAGGATAACCAATCTCATTGACTGACCTTGGGTCATGCCCAGAGCAAGTGCCGCAGAGGATTGCCCACGAGAGATGCTTTGGATACCGGCACGGATAATTTCTGAGTAATAAGCCGCCTCAAATAATGAAAAGGCTACCATGGCAGAGATTAAGCGAATATCAGTTTTTGGTGATAAGCCAAGCACATTTTGTAATAAGCTCGGCACGACCAGATAAAACCACAACAGTACCATGACCAACGGAATAGAGCGGAACACGTTGACATAAACGGTGGCGAACCAGCTGATAGCTTTAACCGGCGACAGACGCATCACCGCCAGAACCGTGCCCCATACTATCCCGAACACAATGGCGATGAGAGTTATTTTGGTGGTAACCGCCAAACCTTGCAGCAGGTATGGCAGGCTGGGTGCGATGGAACTCCAATCAAATTCGTACATTATTTACTCCCCAGATTGCCGGGTAACTGCACTTTCTTTTCAACCAATCGCATCAATAGCATGATCACGGCGTTGATCAGTACATAACCAAGGGTGATGGCGGTGAATGACTCATAGGCGTGAGCTGAGTAATCCAGCAATTTACCGGCCTGTGCAGCCATATCTACCAGCCCAATCGTTGAAGCAATCGCTGAGTTTTTAACCAAGTTGAGCATTTCTGAAGTCATCGGGGGAATAATCACCCGATAAGCATTGGGCAATAAAACATAGCGATAAGTCTGTGGCAGGGTTAATCCCATCGCCAGGCCTGCCGCTTTCTGGCCACGAGGCAGTGATTGGATCCCTGCACGAACCTGCTCACAAACACGGGCGGCGGTGAATAAGCCAAGACACATCATTGATGAAAGGAAGAACTGTATATTTGGGTCCAACTCGCTTTTGAACCACATGCCAATATCGACCGGCAATAATTCAGGGATAACCAGATACCAGGTAAAGAATTGCACAATCAGCGGCACATTACGGAATAGCTCGACGTAACAGGCCCCAATACTCGATAAAATGCGGTTGGGGACTGTTCTTAAAATCCCAAATAAAGAACCGACGAAGAAAGCGATAACCCAAGCGCACAATGATAATGCGACAGTGACCTGAAAGCCGGACCAGATCCAGCCGAGATAGGTGGTATTACCGAAAGGGGCAGGTTGCAGAAAAATGCCCCAGTTCCAGTCTATTGACATAACAAACTCCCTTAAAAGGATGGATAAGCCACCCTGATGACTGATGATTCAATGCGTTGCAGCCTCCCGAGGGTGAACAAAAAAATGCGGAGTGGGGAACGGCCACCCCGCATCCTGTCTACCAATCGGTCCATCATCAATCTGTAGGGCTGGCAGCGCCGGCCCTGATTATTATTGTTAGTTCAATGCTTTGTCGTTAGGGGCTTTGAACAGCACCTTCATCTCATCAGACAGTGAGAAATTCAGGTTAAGATTTTTCGGTGGAATTGGGTTTTTGAACCAGCGGTCAAAGGACTTCTCAGCCACACCAGAGGTTTGTGCGGTTGCGATGGTCTCATCCAACAAAGCTTTAAAGGCTGGATCGTTTTTACGCATCATGCAGCCGTAGGCTTCCTGAGATTGTGGAGCGCCGACGATCTCCCATTGATCAGGTTTCTTGGCTTTAGCACGTTCGCCAGCCAGCAAGGCGTCATCCATCATAAAGGCGACAGCACGGCCACTTTCCAAGGTGCGGAAAGAATCGCCATGGTCTTTGGCGCTGATAATGCGCATATCCATTTTGTCTTTTTCATTCAATTTATTGAGCAGGACTTCAGAGGTGGTACCAGAGGTGACTACCACTGGTTTCCCTGCTAAATCTTTGAAATCTTTAACTTCAGACCCTTTTTTGGTCAGTAAACGCGTGCCGACCACAAAAATGGTGTTAGAAAATGCGGCTTGTTGCTGACGTTCTAGGTTGTTGGTGGTGGAGCCACACTCGAAATCAAAAGTCCCGTTTTGCAGTAATGGAATACGGTTCTGCGAAGTGATTGGGATCAGTTTTACCTGTAGGTCTGGCGCATTGAGTTTTTTCTTGATCGCATCGACGATCAGATTGGAATAATCTTGTGAATAACCCACAACTTTCTGTTGGTTATCATAGTAAGAGAATGGAACGGAAGACTCACGATGCCCGACCACGATAACGCCGTTATCTTTGATCTTCTTCAGGGTGTCAACCGAAGCACCGGCCTTTGCTGCGGCTTGCTCTGGTTTTGCTGCTTCTTCTGCTTGGGCTATACCACTTGTCATCCCAGCTAACAGTAGCGCTAACGCCAATTTATGCATATGCATGGTCCAACTCCTTTGCTGTTGTTTTTTATTGACTCGATGTTGTGATACTTAAAATGTAGTCATGTTAAAAACGTGAAATACTAAAAATCGTCTTATTTTGTTGTGCCCGCACAACCACAGATATTTGTTGGTCAACACGCTATTTTCGTTGTTACTTGTATCAGATTATCTTTAAAAAATAGCTAATTGTTATGTAAATGATGAATAAATGTTTGTTTTTTGGGATGCAAATCGCACCAAATAGAGGCAATAAAACAGCTTCGCACCATTCTAGTGCGTGGTGTGCCCCATGAATGTGCGGACAAATAGCTGTGGTTTCTCACTCGAAACTGACTTTTGCCTACTCAGTGGGGCCATCACCTTTGATAGCCAAATACTCGCAAGATATCGGCGGATTGCTAACACTATTTGATTAGAAACAATGCAAGGTCTGTGCCAGTCGCGGGAAAATTGGGGAGAAATAGCTCTGTTGAGTCAGGATGATAAAATGTCTTGCAGAAGTGGGGAAAGTCGTTAAGCAGTAGCCAGTGATAAAATACTATCGCCTGGCTTAACTATTACTCAGTTTAACAGCAGGTTAGCTTAACTGATGATGATTGATAGCCAAATGCGCCTTGAAGACTTCCAGCGCAGTCGGGACATCTTCTTTACCAACGTGTTTTTCTGGATTCCACAAGTCGGCAAAGGTGATAGCTCGGCCACAATGGATAAAAACTTCATCGACTTCAATCACTAACACACTGCGGGCGGGTTGGCCGTTTTGGCTAAAACGTTCGCACAATTGCGGGTCAACGGAGATTTTTGCTCGGCCATTAACCCGGAAGCCTTCAGTCCAACCGGGGATTAAAAACAAAATACCGACAAATGGGTTATGCAACAGATTGCGAATACCATCCAGGCGGTTATTGCCCGGCCTGTCTGGCAACATCAGCGTTTTACTATCCTGCACATGAATAAAACCCGGTTCGCCGCCTTTAGGTGAACAGTCAATTCCGTTGGCACCCAGCGTCCCCAACACCGCGAAAGGCGCGGCGGCAATGAGTTTCTTGGCGTAATCATCAATGTGATTTATTTGTTTCTTCAACACGTTCTGATTAGGTGAGGCGTAATGCTCACTTAACTGCGCTTCAGTCGTGAGGATAAATTCAGGATTCAGTGACATAAAAGTACTCAAGTTACCTTGGATTTATACCCGTCATACTTCAAGCTGCATGTCTTTCGCTTACGCCTTCTTGCAACTCAAACTATTTGGGGCATATAGGGTTATTTTTTATCAGAACGGCAGCGGATGGCACGATATAGCGTCAATGCCCCCAATATCAGCGTGATAATCCACATCGGCCAAGAGCCAAACCGGGCATAAGGGGTAATCCCGGTAGTTGGCGTGACTTTCACTTCCAGCACTTGCTGGGTAAATTGTGGAATTTGTGCCAAGATTTCACCGCTTGGGCCAACTGCTGCCGTTATACCATTATTGGTGCTGCGCAACAGAGGACGACCTAATTCAAGAGCGCGCATGCGTGCCATTTGGAAATGCTGCCACGGGCCGATAGAGTGACCAAACCATGCATCATTGGAGACCGTCAGCAAGAAGTTGGTATCAGGGTTGAAGTTGTCCCGAACCTGTTGACCCAAGACGATTTCATAACATATGGCGGCCGTTAGGTTAAACCCAGCCACATTAAGCTGTGGCTGCACATAGCCGCCCCGGCTAAAAGATGACATCGGTAAATCAAAGAACGGCGCCAGTGGCCGCAGCAATGTCTCCAGCGGCACAAATTCCCCAAAGGGTACCAAGTGGTGTTTACTGTAGCGGTTGCGAGTCGGATATTGGTATGGCTCTTTATCTCCCAACACGATAATACTGTTGAAGAAATGGTATCCCTTGCCTTCTGGGCGGCGCTGGGCATCAACAATACCGGTAATCAGGCTGCTGTGATTTGCCCGCATCAGGTCATCAACCATCGTCAGGAAGGTCGTTTGATCGGTTTCAATATCAGGGATAGCGGATTCTGGCCAAATGATAATGGGCGCTTTACCCATAAATGGGCGAGTTTCATCGAGATAAATTTGCAAAGTCTTAAGCAGGATTTTGGGATCCCACTTCATTGACTGAGCAATATTACCTTGCACCATCGCCACATTGACTGCGCGTTGAGGCTCCGGTGTGAACCAATGCAACTGGCGCAGCGGCCAGGGCAGCAATAACATTGCTATGGCAACTATTGCAGCAGTTATACGGCGTTGATAGCAGGCGTAAACCAGTAATCCACTGATGGACATCAGCATAAAGGTGATGCCATCGACACCGAGAATAGGCGCAATGCCGCGCAGCGGGCCGTTTACTTGGCTGTAGCCGAATTGCAGCCAGGGAAAACCAGTTAATACCCAGCCGCGCAAAAACTCAGTTAGCTGCCACACCACCGGTGCCGCAATAGCCAGTCGCCACCATGTTGTTTTAGGGCAGATGCGGGCTAATAAACCGGCAAATAGCATGGTGTAGAGTGAGAGATAGGCTGCCAGTAATACCACCAGGAAGATATTGATGGCTGTTGGCATGCCGCCGAATTCGGCAATGCTGACATAGACCCAGTTAATCCCCGAACCAAACAGCCCCATACCCCAACAAAAACCGATAAAAGCGGCTTGTTTAGTGTTGCGATTCAATGTCAGGCTGAGTAAGCCGAACAGCGAAACAATGGCCGCTGGCCAACTATCAAATGGGGAATAGGCCAGCGTACCGCAGGCGCCCAAAAATAGCGCCAGTAGGGCGCGAACCCACTGGCGTTGAAGGTATGAAGCAATAGGCATCAAGGATTTATTCTTCCAGTTTTGGTTGCGGAGCATCATCCGGGATTTTCACATGGACCTGAATGATACGTCGGCTATCCGCCATGGCAACTTTAAATAAGTAACCTTGAATTTCAATGGTTTCACCGCGAGCAGGTAAATGACCAAACGCCTGCATCACTAAACCACCTATAGTGTCCACTTCATCGTCGCTGAAATGGGTTTCGAATACATCATTGAAATCTTCAATGGGTGTCAGCGCACGGATGGTGTAAGTGTGCCGACTGAGTTGACGAACATCTCTGTCTTCTTCATCGTCATACTCATCTTCAATTTCGCCAACGATCAGCTCAAGAATATCTTCAATGGTCACCAGGCCGGAAACACCACCAAACTCATCAATGACAATAGCCATGTGATAGCGCTGGGAGCGGAACTCTTTCAGCATCCGATCAACACGCTTACTTTCTGGCACAACAACTGCCGTCCGTAAGACTTTATCAATGCTGAATGGCTCAGAATCTGTGCGCATAAACGGCAGCAAATCCTTGGCCATCAGAATGCCTTCAATGTGATCTTTATCTTCACTGATCACCGGAAAGCGGGAGTGAGCAGATTCAATAATGACATCCAGACACTCATCCAGCGTTTGATTACGCTTTAATGTGACCATCTGAGAGCGGGGGATCATGATATCCCGTACTCGCTGTTCGGCGATATCCATCACGCCTTCCAGCATATCGCGGGTATCGGGATCGATCAGATCGTTTTGCTCAGAATCACGGATAAGCTCTACCAGATCGCCACGGTTTTTGGGTTCGCCGTGGAATAACTGGTTAAGGATGAGAGTAAAGAACCCTTTCTTGGGACTGGGGCTATCGTTGTTTTGTGAGTGGTCGTCGCTCATGGCGTTTTAGTTAAGTTTACCCATATAAAATTATATTTTATCGGCAGTGGTAAACTCACACCGCCGACAGCTTTGCCCCTATTAACAGGGCGTTATTACACCCAGAATGATGGGGTTACTCGGAGTCTTTCTCTGAAATATACGGATCTGGGTAGCCCAAACTTTGCATTATTTCAGTCTCAATCGACTCCATTTCTTCTGCTTCATCGTCAACGATGTGGTCATACCCTAGCAGATGGAGACTGCCGTGAACAACCATATGCGCCCAATGAGCCAATAGTGCTTTCTCTTGCTCAACCGCTTCTTGTTCAACTACCTGACGACAAATGATCAAATCACCCAGTAGTGGCAGTTCAATCTCAGGTGGGGCCTCAAATGGAAAAGACAAGACATTGGTCGGTTTATCTTTACCACGATAGGTGAGATTCAGCTCATGACTTTCTGCTTTATCAACCACACGAATAGTCACTTCAGAGACTTCCTGAAATTGAGGTAATACTGCTTCCAACCAATGCTGAAAATCTGCTTCGGCCGGTAAACCCTGGCTGTCAGCGCAGGCAATTTGTAAATCGAGAATAACTTGGCTCACGGAGCCTCCTGCTCAGACGGGGTGTGAGTTTCCCGCTTACGTTGTTCGGCGATGGTATCTTTACGTTTTTGTTCAGCCGCTTCCCAAGCTTCATAAGCAATAACCACGCGGGCGACGACAGGGTGGCGCACCACATCTTCGCTATGGAAGAAGTTAAAGCTCAGTTCTTCTACCTCGGATAGCACTTCGATGGCATGGCTTAAGCCCGACTTCTGGTGGCGTGGTAAGTCAGTTTGCGTGATATCACCGGTAATCACTGCTTTAGAGTTGAAGCCCATGCGGGTCAGGAACATTTTCATCTGTTCGACGGTGGTGTTTTGGCTTTCATCTAAAATGATAAACGCATCATTCAGTGTGCGACCGCGCATATACGCCAGCGGAGCCACTTCAATCACATTGCGTTCAATCAGTTTCTCCACGCGCTCAAAGCCCAGCATTTCAAATAGAGCATCATAGAGCGGGCGCAGATAAGGATCGACTTTTTGGCTGAGGTCTCCGGGCAAGAAACCCAGTTTTTCACCAGCTTCAACTGCCGGGCGGGTTAGCAAAATGCGCCGTACGTTTTGGCGCTCTAAAGCATCCACTGCTGCGGCAACGGCCAGATAAGTTTTACCCGTGCCAGCTGGCCCAATCCCGAAAGTAATATCATGATCGAGAATATTGGCAATGTATTGGGCCTGATTTGGCGTACGGGGCTTGACCATCCCGCGCTTGGTGCGAATGTTTATGGCTTTTCCATAATCCGGCACACTTTCGGCGGTTTGTTCTAACACGCGACTTTCTTTCACCGCGAGATGAATAGCTTCGGGATCGATATCGGGGATGACACCCCGGATAGGGGCCGTATCAACATACAGATGGCGCAGGATATCTGCCGCTGCAACAACGCAAATATTCTTACCGACTAACTTGAAACGGTTATCTCGACGATTAATTTCAATGCCTAACCGGCGTTCCAACTGCTTGATGTTGTCATCAAAAGGGCCGCATAAACTCAGCAGGCGCTGATTGTCGGCGGGTTCCAGCAAGATTTCTTGTGTCACTACGTGCAAACTGTTTCTCTGAGTCACTGCGTTCCTCTGGGTCACTAAGGGCCGGTTTATTTGAAGCCTATCTGCCATTTCCCGTTATGGGGAATATCATTCACTGATATTGGTTGTGTGATATCACTGATATAACGTCAATCATACATGTCATTTGTGAATTATTCATGGTGCATGGCACCGACGCAAGTTTACTTATAAATCCGTCGACCCCTATTGAAATGGCGGCCAACGGATGGTGCAACTTAAAAAATCCGAATCTGCGCAGCGCCCCGCTAAAATAAAACAGGTACCGACAATGCAGTACCTGTTCATGCGGGCTGGCTAGAAAAATGTCAATTAGGGCTGATACAGGCCGACACCTATCTCATTTTCTTTACGGGTTCGGGCAATCACTGATTGCGGTGACTCATGGGTTCGCAGATCCATCTGGTCTTCTGTGCGCAGCAAAATGCCACGGAGTGAACTGGCATAAACATCAACGATTTCAACATCGACGAATGTGCCAATCATCTCAGGTGTGCCTTCAAAGTTCACCACCCGATTATTTTCGGTGCGCCCCGCCAATTCCATAACATTCTTGCGAGACGTGCCTTCGACCAAAATACGTTGCACGGTGCCAACCATCTCGCGGCTGATTTCCATAGCTTGTTGAATAATACGTTCTTGTAAGATGTGCAATCGCTGTTTTTTCTCCTCTTCGCAAACATCATCCGGAAGGTCAGCCGCCGGTGTGCCGGGCCGCGAGGAGTAAATAAAGCTGTAACTGGTATCGAAACGGATATCCGTCACCAGTTTCATGGTTTGCTCAAAATCTTGTTGAGTTTCACCAGGGAAACCGATAATAAAATCAGAGCTAATTTGGATATCAGGCCGAGCCTGACGCAGTTTACGGATGATAGCTTTGTATTCCAGCGCGGTATGTGCCCGTTTCATCATGGTCAAAATACGATCAGAACCACTTTGTACCGGCAGATGCAGGAAACTCACCAGCTCGGGGGTATCCCGATAAACGGTGATAATATCGTCAGTAAACTCAATGGGATGGCTAGTGGTAAAGCGCACTCTATCGATACCATCGATGGCGGCAACCAGCCGCAATAGTTCGGCAAAACTACAGATATCACCATCATAAGTGGCGCCACGATAAGCATTCACATTCTGGCCGAGCAAGTTGACTTCCCGCACGCCTTGGGCAGCTAACTGTGCGATTTCAAACAAGATATCATCACTTGGTCGGCTGACTTCCTCGCCACGGGTGTAAGGTACGACACAAAATGTGCAATATTTATTGCACCCTTCCATGATGGAGACAAATGCCGTCGGCCCTTCAGCACGGGGTTCTGGTAGGCGGTCAAATTTTTCAATTTCTGGGAAACTGATGTCCACTACCGGGCTGTGTGTACCTTGCACGTGATTAATCATTTCCGGTAAGCGATGCAGCGTTTGTGGCCCAAAAATGATATCAACACAAGGGGCTCGCTGGCGCAGATGCTCACCTTCTTGTGACGCCACACATCCCCCGACACCAATGATAAGCTCCGGTTTTTTTTCTTTGAGCAACTTCCAATGGCCCAACAGGCTGAACACTTTTTCTTGGGCTTTTTCGCGAATTGAGCAGGTGTTGAGTAACAGTAAATCGGCCTCTTCGGGGATTTCTGTCAACTGGTAGCCATGGGTGCTGGCCAGCAAATCAGCCATTTTAGATGAATCATATTCGTTCATCTGGCAGCCCCAGGTTTTGATGTGTAGTTTTTTAGTCATTGCCTATCTACCGCCAAAAAAATTCATCATAAAAGTCACATCGTGCAGCGCAGTGCTCTGTCATCGAATAGTGGGTAGCACAAAGGCTCCGTGATTATGGGGCTATTGTAGTCATTTGCTGTTGCGATGACCACCGCATAACGGCTTACTTATTCTGTGGAGTGATAAAAAATCCGGTACACTGTATGCAGACAAAACACGGGTGTTATTTTAACTTTTAAGAATGGCCAAAATGGATAAATCCCAACCAAATTATGATGTTGTGGTCGTAGGCGGTGGCATGGTGGGTGCTGCGGCTGCGCTGGGGCTGGCGCAAACTGGCTGGTCAGTGGCGTTACTGGAACATGAGGCCCCGCAGCCGTTTCAAGCTGAAAGTGTTCCGGACTTACGGGTTTCCGCGATTGGATGTACCTCAGTGTCCTTGCTCAAACAGCTTGGCGCCTGGCCGCAAGTACAACAGATGCGCTACGCACCTTATCGCCGATTGGAAACATGGGAACAGCCGGGATCTCAAGTGATCTTTGATGCGGTGTCGCTGTCTTTGCCTGAACTGGGCTTTATGGTCGAGAACCGGATTTTACAGTTGGCGCTATGGCAACAGATGGCGGAATGCCCTAATTTGACGTTATTGTGCCCGTCACGGCTGCAAACGATGGTCAGAGTAGATGACTACTGGAAAATCACGTTAGATGCGCAGCGAGAGATACAGAGCCATTTAGTGGTAGGTGCAGACGGAGCTAATTCTCTGGTACGCCGTTTAGCTGGGATTGGCACCAGTGGCTGGCAATATCGCCAGTCTTGTATGTTAATTACCGTCAAGACCGATACTGCCCAGCAAGACACGACCTGGCAGCAGTTTTTCCCTTCAGGCCCAAGAGCTTTTCTGCCATTGTTTGATAACTGGGCATCATTGGTTTGGTACGATAGCCCTCAGCGTATCCGCCAGCTTCAGGCGTTACCGATGACACAATTGAATCAAGAGATTGCTGCGGCTTTCCCATCCCGTCTGGGAGCAGTCAACGCTATTGCTGCAGGTTCTTTCCCCTTGGTTCGCCGTCACGCGCAGCAATATGTGCAGCCAGGGTTGGTATTACTGGGCGATGCGGCGCATACCATCAATCCATTGGCGGGGCAGGGGGTTAATCTGGGATATCGGGATGTTGATGCGTTACTGGAGGTATTAAATCAGGCGCGGGAACAGGCTGAGTCTTGGCACAATGAGCCGGTGTTGCTGCGTTATCAGCGCCGCCGCCGTACTGATAATTTGATTATGCAAAGTGGGATGGATGTGTTTTACACCGCATTCAGTAATGACCTGCCTGCGGTAAAATTTGCGCGTAATTTGGCGCTGATGGCGGCACAACGCGCGGGTAAGCTTAAAGAGCATGCATTGAAATATGCACTCGGGCTGTAGATATTTTATAACTCGTCGCCGGGAATAGTGGTTTCCTGGCGACTGCGGGCGCGATTATTTCTTCACTTTATAGAAAAGCAAAAAGCCCGCCGAAGCGAGCTTTTCTAAATTTGGCTGGGGTACGAGGATTCGAACCTCGGAATGCTGGAATCAGAATCCAGTGCCTTACCGCTTGGCGATACCCCAAAAGATGGTGGCTACGACGGGAATCGAACCTGTGACCCCAGCATTATGAGTGCTGTGCTCTAACCAGCTGAGCTACGTAGCCATCTTAAAATCTTTAACCTTGAGAAATTGTATGGCTGGGATACCAGGATTCGAACCTGGGAATGCCAGGATCAAAACCTGGTGCCTTACCGCTTGGCGATATCCCAACTGAAATACAATTCTTTTACTGATTTAGCACAACTGGGGTCTAACAATATTCCATTTCAGAGAAATGGCTGGGATACCAGGATTCGAACCTGGGAATGCCAGGATCAAAACCTGGTGCCTTACCGCTTGGCGATATCCCATCTACTGTGACAACCGATGAAAATGGTGCGGGAGGCGAGACTTGAACTCGCACACCTTGCGGCGCTAGAACCTAAATCTAGTGCGTCTACCAATTTCGCCACTCCCGCATACATGAAAAAGATGGTGGCTACGACGGGAATCGAACCTGTGACCCCAGCATTATGAGTGCTGTGCTCTAACCAGCTGAGCTACGTAGCCATCTTTTTTCTGCATAACCTTCATCGGCGTTGCGGGGCGCATTATGCGTATATGGCCGATTTGCGTCAACTAATTTTTTCCCAAAAAAGCGCTGAAGGGGTCCGTTTGTTTGGCTTGTGAACAGTCTGGTGATTAAAGCAGCACTTATGATGATTAATTGTTGAATTTGCCAACAAAAAAATAAGGCCACCCGAGGGCGGCCTTGATGGCTGAATAGCTGATGCAGGTAGACTTGTCCCGGCTGTCACATTCAATTATTTATAGGCATCCTGATGCACGCCTACAGCGCGACCTGAAGGGTCATCCATGCTTTTGAATGATTCATCCCATTCAATAGCTTTAGCTGATGAACATGCTACAGAAGGGCCGCCAGGCACACATTCCGCCGCACTTGGCAGTGGGAATAATTCTTCAAAGATTTCACGATACAAGTAACCTTCTTTGGAGGAAGGCGTGTTGTATGGGAAACGGAAGTGCGCAGTTTCCATTTGTTGATCAGTGACTTGCTCAGCAGCTTTCTCTTTTAATGTATCAATCCAACTGTAACCTACACCATCGGAGAATTGTTCTTTTTGGCGCCATGCGACGCTATGTGGCAGGTAGGATTCAAAACATTCACGGAGGACATGTTTTTCCATTTTGCCATTACCACACATTTTATCCTGCGGGTTAATTCGCATCGCGACGTCAAGGAAATTCTTATCCAGGAACGGCACACGCGCTTCCACACCCCAGGCAGACATCGCTTTGTTGGCGCGAGCGCAGTCATACATATGCAGGGCTAATAACTTGCGCACGGTTTCTTCATGTAATTCTTTGGCATTTGGTGCTTTGTGGAAATAGAGATAACCGCCAAATACTTCGTCAGAACCTTCACCAGATAGCACCATTTTGATACCCATCGCCTTGATTTTACGTGACATCAAGTACATTGGTGTCGAGGCGCGGATGGTGGTGACATCATAAGTTTCAATGTGATAAATCACATCACGGATGGCATCCAGACCTTCTTGCACGGTGAAGTGAATTTCATGATGCACTGTACCTAAATGGTTGGCGACCTCTTGTGCTGCGCGCAAATCAGGTGAGCCCACCAGGCCAACGGCGAAGGAGTGCAATTGTGGCCACCAGGCTTCACTGCGTTCATCATCTTCTACGCGACGAGCCGCAAATTTTTTGGTGATGGCTGAAATAACCGAAGAATCCAGACCGCCAGACAGCAGCACGCCGTAAGGAACGTCGGACATCAAATGACTTTTAACAGCATCTTCTAACGCATTTGCCAGCTCAACTTTATCGGTAACATTGTCTTTTACATTATCGAAATCAAACCAGTCGCGATGATAATATTCACGGATCTCGCCATCCTGACTCCACAGATAGCTCCCAGCCGGGAATTCTTTGATGGTACGGCAAACCGGAACCAAGGCTTTCATTTCTGACGCTACAAACATATTACCGTGTTCGTCATGACCCATATACAGCGGGATAATGCCCAGATGATCACGCCCAATCAGGTAAGCGTCTTTTTCCGTATCGTATAGGACGAAAGCGAACATACCTTGCAGATCGTCAAGGAATTCAGGGCCTTTCTCCTGATACAGCGCCAGAATGACTTCACAGTCAGACCCGGTCTGGAACTCATAACGGTCGCCGTATTGCTGGCGTAATGCCTGATGATTATAAATTTCACCGTTGACTGCCAGAATATGTGTGTGCGCCGCGTTAAACAGAGGTTGCGCACCGGTATTGACGTCAACAATAGACAAGCGTTCATGGGCGAGTATGGCTTTATCATTTGCCCATACACCTGACCAGTCTGGGCCGCGGTGGCGCATTAAACGTGACATTTCCAGCGCTTTTTTGCGTAACTCAATGGGGTCAGTTTTTAGGTCGAGGACCCCGAAAATAGAACACATAGTAATCTCCCTAACTTCTCTGCTTTGGCGGTGATGATGTTGAGTTTGAGTCGTTCATCGCTGGAACTGTTTTTCGTGCACTTGCTTGCGATTGATGCAAGCTTTGCCCCATGACGATGCATTCATCCGAATAATTTATAAAAAGTAATGCAAAAAACACGCCAATTTAGAGCGCAATAGATTTGTCGCTATAGCTGGCGGCGGCGAGCGCATAAGAAAGAAAATGCGCCAAAATGGGGAGGATTAGCAAGAAACTTTGGTGCGCTGCACTAAAAAAGGGCGCGGCACTTAGAATAGGGAGTATCGCAAAAGGTGTATGGCGGCCGGAACCGCCCACGAGAAATTAGATGATGTCAATTTCTGCAACGGATGGATAAACATAGCTCGGGCGGAATGGCATCGCTTCGATATCCGTTAATGTCGAGACGCCCGACAGGACCAAAATAGTCTCAAGACCGGCCTGGAACCCGGCCAAAATATCCGTGCGCAAGTTATCACCCACAATGACCGTGCTCTCTGAATGTGCCTGCATTTTATTGAGTGCAGCGCGAATGATCCACGGGCTGGGTTTGCCGACATAAAATGGTTTACGGCCGGAAATTTTCTCAATAGGTGCGCACAATGCCCCACAGGCAGGGGCGAAACCGTGACCATGACTATCAGGGTTAGTCGCAATAAAGCGCGCGCCATTGGCGACGAAATAGGCCGCTTTATGCATCATATCCCAGTTGTAAGAGCGGGTTTCACCCACAATAACAAAATCAGGATTTATATCAGTGATGGTAAAACCTGCTTTATATAATTCGTGAACCAATGCGCCTTCACCCACCACATAAGCTTTTTTACCATCTTGACGGCGCAGAAAATCGGCTGTTGCCATAGCGGAGGTATAAAACGCGCTCTCCGGTACTTCCAGCCCGGCAGAACTGAAGCGGTTAGCCAGATCCTGAGCGGTTTGTGACGGATAGTTGGTCAAAATAACCAGCGGCATTCCGGCCTCTTGAATTCGGGCCAGAAAAACATCAGCCCCAGGGACCGGGTGATTATCATGTAACAACACACCATCAATATCGCAAATAACGCTTTTAATTGTCATTGTTTAAATTACTCTTTTAGCCGCAGCAATGAGTCATTGTAACATGGTCGATGATGTAACTGACCCTGCCGATGTCTTAATCTATAAGGAATTAATTTTCCAGCAGGCGTTGCAGTAACACACCGTTCAACATGGCCCGCTTGGCCAGCGCAAAAGCCCCAATGGCTGATTGATGATCAAGCTGCGAGGTGACGATGGGCAAATTTTGGCGGAAGTTTTTCAACACTTGCGTGTTAATACAACCTTGAATGGCAGGGAGCAGGATTTTGTCGGCTTCAATAATTTCACCGGCAATCACCACTTTTTGCGGATTAAATAAGTTGATCGCGAGAGAAATGGCTTTGCCCAGGTAGCGGCCCACATGCTCAATTACTTCACTTGCCAGTAAATCACCTTTGTTAGCCGCTTTGCAAATAGCACTAATATGACAATCATCTAGTGTTAGTTTGCTTGGATAACCCTGAGCGAGCAGGTGGCGCACGCGGTTTTCAATGGCCGCATTGGATGCGACGGTTTCCAGGCAACCAAAATTACCGCAATAGCAGCGCTCACCCAGCGGATCAATCTGGATATGGCCGATTTCACCGACGTTGCCATTGCTGCCAAGAAATATTTGGCTATTAACAATGATTCCGGCCCCTGTACCGCGATGAAGACGAACCAAAATAGAGTCTTCGCAGTCGCGAGTTGCACCAAAATAGTGCTCAGCCAGCGCCAAACTACGAATATCGTGGCCGACAAAGCTGGTGACATTAAAACGATTTTGCAGATTTTCAACTAATGGCCAGTTGCTAACACTGATATGTGGCATATAGCGCACGATGCCTTTGCTCGGTTCAACCAGGCCTGGGAGAATGACTGCGATGGCAATCAATTCACGCAATTTGCGCTGATAAGCTTCAATAAACTGACTGATAATATTAAATAATGCATGTTCGAGTGTTTCTTGCGTGCGCTCTGGCAGGGAATAGTGCTCTTCACCCAGCGGCTTACCGCTCATATCAAACAGCGTAATAGTGGCGTCATGGCGGCCCAGACGGACGGCGATGGTGTGGAACTGACGGTTTTCCGTGACGATAGAAATCGCACGACGGCCACCGGTGGAGGCTTGCTGATCGACTTCTTTGATCAGCCCGCGCTCCAACAGTTGGCGGGTAATTTTGGTGACACTGGCGGGAGCTAGCTGGCTGAGATCGGCAATCTGAATGCGCGAAATCGGGCCTTGCTGATCAATGAGCCGATAAACCACGGCGCCATTGAGTTGTTTCACAAGATCCACATTACCAATTTGTGACTGTCCGCCGGTGCTCATCAATAAAATTACTCGCTTATTTTAAAACCTCGTTACCGTTAACGATGGTTTTAGTGATTTGATAATCGCGGGTAAAGGCAGTCAGGTTGGCTACTTTGCCTACTTCAATACTCCCTAACTGCTTATCCACGCCAATAGCGCGGGCCGCATAAAGTGTTGCCATACGCAATGCTTCGTCTAGCGCGATGCCAACATGTTCAACACTATTTTGGACCGCTTCTATCATGGTCAGTGCTGAACCGCTTAATGTGCCATTTTCATCCACACATAAACCATCGCGATAGTATATTGTTTTACCAGCAAAAATAAATTGATCAATTTCTGCGCCTGCCGGTGCGGTTGCATCAGTGACCAGTACTAATTTCTCACCTTTCAATCGCTTAGCATTGCGAATGTTAGCCCAATCTACATGCAGGCCATCAGCAATGACGCCTGTATACACTTCCGGTGTATCGAAAATTGCCCCAATTAAGCCTGGTTCACGCCCAGAGATGTAAGGCATTGCATTATAAAGGTGCGTTGCAAAGCGGATGCCGGCCGCAAAACCTTGACGAGCTTGCTGATAGGTTGCATTTGAGTGGCCGGAAGAAACCAGAATACCCGCTTCTGTCAGTTGACGAATATATTTGGCATCAACCATTTCAGGAGCCAATGTCACTTTGGTAATCACATCGGCATTGGCACACAGATAATCAATCATTTCAGCGCTAGGTTGACGGATAAACGCTGGATTGTGCGTCCCTTTCTTCTGTGGGCTGATATAAGGCCCTTCCAGATGCAGACCCAAAGCTTGATGCTGGTTTTTTTGCAGATACGAACGCATGACATTTACGCCGTGCTTCATATATTCATCACTGCAAGTAATCAGTGTTGGCAGGAAGCTGGTGCAACCTGACTTTTCATTCGCGCGCTGCATAATTTCCAGCGTCTTTTCGGAGATGGCTTCAAGTGAATCATTGAATTGCACACCACCGCAGCCATTAAGCTGAACATCAATAAAACCGGGGGCCAGGATGGCGCCACCCAAGTCGCGTACCTCAATGCCAGCCGGAAGTTCATCGGCAGGACAGATACGTTCGATCAATCCGTTAGCCACGACAACAGCGTGATTATCCAGTACTTCATGGCTGGTATAAATACGGCCGTGAGTTAAAGCGTACATCTTAACCCCCTAATAACTATTACAGATTCTTGATATTTTCAGCTTCTAATTCGCTGAAATATTTTACGGTTTTAACCTTCAATTCCATAGTCGAAGGTTCATCGCACACCATGATGGCTTTTGCATGCAGTTGCAGACAACTGATGGTCCACATGTGGTTGATGCTGCCTTCAACTGCGGCTTGCAAGGCTTGCGCTTTACCGCGGCCGGTCACCAGAATCATCACTTCTTCCGCATCCAATAATGTGCCGACACCCACGGTAAGTGCATATTTCGGCACGAGGTTTGCATCACCACCAAAGAAGCGGGAGTTTGCGATACGCGTTTCTTCGGTCAGCGTTTTGATGCGGGTGCGAGAGGCTAAAGAAGATGCTGGTTCGTTAAAGGCAATGTGGCCATCAACGCCCACGCCGCCCATGAACAGGTTAATTTTGCCATAAGACTTTATTTTTTCTTCGTAACGGCGACATTCTTCATCAATATCAGGCGCATTACCATTTAGAAGATTGATATTTTCAGCAGGGATATCTACATGATCAAAGAAGTTGCTGTGCATAAAGGTGTAGTAGCTTTCTGGGTGCTCTTGCGGCAGCCCAACATATTCATCCATGTTGAAAGTGACCACATTTTTGAAACTCACTTCACCCGCTTTATACAGCGAAACCAAGTGCTTATACGCTTCCATCGGTGTGCCGCCAGTCGGCAGCCCCAGGACAAATGGCCGGTCAGCGGTCGGTTTAAATGCATTGATGCGGTTAACGATATAACGCGCGGCCCATTTACCAACTTCTGTGGTGTTTTTCAGTGGGATAAGTCTCATCTTGCACCTCTTTGATTGCTAATAGTGGCTATACTCTACGCGGATTGAATCATTCAGATAAGCGTAACTCAGATTTTGATTCATGCGCTGGTACGATGCTTCGTTCATTTTTCGAATGATAAAATAAGTTTTGTATCATAGCTAGTCCATTGGTGCTTTTTGACTGGTTTTTGGTGACGTTTATCACAAAATAGGGGGTTTTAATTTGCGTTACGAAATAAATTTTTTACACTCCGCAATGAGTAATACGTGTCGTGAATAAATAGAAAGTGTGCCATGCGTTTTTCTAAAAGGTAGTGAGTCAAATAAATAAACTACTTAAAGGGTCCGATATCGGACGAATAGGGGGAAAGGTGAATATTCTTAGTTACTTGCAAAAAGTGGGTCGGGCTTTGATGGTCCCTGTGGCCACACTGCCTGCAGCCGCGATACTGATGGGTGTGGGCTACTGGATAGACCCCGTCAGCTGGGGTGGTGATAATGCACTAGCGGCATTGTTTATCAAGTCCGGTGCCGCCATCATCGATAATATGTCCGTGCTGTTCGCCATTGGTGTGGCTTATGGTATGTCAAAAGACAAAGACGGTGCTGCTGCACTGACCGGCTTTGTAGGCTTTCTGGTATTGACGACACTGTGTTCGCCAGCCGCAGTTTCGATGATTCAAAAGATTCCGGTTGATCAGGTTCCTGCTGCTTTCGGCAAAATCAACAACCAGTTCGTCGGTATCCTGGTGGGTATCATCTCAGCTGAGTTGTACAACCGCTTCAGCAGTGTTGAATTGCCAAAAGCGCTCTCTTTCTTCAGTGGCCGCCGTCTGGTTCCGATTCTGACGTCTTTCCTGATGATCGTGGTTGCCTTCATTCTGATGTACGTTTGGCCACTGATTTATAACGCATTGGTGACTTTCGGTGAATACATCAAAGATATGGGTTCTGTGGGCGCAGGTATCTATGCCTTCTTCAACCGCTTACTGATCCCCGTCGGCCTGCATCACGCCTTGAACTCAGTGTTCTGGTTTGACGTTGCCGGTATTAACGATATCCCTAACTTCCTGGGTGGCCAACAGTCTATCGATAGCGGTAAAGCTGTTGTCGGTATCACGGGCCGTTATCAGGCAGGTTTCTTCCCAATTATGATGTTTGGTTTACCTGGTGCGGCGCTGGCGATTTATCACTGCGCGCGTCCGGAAAACAAAGCAAAAGTGGCGGGTATCATGTTGGCGGGCGCATTCGCTGCCTTCTTCACCGGTATCACTGAACCACTTGAATTCTCCTTCATGTTCGTTGCACCGGTGCTGTACTTTATCCACGCCGTGCTGACCGGTATTTCTGTGTTCATTGCCGCCAGTATGCATTGGATTGCCGGCTTTGGTTTCAGCGCCGGCTTGGTGGATATGGTGTTGTCCTCCCGCAACCCGCTGGCGACACACTGGTACATGTTGATCCCACAAGGTCTGGTGTTCTTCGCGATTTACTACGTGATATTCCGTTTCACCATCAAGAAATTCAACTTGCTGACACCCGGCCGTGAACTGGCTGTTGAAGGCAGTGAAGAAGATGGTTATGACGTCAATGTTGATAAAACGCCAGAAGTTAACGAAAGCGAAATCAATGGGTTGGCGCGTCGTTACATTGGGGCCATTGGCGGTTCAGACAACCTGACGGGTATTGATGCTTGTATTACCCGTCTGCGTTTGAACGTCAAAGATTCTGCATTGGTGAATGACGGTGTTGCCAAACGCTTGGGCGCTTCTGGTGTTATTCGTCTGAACAAACAAAGTGTGCAAGTGATTGTGGGGACTCGTGCGGAACTGATTGCTTCGGCAATGCGTACGGTATTGGCCGGTGGCCCAATTCCTGCGGCAAGCAGCGCCACTGCTCCTGCTGCGGCCAAGCCTCAGGCAGTCATTAACACGGCGAAAACAGCTTCTTTGGTATTGGTTTCACCCATCACAGGTGATGTTGTGGCTTTGGAAGAGGTTCCTGATGAAGCCTTTGCCAGCAAAGCCGTCGGTGAGGGCATTGCCATCCGTCCAACGGATAAAACCGTGGTTTCTCCGGCAAACGGCACCATCGTAAAAATCTTCAACACTGACCATGCTTTCTGCCTGGAAACTGAAACCGGCGCTGAAATTGTGGTTCATATCGGGATTGATACGGTGAAACTGAACGGCCAGGGCTTTGCGCGGCTGGTTGAAGAAGGTGCCACTGTGGTTGCTGGTCAACCGGTGCTGGAGCTGGATTTGGCTTATCTCAACGCGAATGCACGCTCAATGATTAGCCCAGTTGTCGTCAGTAACATTGATGATTATGCGGGTATCTCGGTATTGGCGGGTAGCTCTGTGGTTGCTGGTCAAAGCCAACTGTTTGAGATTCAGAGCAAATAATCGGCTTAAGTCTGACGGTGAAAAGGTACTGAGGTACTGGATAACCGATTTAAGTTTTAGCCTAACCAACGGGAAGAGAGCAATCTCTTCCCGTTTTTTTGTTTTGTTTACGGTAACAAACGGTTGTTTCCAAGTCAGGCTTGTTGGATTATATGCGGTTATATTTGTTGCGTTTGCATTGAGGAATAGAACAATGAGTGAGGCAGAAGCCCGCCCAAGTAATTTTATCCGTCAGATTATTGACGAAGATTTAGCCAGCGGCAAACACACGTCGGTTCATACCCGCTTCCCGCCGGAGCCAAACGGCTACCTGCATATTGGCCATGCGAAGTCTATTTGCCTGAACTTTGGTATTGCACAAGACTATCAGGGGCAATGTAACCTGCGTTTTGACGACACCAACCCGGTGAAAGAAGACGTAGAATTCGTGGAGTCAATTAAACACGACGTAGAGTGGCTAGGCTTCACCTGGAGCGGTGATGTACGTTACTCCTCAGACTATTTTGATCAATTGTACCAGTACGCTGTAGAGCTGATTAACAAAGGCCTGGCGTATGTTGATGAGCTGACTGCTGAGCAAATGCGCGAATATCGCGGCACACTGACGGCTCCGGGTAAAAATAGCCCGTATCGCGACCGCAGTGTGGAAGAAAACTTGGCGCTGTTTGAAAAAATGCGTGCTGGTGGCTTTGCGGAAGGCACTGCTTGCTTGCGCGCTAAAATTGACATGGCGTCACCGTTTATCGTTATGCGTGATCCGGTGTTGTATCGCATCAAGTTTGCCGAACATCATCAGTCTGGTAATAAGTGGTGCATCTACCCGATGTATGACTTTACCCATTGTATTTCTGATGCGATCGAAGGCATTACTCATTCACTTTGTACATTAGAGTTCCAGGATAACCGTCGTTTGTATGATTGGGTTCTGGATAATATCTCCATTGAATGTCATCCGCGTCAGTATGAGTTCTCTCGTCTGAATCTCGAATACGCCATTATGTCTAAGCGTAAGCTGAACCAATTGGTGACTGAGAAGGTGGTAGAGGGCTGGGATGACCCGCGTATGCCAACTATTTCTGGCTTGCGTCGCCGTGGCTACACCGCAGCATCCATTCGTGAGTTCTGCCGCCGTATCGGTGTGACCAAGCAGGATAACAACGTTGAGATGATGGCGCTGGAATCTTGTATCCGTGATGATTTGAACGAAAATGCGCCACGGGCGATGGCTGTTCTGGATCCTATCAAGGTCGTTATTGAGAATCGTGCGGCTGGGGAAGAGTGGTTGACGATGCCAAATCATCCGAACAATCCGGATATGGGCACCCGTCAGGTACCTTTCGATAGTGAGATTTATATCGATCGCGCTGATTTTCGTGAAGAAGCCAATAAGCAATATAAGCGCCTGGTGCTGGGCAAAGAAGTGCGCCTGCGCAATGCTTATGTGATCAAAGCTGAGCGTGTTGAGAAAGATGCCGAAGGCAATGTCACGACACTTTATTGCAGCTATGACGCAGAAACTTTAAATAAAGACCCTTCTGACGGCCGTAAAGTGAAAGGGGTTATCCATTGGGTTTCAGTTAAGCATGCATTGCCTGCTGAAATTCGCTTATATGACCGCTTGTTTAGCGTACCAAACCCAGCGGCGGCAGAAGACTTCTTGTCAACTATCAACCCTGAGTCTTTGCTTATTCGCCAGGGCTTTGTGGAGCCAAGCTTGGCTGATGCGGTACCAGAAAAAACCTATCAGTTTGAACGTGAAGGTTATTTCTGTGCAGATAGCCGCTATTCACGCCCAGAAGCGCTGGTCTTTAACCGCACTGTAGGTCTGCGTGATACTTGGGCTGCTAAAGCCAATAACTGATTTTCGTCCTCAGATTCGCCTCAATTGGCGTGGCTAAGTCCACGCCTTTTTTATCTCTATCACATGAGTATTGTTCGTTTTACTAAACACGAACTGACTTTTCTATTTTACCTCCTGCCCATCCTATCCTTTGGTCAATGTCGACTGATTGCATTCTTTTCTCTCCCTTAAGCAGCGCTCTGTAAGTCTTTCTTAAATATTCGCTTTACGAATTAACTAAGAAAATAACACTGTTTTTCTCGAATAAATCTTATGTTTTATTGGTTGGGCTGAAACCATTCAAGATATCAATATGAGACGATTTTGTTCTGGAGATATCATGTTATGCATTGTTTTTTAAGCTTTTGTGAACTCTGTGATATTTTTTTACAGTTATGTGCTCATTGTCATACTTTGAATAATTAGCTCTATTTTTGATTGATAATTCGCGTCGCGAAAAATAGTCTGTACGCCAGCAGGGATCTTCGAGAATGTGTATTTCGAAAGCGAAGTTTGTTTTTTTAATGAGCAACTGCTGGTGGGAATTTCTCTCCAGCAAAATTTTACCCACTAGGGTTTTTTTGAGGCTAAACCTGTGAGCTGTGGTGGACACAGGGACGGCACTTTAAATGTGATGTCAAAGAGGAATTTTTTCATATGGTTACGCACGGTGCTAAACGTAAAACGTTAGCGCTCGCAGTCGCGGGTGCATTGTTAGGAACGGGGTTTATGGTGACCCCAGAGGCCAAGGCTGAAGGCTTTGTTGATGATTCATCACTGACGGGTGGTATTTACTATTGGCAGCGTCAGCGTGACCGTAAAGATTTAACGCCAGGTAGCGCGGAATATGGCAAGTACGTCGCAAACCTGCACCATTCCACATTTAACGCCAATCTGGACTTCTCTTCCGGTTATGCCGCAGACATGTTCGGTATCGACTTAGCGGCTTTCGGCGCAGTTGAAATGACCAACAGCGGCCCAGCTGCACCAAACGAAATTGGTTTCAGTGATGCTAAAACCCGTTGGGACGAAAAATGGACCGGCGATAAGAGCGGTGTAAGTGTTTACAAAGCAGCAGCAAAATTCAAATTAGGTAATTTCTGGGCGCGTGGTGGTTATATTCAACCTACCGGTCAGACCCTGCTAGCCCCACATTGGAGCTTTATGCCGGGTACCTATCGCGGTGCTGAAGGTGGCGCGAAATTCGATTTTGATACCGCGGGCGCACTGTCCATGTCTTACATGTGGACTGATGAATATAAAGCGCCATGGTATCAAAATATGTACAACTTCCGTCAAGCTGATGGCAAAACGGGCATAAGTTACCTGCACTCAATTGGTGCCAAATATGACTTTAAAAACAAGCTAGTACTGGAAGCGGCATTCGGTCAAGCCAAAGATTACATGGACCAATATTTTGCCAAGGCTTCTTATGCCTTCCCTATTGCGGGTAATGATCTGCGGACTTCTTACCAGTTCTACGGCGCAAAAGATAAAGTCGATGGCGGTTTCAAGGATGTTAATGACGTCTATGACGGCTTAGCGTGGTTACAGGCACTGACATTCGGCTATACCACTGGGCCATTTGATTTACGTTTGGAAGGAACGTGGGCCAAAGCCGACGGTAACCAAGGTTACTTCCTACAACGTATGACCCCAGGTTACGCAACCTCCAATGGCCGTCTGGACGTATGGTGGGATTCCCGTTCTGACTTCAACGCCAACGGTGAAAAAGCGCTGTTTGGTGGTGTGATGTATGACCTGAAAAACTGGAATATGGCCGGCTGGTCAGTCGGGACTTCCTATGCTTATGGTTGGGATGCCAAGCCGAGCACCAATCCAATTTATGACCAAAATAAGCGTTTGAAAGAATCAGCCTGGAACTTTGACATTCTTTATACCCTGCAAGAAGGCCGGGCAAAAGGCACATTATTCAAACTGCATTACACCATGTACGACAACCACACCAACATTCCAAGCTATGGTGGCGGTTTCGGCAACGTATTCCAGGATGAAAAAGACGTTAAATTCATCGTGATTGCGCCATTTACGATCTTCTGATTTTACCCGCTTGATTGCCAGCCCCGGCCTTTGTGCCGGGGTCATAATGGAGTGCCACCATGAAAAAAATACTTTTTATTATTGCCGCAGTGATGGGGTTAAGTGCTTGTGCCACACAAGGCCCGGTTCAGCCAGAAGACAGTAAACTTAAGCAAGCATACAGCGCCTGTATCAATGCCAGCGAAGGTCAACCGGAAAGATTGATCCCTTGCAAAGCTGTGCTGAACGTATTGAAACAAGAGAAATCTCATCAAGCCTTTACCGACAAAGAAACTGTTCGAGTATTGGATTATCAGCGCTGTATTGATGCAGCTCATACCGGCAATGGCCAGGCTTATGCGGCGCAGTGCGGCAAGCTTTGGCAAGAAATTCGCAACAACAATTAATCTACGACAACAATTAATCAACGACAGTAATTAATCCATGGCAACAATTAATCCACAAAAATGATTAATTGATGGCGACAATTGAACTAACAATAATTCTGTCAGCGTCAATACTTCAGTAGCAGCTTTGGCGGCGGTTATTCATTAAGGATGAGGTTAGTGATGAACAAATTCAGATTAAATGCGTTAGCGGCGATAACCGCAACCTTTGGCTTGATGGGATACGCGCATGCGGACACCACCAATCAGCAGATTGTTGATCAACTCAGCACGTTGAAAGTTAACTATAAAGTGTTGGATAACCGCGCTGCTGAAAATGGCGTCGATTGCGCTAAATTGGGCGCTGACTGGGCATCATGTAATAAGGTATTGATTACTCTGACCAACACTGGGGATGAGATCAAAGGCCAGGACTGGGCTATTTACTTCCATAGTATTCGTCAAATTCTAACAGTAGATAACGACCAATTTAAAATTACTCACCTGACCGGTGACCTACACAAAATTGAACCTACTGCCAAATTTACCGGCTTCCCAGCGAATCAGTCGGTTGAAATTCCAATCACTGGCGAATATTGGCAGCTATTTGCCACCGACTTTATGCCGCGGTGGTATGCCACTTCAGGTGATGCGAAGCCAAAAGTACTGAAAAATACCGATACTGAGGATATTAACGAATATTTGACTCAGTTTACGGGCGATCAGTGGAAGCGCACGAAAGACGACAATAACGTGCTGATGACACCAGAATCCCGTTTCGTCAAAAATGAAGCGGTGAAAACATTAGCGGCGGCTAACCTGCGCGGGCAGATTATCCCGACGCCAATGGAGGTGAAAGTTCACAAGCAAGATGCTGATTTGAGTCAAGGTGTGGCGCTTGACCTGAGCACTTTACCAAAGCCGGCAGCCGAGGCGGCGCAGCAGCGTTTTGAATTACTTGGCTTGAAGTCAAGTGCAACAGGTTTCCCGATTAAAACGTTAATTCAGCCGTCTGCTTTTAAAGGTGATTTAGCCGTTTCTGGTGCATATGAGTTGAAAATCGGCGAAAAGGGCGCGCAAGTCATTGGTTTTGACCCAACAGGTGTGTTTTACGGCCTGCAATCAATTCTTTCTTTAGTGCCGACTGATGGCAGCAAGAAGATTGCGACATTGGATGCCAAAGATGCGCCGCGCTTTGAATATCGTGGTGTTTTCCTCGATGTTGGGCGTAACTTCAAAACGAAAGATGCGGTGCTGCGTTTGCTCGATCAGATGGCCGCTTACAAGCTGAATAAATTCCATTTCCATCTTAGTGATGATGAAGGTTGGCGTATTGAGATTCCCGGCCTGCCAGAACTGACGGATGTGGGGAGCAAGCGTTGTCACGATTTAACTGAAAATACCTGCTTACTGCCACAATTGGGATCTGGCCCTGAGAGTAATAATCTGGGTTCTGGTCACTTTACCCGTGATGACTACATCGACATTCTGAAGTACGCCAAAGCCCGCCAAATTGAGGTCATTCCTGAGATTGATATGCCCGCGCATGCTCGTGCGGCTGTGGTGTCGATGGAAGCCCGTTACAACAATTTGATGAAGCAGGGTAAAGAAAAAGAAGCTAACGAATTCCGCCTGATTGACCCGACCGATGATTCCCAAACAACTTCTGTTCAGTTCTATGAACGCAAAAGTTATCTGAACCCATGTTTGGATTCTTCAAAACGCTTTGTCGACAAAGTGATTGGCGAAATGGCCCAGATGCACAAAGAAGCGGGGATGCCGCTGACCACGTGGCATTTCGGTGGTGATGAGGCGAAGAACATCCGTTTGGGCGCGGGTTTCCAGGACAAAAAGGGCCCGATTGAGCCGGGTAAAGGCATTATTGATAAGAGTGTGGAAGATAAGCCGTGGGCCAAATCTCAGGTTTGTCAGGATATGGTCAAACAAGGGAAAATTCAGGATGTTGAGCACCTTTCCAGCCACTTTGCTATTGAAGTTAGCAAGCTGGTGAATGCTCACGGCATTGAAAAAATGCAAGCCTGGCAAGATGGCCTTAAAGATGCCAAGGATGCGAAAGATTTTGCCACCAAACGTGTTGGCGTTAACTTCTGGGATACCCTCTACTGGGGCGGTGCCGACTCAATCAATGATTGGGCAAATAAAGGTTATGAAGTGGTCGCGTCCAATCCAGACTACGTTTATTTCGATATGCCGTATGAAGTTAACCCAAATGAACGCGGTTACTACTGGGCCACTCGCTTTAACGATGAAGCGAAGGTCTTTAGTTTCGCACCCGATAATATGCCGCAAAATGCTGAAACCTCGGTCGACCGCGACGGTAATCACTTCAGTGCTAAAAGTGATAAACCTTGGCCGGGCGTGCACGGCATTTCAGGGCAATCGTGGAATGAAACAGTTCGCACTGATGAACAGATGGAATACATGATTTTCCCTCGTGTATTACCACTGGCTGAGCGTGCCTGGCATCGTGCGTCTTGGGAACAAGATTATAAAGCTGGCCGTGAGTACAAAGGCGGTGAAACGCACATGGTTGATACCAAGGCGTTGAGTACGGATTGGCAGCGTTTTGCCAACATTATGGGCCAACGTGAATTAGCAAAACTGGATAAAGCCGGTGTGGCCTACCGCTTACCGGTTCCGGGAGCACGTGTTGTCGCAGGGGTATTGGAGGCTAACATTTCTTTGCCGGGTTTGATTATTGAATATTCCACCGATGGCGGTAAGCAATGGCAGAAGTATGATGCCAAAGTACAACCTAAAGTCAGTGGTGATGTGTTGATTCGCTCCTCCAGCCCGGATGGTAAGCGCAGTAGCCGTGCGGAGTCCGTTAAAGTTTGATTATTGCTATCAAAGTGCTGTGTCTGATGTTAACTCCTGTTTGCCGGGTTTTTCGGTAAACAATATTAAGTGAAGTTGAGTTGATGGTTTTCCCCCGGCAAGTCCGGGGTTTTTTTTGCTTTAAATTTATGGGGGAGTAATCGGAGATAAATAAGAATGACCACCTGACTCCCGACCGAGTTTATCTCAGGTTGCTGACTGGGAAAGGTGGCCATTTTGCTGATGGGTCTAAGTTAATCAGACAATAGCACGCCGTTATCTGAATTAAAGAAAACCGTAATACTGTTCAGTGCTAAAAATCTTTATAAGATCAATGCGATAAAGCTACATTATCTTTTATCGTGCGCAGACTCATTTTCGCGGCAATCGCCGGTTTCACAGTGGCCGTACAAATACAGACTGTGATTGGTCAGCTTAATGCCATGTTGTTTAGCAATTTCACGTTGAAGCGATTCAATGGATTCATTACTAAATTCAATCACTTTGCCGCAATCCAGGCAAATTAGGTGATCGTGATGGTGTTGCTGCGTCAGCTCAAAGACTGATTTGCCGCCTTCGAAATTATGGCGGGTAACAATACCGGCATCATCAAACTGATTTAGGACGCGGTAAACCGTCGCCAAACCAATTTCTTCACCGATATCGATCAGCTTTTTATAAAGATCTTCCGCGCTGACGTGATGGCACGCCGGATCTTGCAACACTTCCAGAATCTTAAGCCGGGGCAGTGTTACTTTAAGGCCAGCGTTTTTTAAGGCTTTGTTGTTGTCAGTCATGCGGATTCAGTCCTGTTACTATCGATTCAAATTAAGGCTGTTCAGCCTATGACATCCGTGGCGCAATATTCTCAATTGCGTCTCATTATAGAACTGCTAGCCCCAAATGAAAACCGTGGTTGTTAACAAAGATATAATTGCACACTTTGTCAGATTAATCATGCAATGTATTGATGAATGGGATTGTTGCATCATTTAAGTATATGGCGGCCAGACGTAACGTTACAAATTTGTAGCGGTTTATTTTCATTTTGCACGAATGAAGATGCGGATCTGTGGGCGGGTTAACAGAGTAGGGCGAGTGGCGTGGGGGTAACGAAAACGCGCGGCAATGTTTAACATCAACCTCGCGTTTCCGATATACCTGCCATTCTTCAAGCTACAAGTGCATTGGTTGCCTTCCTGCAACTCGAATTATTTAGGGCACATGACAAATTAACCGGTGATTTCGGCCAAATTCAGTTCTTCACTGATCTGTTTTACCCAAGCTTCAACACGTTCATTCGTCAGTTCTGGCTGCCTGTCTTCATCAATGGCTAAACCAATAAAGTGATCATCATCCGCTAAGCCTTTGGAAGCTTCGAAGTGATAACCCGCAGTTGGCCAGTGGCCGACGATTGCAGCGCCACGCGGCTCGATGATATCGCGCACGGTTCCCATCGCATCACAGAAATACTCAGCATAGTCTTCCTGATCACCACAACCGAACAATGCAACCAATTTGCCGTTGAAATCGATCTCTTCCAGTGTTGGGAAGAAATCATCCCAATCACATTGGGCTTCACCGTAATACCAAGTTGGGATACCGATCAGCAGAATATCGAAGCCTTCCAAATCTTCTTTGCTGCTCTTGGCAATGTCGTGAACCTCAGCAACATCTTTGCCCAGTTGCTTTTGGATCATCTTGGCAATGTTTTCGGTATTGCCAGTATCGCTGCCAAAGAAAATGCCTACAGTTGCCATATAACTTAATACCTTTTTAATTCAAATAGTTGTGAAAATTACCAAGCGCTCTGCCCGATAATATAACACATGTATAGGGCGATATAATGCCAGAAAACCTCGGCAGGCCGATATCAAGTTTATGCGATATTAAATTTTTGTGAGTGACTCAACCTTATAACCTCATTGCCGATAACCTCAGTGTAACGAGAAAGTTGCAATTTGCGGTGCCAGAGGGAAAACCGTCAGATGAAAGTCTGCCGGGAAAGGAGTTGTCGTTAGCTGTATGGAGCGTCCTTTATTGCTTTTCGGTCATCAAATAACACCTGCGTCTCTAACGGTAACTATCCGATATATAAGGGGAACGAACATGCAGTTTTTAAAAAATATAACTATCAGGGCCGCACTACTTTGGGTGCTTGGGGCATTTTGCCTGCTATGGGGGGGCGTATCCGGTTATACGTTGTTATCACTGAATCAACTGACACAATCTTCTAATGCCAACAGTGTGTTGGTTGAAAACATGAATTTGGTCAATCAGGGGACGGATCAATATTTTCGGATGGTGACACGCCTTGCCCGTTCAGTCGATTACCGTCAGAGCGGTAACATTGCCGATGCAGATAAGGAGCTAAAATCATCCAATGTCGCACTTGAAAATCTGAAAAAGGAGTTGGCGCAGTTTAAAGCTATTGACCATGCACAGATTGATCCCGCGTTGGTCACTGGAGTGATTGATGGGTGGAGTGCGCTAATTGATCAAGGCGTTACGCCGCTTTATCAGGCGGCGATGGGCAATAACAGCGCGGCTTATCAGGATTTAGCGAAAAAGACCGTACCCGCGCTGAGTCGCCAATATGGTTCTGTTGCTGAGAATTTCAATCAGGCCGCATCGCAGGCCATCGGGGTAGCTAAAGATCAGTTTGCTCATCTGACAAAAGTGAGCAGCATAATATTAATTTCCGCGTTGGTGGCTGGGTTAGTAATTTTGCTGGCAACTGACCGCTACCTGTCGGTTAACTTGGTTCGCCCGTTGGATGATATTCGTGCCCATTTTCGAGTGATTGCCTCCGGCCAGTTGGGCCAGCCCATTGCGGATTTTGGTCGTAACTGTGTTGGGCAATTATTTCCACTGCTCCGCGATGTGCAAAGCAGTTTGGCGAATACGGTAAAAGCTATCCGCAGCAGCACTGATGGGATTTACCACGGGGCGGCTGAAATATCTGCTGGCAATACGGATTTATCATCACGAACAGAGCAACAGGCCGCTGCATTGGAAGAGACGGCCGCCAGCATGGAGCAGTTAACCGCCACGGTAAAACATAACGCGGATAATGCACATCACGCCAGCCAACTGGCGGCAAATGCTTCTATCACCGCCAAAAAAGGTGGGGCGCTGGTGGCAGATGTGGTTCATACCATGGATGAGATCTCTGCCAGTTCACGCAAAATCGCGGAAATCACAACAGTCATTAATAGTATTGCTTTCCAAACTAATATTCTGGCACTGAATGCTGCCGTTGAAGCGGCCAGAGCTGGGGAACAAGGTCGTGGTTTCGCCGTGGTTGCCAGTGAGGTGCGCAATCTTGCACAGCGCAGCGCACAGGCGGCGAAAGAGATTGATAGCTTGATAACTGAGTCAGTTAACCGTGTGAGTAGCGGTTCAGCCTTGGTAGAAAGTGCTGGGGTAACCATGGATGAAATTGTCCGTTCCATCACCAACGTAACTGATCTGATGGGGGAAATCGCTTCGGCGTCTGATGAGCAAAGCAAGGGAATTACTCAGGTCGGGCAGGCGGTGGCTGAAATGGACAGCGTGACTCAGCAAAATGCTGCGCTGGTACAGCAGGCTTCCCGGGCGGCAGCTTCACTTGAGGAACAAGCGACTCAGCTAAACCAAGCGGTGGCCGTGTTTAAATTGAGAGCAGACGATATGCAGGTAAAACCGACGGTCAAGCCTCGGGCCAATGTAGTAGCGGCGATGCCGACAGCCAAGGTGGATAACAATGCAAACTGGGAAACTTTCTAAACCCGTATTGCTAAACTTATTGTGAGGATATTGGCGTGGCGTAATCACTTACGCCACGCCGTCGTGATAACCGAAAGGGTTAAAACCCTTCTTCTGAGTGCGCTAATTGAGCAAGTAACATCTGTTCAATCAGTTCACTACGGCTGATGTTGCGCTGCTCAGCAAGGCTATTGAGAGCATCGACGGCATCGGCGTTAATCTTCAGTTCCACGCGTCGTAAGCCACGTACTTTATCGCGCCGTAGTTGATTTCGCTTATTAATTCTAAGCTGTTCATCACGGGATAATGGGTTTGTTTTCGGGCGCCCCGGACGGCGTTCATCTGCGAACAGATCCAGCGTCGTGCGATCCGTTTGTTCTTTTGCCATAGGTAGCGGTACTACAAGGGATTTACATCAGAAATTTCTGACGATTCGGTTTACACGTTTCAGGCCGATACCTTTCTTATTTGAAGCCGCTAATAACACCGCAACTCCAATTCATTAGGGTATGAACCAACTGCCTGAATTTGCATTTGCCACCAAACTCTGTAGCAAATTTATAGCGCGCCATAATACCCCAGCCAACCGAGCAACGACAATGGTTTACTGTGATTAGATTGGGCTAATTCATTCTTTTTTGCACAATTTTTCCACAGGAAATACATTTCTTTTCCCCAGGGTATGATTTTTAATCAACATCCAGTGCGCATGGTTCATTTTTCACTCAGTGCTATTTTTCGCCAGCACTGTCATCATCAATAAAACGGTGAATAGCACGTAATACAGAATCGGGTTTTTCCGCATGTACCCAATGACCCGTTCCGGCAACAACATAAGCACGGGCTTGTGGAAATTGGCGGGCAATCTCATCGCGATAACTATCCTGAATATAGGGCGATAATTCACCGCGAATGAACAAAATAGGGTGAGGCCACGGCGCAATAGGTTGCCAGCCGACAATATTTTCGTACTGATCCCATAATGCAGGGACGTTAAACCGCCACTCGCCGTTGTGGAATGATTTCAATAAGAATTGAATAACGCCTTCTTCTTTTATTGATTCGCGCATCAGTTGGGCGGCTTCTTGGCGCTGAGTCACACCCGCGGCACTGACGGCATTAATAGCGGTGAAAATCTGATCATGACGGCGCACTTGATAATTGATTGGTGCGACATCTATTGCGATCAGTTTTTCAATGCGGTCGGGGGCAATTTCTGTCATTGCCATTGCCACTTTCCCCCCCATGGAATGACCGATAATTATCGCTTTTTCTATGGCGAGATTATCCATCAGCTCCAGCACATCCTGCGCCATAGCGGGGTAATTGACCTCCGGCGACCGAGGGGATAAGCCGTGGTCACGCAAATCAACCTGAATCACATCATGGTCTTTATGTAAGTCACGCGCCAGCACACCGAGGTTATCAAGATTGCCAAATAACCCATGAATCAGGATGATCGGCAGGGAAGGAGTGGGCGAAAGAGTGTTTTGTAAGCGGAAGTTTAATTTCATGGCGAAGTTCATACTGAGAGATATTGTGGTTAGGGTATCATGACTGAGCAAGTGTGTGCTGCTTCACAATCAGGGTTCATGTGGATTATTCAGTTGTGGCTGATGTGATGGGGATTTATCGCGGATAAAGCCATGATAAAGGTACTCGTGAGCGCGCTTTGACTTTATAATCCTAAGATATGCATAAGAAAGTAGAAACCGTACTGGATAAAGATGAAAACTATTGAACTCGACGAAGAACTTTATCGCTATATCGCCAGCCATACTCAACACATTGGTGAGAGCGCATCCGATATTTTACGGCGCATGCTGAAATTCACGGCCGGTCAGCCGGTACCCAGCGCATCTACCAGTCACTCACATAGCAGCCATGATGTCGCTCAAGCGGTGGCGGCTCCAGCACCACGGGATCGAGTTCGTGCTGTGCGCGAATTGCTGTTGTCTGATGAGTATGCTGAGCAAAACAGGGCGGTTAACCGCTTTATGTTGGTGCTGTCGACATTATATACCTTGGATGCGCAAGCATTTGCAGAAGCGACGGAGTCTTTACATGGTCGTACCCGCGTTTATTTTGCGGGTGATCAACAGACTTTGTCGCAAAATGGGACGCACACCAAGCCCAAACATGTCCCCGGTACGCCATACTGGGTAATAACCAATACTAATACCGAGCGTAAGCGCAGTATGGTGCAACATATCATGCTGACAATGCAGTTCCCGCCGGATTTGACTGACAAAGTGTGCGGGACTATTTAATTTCGTTGAAACTATACTCTGAATGATTCGAGATGTAGGCCGCCAACACACCTGCGACTTGAAGTATGACGGGTAGATAGGGAGTAGTGACTGTGGCTAATCACCCTCGTGCCGGGCAAGCAGCTCAGCAAAGCGATTTGATTAATGTTGCTCAGTTGACGTCGCAATATTATGTATTGCAGCCGGATGCTGAAAACCAGGCCCATGCGATCAAGTTTGGGACGTCGGGCCATCGTGGCAGCTCATTGCGCCACAGTTTTAATGAAGCACATATTTTAGCTATTGCTCAGGCGATCGCCGAAGTTCGTCACCAGCACGGGATAACTGGCCCGTGTTATGTGGGCAAAGATACCCACGCATTGTCTGAACCGGCTTTTATTTCGGTATTGGAAGTGCTGACGGCAAATGGCGTGGATGTCGTGGTGCAGCAGGACAATGGCTTCACCCCAACCCCGGCGATTTCCCATGCCATTCTTTGCTACAACGCGCAGGGTAAAGACTTGGCTGATGGTATTGTCATCACGCCATCTCATAACCCACCTGAAGATGGCGGCATTAAGTATAATCCGCCGAATGGTGGCCCGGCCGATACCAATCTGACCTCGGTGATTGAGAAGCGCGCTAATCAATTACTCAGTCTGAAATTAGAGGGCGTCAAACGCCAGACTCTGGATAAAGCCTGGCGTGGCAATCATCTGCGTGAGCAGGATTTGATTCAGCCCTATGTGGAAGGTTTGGTCGATGTCGTTGATATCCCAGCCATTCAAAATGCGGGGCTGAAGCTAGGTGTTGACCCACTCGGCGGCTCTGGTATTGCTTACTGGCAGCGGATTGGCGAGCACTATAAGCTGGATCTGACGTTAGTTAATGATTCTATCGACCAGACTTTCCGCTTTATGCATCTGGATCATGATGGTGTTATCCGCATGGATTGCTCATCAGAATGCGCGATGGCGGGCTTGCTGGCGTTGCGTGATAAATTTGATTTAGCTTTTGCCAATGATCCCGATTACGACCGCCACGGTATTGTAACGCCAGTTGGATTGATGAATCCGAATCATTATTTGGCGGTATCTATCAATTATCTGTTCCAGCATCGCCCACAGTGGGGCGCTGATGTGGCGGTAGGTAAGACGTTAGTCTCCAGCGCGATGATTGACCGAGTGGTTGCTGATTTGGGCCGTAAGCTGGTGGAAGTCCCCGTTGGTTTCAAATGGTTTGTTGACGGGTTGCACGACGGCAGCTTTGGGTTTGGTGGTGAAGAGAGCGCCGGGGCATCTTTCCTGCGCTTTAATGGCAAACCTTGGTCGACGGACAAAGACGGCATTATTATGTGCTTGTTAGCGGCTGAAATCACCGCGGTGACGGGGCGGAATCCACAGCACCATTATGATGATTTGGCACAACGATTTGGTGCGCCAAGTTATAACCGTATCCAGGCTCCTGCTACTCAAGCACAGAAAAATGCTTTGTCCAAGCTGTCGCCTGAAATGGTGAAAGCTAGCACCTTGGCAGGTGATCCTATCACCGCGCGCTTAACAACAGCTCCGGGTAATGGTGCCTCGATTGGTGGGCTGAAAGTCATGACTGACAACGGTTGGTTTGCGGCTCGCCCATCGGGTACAGAAGACGCATATAAAATTTACTGTGAAAGTTTCCTGGGCGCAGAGCATCGCGAGAAGATAGAGCAGGAAGCAGTTGATATTGTTAGTGATGTATTAGCCGGCAAGCAGTAATAACCGGTCAGAAATAGCGCCTATTGGCGCTATTTTTTTATGAGAAACTCAAACCGTTGCCTAATAATAGTATTACGATGATTAATTATTTATAGCAGTCAATAAGTTAGAGATTTTATCTATTGAAATATTAGAATACTTCGAATATGTAATATTTTCTTGAAAGGCTTCTTTGGGTGAAAAAGAAGAGATTGCCTCAGAAATATAGGCTATTTCTGGTAAGTTTTCACCAAAATAAGCAGGGTTATTTAAATACATTAGTTGTAATTCATTGTTTTTTTCACCAAGCACATTAATGAGTCTTTTTTCTGTTAATTTTTCAATGTCAGGCATTCTTTTACTAAAAACGTGAGATAAATCTGTTCGGTAAAAGTCACCCAAATCAGCCCTCTCGGCTAGCAGTGATAATGAGTCTTCAGGATTGATGGCATAGTTTTTTGCCAGGAGAACAATGAATTCTTCACTATTTTTTTTATCATGTTCACTATGATGTCTAAGATATGATTTTGTTTGTAAATGCTTAACTTTATAGCCATCTATAGAATACTGATCTTTGATAACAACAACAAGATTATTAGAATGATCCTCTGTGCTCGATATCATCAAGTGATTGCCAAAACGCTCAAATTTTAATTCATGGAAAAAATAGTCATCAATGCTGATCGTGTTTTCTTCACCACTGTATTCAACTATCAAGTTAATTCCCTCATAAGAGGAAAATACATACATATCATTGCCATGTCCACCTGCTAAATAATCATTATTTCTCCCTCCTTCAATATAATCATTACCTTCGCCACCAAATATTTTATCATTACCGCGCCAACTGGTTTCTCTGGCAAAACCGCTAAAGCTGTCTGAGTCGCCATGTAATTCATCCTCACCCTCACCCCCATCAAGAAAGTCATCACCCGCTCCACCCGCCAGCCCATCATTACCTTTGCCGCCGACCAATATGTCATTTCCATCTTGACCAAACAGTGAATCAAAAGAGTCATAACCCTGAAGAAGATCATTGCCATCTCCACCGGCTAAATTGTCATTTTTATCGCCCCCAATAATAGTATTTTTCCCCTCACCACCAATCACTTCATTTCTAATATATTTATGCCCAAATAAATTTTCATCGCCAGTTAATACAAATCTATTTGAGGGGCGGTTATTAGTGATCAGATGCTGTGCTGAATTATATTTCAGATCATTTCTAGTGAGCAGTAACTCCTTACTGGGCCCATCGTAAAGGTTTTCTCTTTTTTTTGTTTCATTTAATGTTAAGAATAATTCATTTTTCACTCCATTTTTGTCGTGTAAAATTACAGACTTAACGAGAAGTTTTCCATTTTTAATTATGTGAAAAGTTTTGATAACAGGATGGTTATTATCGAAGAGTATAATAACTTTAAGCTTTGAATCTTCATATTGAAAGAATACTTTATCAAGAGGTATATAGTCTAAAAAAATAGATTTCATATCTCCGTTGCTTATCAATGCACCAGTAATAGGCGTTGTTGTTTTTTTATGGTTGATTTTTTTCATTTTCAAAATGGTTTCCTTTTCTGAGGGTGTTAGCGATGGGCTCCTATTCGATTTTAAAAAAATAATGACATTAAATGAAGCGCAACATTATTACGTTTGCTTATTTAACTGAGTATGAATAATAAATGTTTTTTTGCTGTTCATGTCAAGAGTAGTAGAGGCTTGCATTGCAATGAATTATCTTTTTTAATCTTTAAATATCATAGTGCTATTAGTGTGTAGGGTGTCAGAAAACTGACACTCTAATATTATATTTCTTATTTTATCTATCTCATTACTTTTCATTGTTAGGAATGGATTATCCCAACGCGACCATTAAAGCACCCGCAGTAATCAGGGCTACCCCTAATCCAGCAATCAGAGAGATTTTTTCGCCAAACAGAATAAAGGCCAAAATGACGGCGAAAACTACACTGAGTTTATCAATAGGGGCAACTTGCGAAACATTGCCGTTTTTTATCGCCATAAAATAGAATAGCCAGGATAATGCACCTGCGACACCACTGAGTATCACAAAAAGAAGCGCTTTTTTATCTGCTAATACTGTACCGACCAGGTTAAATTTTCCCTGAATGACCACAACACCGACTAAGAATAGTGCCATTACTACCGCACGGACTGCGGTAGCAGTATTGGCATCCAAATGTTGCAGACCAATTTTACCGAAGATTGCCACTAAAGAGGCGGAGAGGGCAGACAGTAGGGCGTAAATTAACCACGTGCTCATAATAAATAAAACCCATTATCATTTAAAAACCTGATGCTACTCCGCTGGGCAGTCTTTTCCCAGCATCAATACCAAATCTGTTGGTAAATAGCCTGTTACGGAATAAAGCGATAGCCCACACCGGTTTCCGTTAACAGATGCTTAGGACGGGTAGGGTCGGTTTCTAATTTTTGGCGAAGATGACCCATATAAATACGCAGGTAATGGCTGTGCTCGACATAATTTGGCCCCCAGACTTGGCTGAGTAACTGGCGTTGGGTAATAACCTTGCCCGCATTAGCTAACAATGCCGAAAGTAAGCGAAACTCAATGGGGGTCAAATGGAGGTCAACGCCGGCACGGGTGACTTGGCGGTTAATCAAATCCACACTGATATCTGAAAAGTTGACTAAGGGGCTTTCCTGACTCCCGCCACTGTGACGGCGTAAAGCAACACGGACTCGCGCTAACAATTCACTGATACCAAAGGGTTTACTCAGATAATCATCCGCACCGGCATCCAGTGCGGCGACCTTGTCCTCTTCACGACTACGTGCCGATAACACAATAATCGGGATGGCGCTCCACTGACGGAGATCCTGAATATAACTCAGGCCATCACCGTCTGGCAGGCCCAAATCTAAAATAATGAGGTCTGGTTTGCGCGTCCCCGCTTCAATTAGGCCGCGTTGCAGCGTATCACTCTCAAATACCCGCCAGCCCTCGCCCTCCAGTGCAATGCGAACAAAGCGCCGGATCTCTTTTTCATCTTCAACAATCAGGATGTTAATCGGGGAGATAATCAGTTCTCCTTTATTAGGCTATTTTATTTGTCATTCTCTTTGATATTATTTTTCAGTATCAATATTTTCACCATCAATTTCCGGGGCTTTCTCCAATGGCAAGGTAAAATGGAAACTCGCTCCGCCGTCTTGACCTTTTTCCACCCAGATACGCCCGCCGTGTACATCAATAATGGCACGGCAAATGGCTAAACCCAAGCCCACCCCAGGAATTGCTGACTCTTTGTTACCACGAGAAAATTTATCAAAAATCAGTTGCTCTTGCCCCGCGGTGACCCCCGGGCCGTTATCCCAAACTTCGACATTCAGCCATTCACCTTGCACTGTGGCGCGAATCCCCAGTATTGCATCATAACCGGCGTATTTATGGGCATTTTCCAAGAGATTAATAAACACGCGCTCCAGCAAGCTGCCATCACAATTTATCAGCACCATTTCATCGGGTAGCTCGACACGAATGTGGTGGTGATTTAGCGTCGTTTCCAGCATATGTAAGGCGCTGCCGACAATTTCTTCCAACGACTGCCATTCTTTGCGCAGATTAAAACCGCCAGATTGGATGCGGGCCATGTCCAGCAAATTGTTCACCAGCCGGGTTGTGCTTAATACTTGCTGGCGAATTTGGTTCGCTTGTGGCGCATGGCGTGAACCTTCGGCGGCCAGATCCAGTGTCAAGATTTCAGCCTGACCAAATAACACTGTCAGCGGGGTACGTAAATCATGGGAGAGCGCGGCCAGCAAGGAGTTGCGTAGCTGCTCGCGTTCCGCATCCAGTTTTGCCAATTCGGCGCTGCGGGCCAAATGTAACCTTTCCAAGGCATTGGCAATCAAACTGGTAAAGGTTTGCAGCAAGCGCTGCTGCTCGGGCACCATTAACTGTCGCAGGTTAGCCGGTTCAATCACCAGCACCCCGTAAGTTTGCTGTGATGCAGTGATCGGCAGTAATTGATAAGGCACTCCCGGCAAGGTGTCTGTACCGGCTCCAGCAGGGGCTCCTTTGTCAAAGCTCCAGCGGGCAATGGCCTCGTCAACAGAAAGCGCGCCGCCTTCGTCGGTGGTGATTTGTTGCAAATGCCCATCTTCTTGCGGCAACAGCAAGTCAGTTTTAGCTTGAAAACTACTGGAAAGGAAATGACGGCTGGTTTTGGCAATATCCGCCGGAGTGAGGGCGCGGCTTAATCCGCGTGACATTTCATACAGATGCCTGGCTCGCTGCTCTCGATAGCGGGCAATTCTGGCTTGATAACGCACACCGGCAGTTAAGTTACCCACCACGATACCGACAATCAGCATGACACCAAATGTCAGCAGATATTGCATGTCAGTGACCGCCAGTGACCAGTGCGGTTGGACAAAAAACAGATCAAAACTGGCAACATTGATAAATGCGGCCAAGACTGAAGGCCAGCGGCCATAAAACAGCGCAATAATCACGACGCCGAGCAGATAAACCATCACCAGGTTAGCTTGGTCGAATCCTGGTATTAGCCACTGTGATAATATGGTGATCAGCGCACACAAGCCGATGGCCACAGCACAGCCACGTAATTGCATGCGCCATTTTTCAGTGAAAGTGCGCGAGTCTGTCTCTTTGACTGCATTGGCCGGGTTATCGCCCTCCAGCGCAATAATTACCAAGTCTAAATCTGGCCCAAGTTTCCCCAGGCGATCGGCAAAACTGCCACGTAATTTCCAGTGTTTCTCTGCGCGGCGACCAATAATAATTTTGCCCAAATTATGTTCGCGCGCGTAGCGTAATATCGCCTGTTCTTCACTGGGCTCCGATAGGGTCGCGGTTTCAGCCCCTAGCTCTTGTGCCAGTTTGAGGGTGCGCAATATTGCGCGACGTTTGGCTTCTGGCAAGCGGTGTAGCCGTGGAGTTTCAACATAAACCGCATGCCAGATGCATCCCAGCCGCGCCGCCAGTCGGGCTGCTGTTCGCACCAGTTTTTCATTGCCGCTGTTGTGGCCGATACACAATAATATGGCATCCCGAGTGTGCCAGACGCGCTCGCGTCCTTGAGTGTCGCGAAAGGCGCGCATCTGGTCGTCAACCCGATCCGCGGTGCGGCGCAGGGCCAATTCGCGCAGTGCAATCAAATTCCCTTTGCGGAAAAAGTGCTCAATAGCGCGTTCTGCTTGCCCAGGAATATACACTTTCCCCTCATTGAGGCGTTGGCGTAGGTCATCAGGGGGAAGATCGACCAAGACCACTTCCGTGGCCGCATCAAACATATGGTCGGGTACCGTTTCCCGCACCCGAATGCCGGTTACGCCGCCGACCACATCATTCAAACTTTCCAAATGTTGCACATTTATCGTGGTCAGTACATCAATGCCGGCATCCAGCAGCTCTTCAACATCTTGCCAGCGTTTTGGATGGCGCGAGCCATGAGCATTACTGTGGGCCAGTTCATCCATAAGGATCAGTGCTGGATGGCGGGCGAGGGCGGCATCCAAATCAAACTCGCGTACCTGACGATTACGGTGATGAATCCGCTTTTGTGGCAAAATTGCCAGCCCTTCCAGCAATGCAGCGGTTTCACTGCGACCGTGAGTTTCTACCACCCCAACTAATACATCCAGCCCTTGCGCCCGTAGGCGCTGGGCTTCTTGTAGCATGGCGTAGGTTTTACCCACCCCAGCGCAAGCCCCAAAAAAGACTTTTAGCCGACCACGGGATTTTTCATTCGCGACCGCAAGCAGGCTGTCGGGGGTTGGGCGGGTTGGTTCTGCATCCACCATGTTATGTCCTTAAGATTTTGCCGGGTTAGCCGGAGCTTTCACGTGACTTTGGGCATCCAGCGCCATATTCAGGTTAAGCACGTTGACCACGGATTCACCAAAGAAATTAGGCGTCGCTTTTTGTATATTGTTATCAATTAACTGTTTCACCTCAGACAGCGGCATCTGGCGGATGCTAGCAATGCGGGGCGCTTGATAATAGGCCGCTTCCAGTGAAATTTGCGGATCAAGGCCACTGGCGGAAGCAGTTACCAGGTCAACCGGCACCGGCCCAGTTTGCGTCGGGTTTGCCTGACGCAGTAATTTAATGCGTTCGCTAATCGTTTTATCCAGATTCGGGTTACTAATAGCCAAATTGCTACCACCAGAGGCCATTGAATTATAAGGCATATCGGAGGTTGCTGATGGGCGACTGGCAAAATAACCCGGTTGAGTAAAATTTTGGCCGATCAAGCTGGAGCCGACCACTTCGTCACCCAACATCACCAGTGAGCCATTCGCTTGTGTTGAAAACATCAGTTTTGCCAACCCGGTTGTCAGCAAAGGATAAGCTATCCCGGTGATAAGTGTCAGTAATATCAGTAAAACCAATGCTGGGCGCAGGTAGGGCATGCGTGTTGTTGATGACATATTCGTAGTCGATGACATCTTTTATTACCTCAATTTGGGGCTTGTCACTGGCCACGACCAAAGGTGGTAGTGGCCATTGTTAATGTTTTTTATCAGTCGGTTAACTCATTATCAACGCGGTTAGCACCAGGTCGATGAGCTTGATACCCACAAAAGGCACCAGTAAACCGCCTAAACCGTAAATCCACAGATTGCGGCGCAGCAGCGCGGCGGCACTCATCGCTTTGTAACTGACGCCTTTTAGAGCCAATGGAATCAGAAACACAATCACCAGCGCATTAAAGATAACTGCGGACAATATTGCCGAGGCCGGTGAGTGTAACTGCATCACATTCAGGGCGTTGAGCTGCGGGTAAGTCGCGGCAAACGCTGCCGGAATAATGGCAAAATATTTGGCGACGTCGTTGGCGATACTAAAGGTGGTCAATGAGCCACGGGTCATCAACATTTGCTTGCCGATATGCACCACTTCAATCAATTTGGTCGGGTTAGAGTCCAAATCGACCATATTTCCCGCCTCTTTGGCGGCTTGTGTCCCTGAGTTCATTGCCACGGCGACATCAGCCTGTGCCAGTGCTGGCGCGTCGTTGGTGCCGTCGCCTGTCATTGCCACCAGCCGACCTTCGGCCTGATATTGACGAATCAAGGCCAGTTTGGCTTCTGGTGTGGCCTCGGCCAGAAAATCATCAACCCCAGCTTCAGCGGCAATAGCGGCCGCTGTTAGGCGGTTGTCACCGGTGATCATCACGGTCTTAATGCCCATTTTGCGCAGTTCAGCAAAACGTTCTTTAATACCGCCTTTAACAATATCTTTCAGGGCGACGACACCCAATACACGCGGGCCATCGGCAACAACTAATGGCGTCCCGCCGGTGCGGGCCACACTTTCCACCGCATCTTCTACCGCTCGGGGGAAATGCCCCTGATTGGATTCCACATGACGGCGAATTGCATCGACCGCACCTTTGCGAATCATTCGGTCTTGTATATTCACGCCGCTCATGCGGGTTTGTGCTGAGAAGGGCACAAAGGTGGCATTCAAGCTGTGTAAGTCGCGTTCGCGCAAGTTAAAGCGCTGTTTCGCCAGCACCACAATACTGCGGCCTTCCGGTGTTTCGTCGGCCAGTGATGAGAGCTGTGCGGCATCCGCCAGTTGTTGTTCAGTAACACCCGGCGCAGGCAAGAATTCTGATGCCTGGCGGTTACCCAGCGTGATGGTGCCGGTTTTGTCCAGCAGCAGCACATCGACGTCACCGGCGGCTTCGACGGCGCGCCCGCTGGTGGCTATCACATTGGCCCCTAACATGCGGCTCATCCCGGCAACCCCAATGGCAGACAGCAACCCGCCGATGGTGGTGGGGATCAAGCAAACCAGCAACGCGACCAATACGGTGATGGTGACGGGAGAGCCGGCCTGATTAGCTTCAACACTGAAAACCGAAAAAGGATACAAAGTCGCGGTTGCCAGTAAAAAGACGATGGTCAGCGCCACCAGTAAAATGGTTAATGCGACTTCATTTGGGGTTTTGCGGCGTTTCGCGCCTTCAACCATCGCTATCATGCGGTCGAGAAAAGTTTCGCCGGGGTTAACACTGCACTCGACCACCAGCCAGTCAGACAGAACCCGGGTTCCGCCTGTTACAGAGGAGAAGTCACCACCGGATTCACGGATTACCGGCGCAGACTCACCGGTAATGGCACTTTCATCCACTGACGCGCCGCCCTCCAGCACTTCACCATCACACGGCACGATGTCGCCAGCTTCAATGAGCACCAAGTCACCTTTGCGCAGACTGTCGGCAGAGACTTTAGCTTGTGGCGCATCAAAGCGGGCTTCTGATAGTTTTTTTGCCCAACTGGTTTTTTTCACGCCGCGCAGACTTTCGGCCTGTGCTTTACTGCGCCCCTCGGCCAATGCTTCGGCAAAGTTGGCAAACAGCACCGTAAACCACAGCCACAGTGCGACATTGCCGGTAAACATGGCACTGCCAGCCGTTTGGCCGCTTAATATGGCCAGCCAAATCAGGGTGGTCAGCCCACTGCCCAGAAACACCACGAACATCACCGGATTACGCCACTGAACACGCGGGTCCAGTTTCTTTATGGCGTCAAGAAGCGCAGTGCGAACCAGTGCGGGCTCAAAAATTGCGCGTTGTTTGCGAGTCATAGTCATTCTCTCGTTAATGGGTTAACCAAACTTGCAGATGTTCGGCGACCGGCCCTAAGGCCAGCGCTGGGATAAAGGTCAATGCGCCCACCAATAATATGGTGCCCACCAGCAAGCCGATGAACAGAGGGCCTGATGTGGGAAGGGTGCCGTTGCCAGCCGGTTGCCGCTTTTTCGCTACCAAGGAACTGGCAATTGCCAACACCGGCAAAATCACCCCGAATCGGCCCAAGAACATCGCCGCTGCCAGTAACAGGTTGTAAAACGGTGTATTGACACTCAGGCCAGCAAAGGCGCTGCCGTTGTTATTGGCCGCAGATGAGAGTGCGTAAAGCACTTCGCTAAATCCATGCGCACCGGGATTGAGTATTCCTGCGCGTCCGGCATCGGTGCAAAGTGCCAGTGCGGTACCCAACAGCACGATAGCTGGCGTGACCAGAATGGCCAGCGCGGTCATTTTCATATCAAATACGTCAATTTTCTTGCCGAGATATTCAGGAGTGCGGCCAATCATCAACCCGGCAATAAAGACAGTTAGCAGCACGAACAACAACATGCCGTACAAACCTGAGCCGACGCCGCCAAACACCACTTCACCAATCTGCATTAACCACATGGGAACCATGCCGCCCAGAGCAGTAAAGGAGTCATGCATAGCATTAACCGCCCCGCAAGATGCAGCCGTGGTGACTACGGCATACATGCTGGTCGCCAGAATACCGAAGCGGGATTCCTTGCCCTCCATATTGATATTGCTGTCGGCACCCAACGGCATTAAATGCGGATTACCGGCCAATTCGGCGTACATCACGACGACCACCGCCACAATAAAAATCAGCGACATAGCCCAGATAAGCGCATGGCCCTGGCGGTTATCTCCGACCACTTGGCCAAATGAAAAACACAATGCGCAGGGGATCAGGAAGATAGCGAGCATCTGCACAAAGTTGCTAAATGCTGTCGGGTTTTCAAAAGGATGCGCTGAGTTAGCACCAAAGAATCCGCCACCATTGGTTCCCAGTAGTTTTATGGCTTCTTGTGATGCCACAGGCCCCATTGGTAAGGTCTGTTTCACACCTTCCAATGTGGTGATATGCAGGTAGCTGTCCAGATTTTGCAATACGCCCTGACTGACGAAAATCAGTGCGATGATCAGTGCCATCGGCAATAAGACATATAACGTAATGCGCACCAAATCGACCCAGGCATTACCCAATGTAGTCGCTGAGTGACGGGCAAATGCACGGATCAGTGCAAAAGCGACCGCAATGCCAGTGGCAGCAGAGAGGAAATTTTGTACTGTCAGGCCGGCCATTTGACTGAGATAACTAAGGGTATTTTCCCCGCTATAAGCTTGCCAGTTAGTGTTAGTGACAAAACTAACCGCTGTATTCAGCGCCAGATGCCATGACATTCCCGGCATGTTTTCCGGATTCAGGGGCAATGAACCTTGCATCATTAACAACGCGAATAGCAGCACAATGCCCAGCAAATTAAACAGGAGAATGGCCAGCGCATATTGCCAGCCGTTCATTTCTTCATTTTTTACACCGCTGCAACGCCATAAACCGGCCTCGATTTTTTGCAATGGCAAGAAGGGTTCGCCTTCAATAAGACGCGCCAAAAAGCTCCCCAAAGGACGGGACAACACCAATAACACCAGCATGAAGCTGGCGATAAGCAGGAATCCTGATGCCGCCATTTAAAAGTCCTCCGCATTAAATAAGGCATAAACCAGATAGCCCAGAAGCAGCAGAACTAGTAGCGCACCACAAATGATGCTGACACTCACGATATACCTCCACAGGTCTTATTTTTGATAACCCAGCTTTTGCTAACCAAGTTTGATAATCAGGTTTTTGTTAACAACAGCTTAGGAAGTTGTAAGAAAAGTTCTTGATAAAAAAACGGGGGGAGGTGTAAAAAAAGTATAAAAACGCTCAAAATATAATCAAAAAATGCGTGTAAATTAGCCAGTCTAAGCTGGTAGTATTAAATTGATTTAGTTAGACGGGTATTTCCTTGGCGAATACATTCAGTTTTCTAATTCACAAATACCCAGCAACTCCAGTGCAACACATTATAAAGTTGACTTAACTTTTCCGTAACAAAATTACGGAATTGGTGTTTTTTTTCTACTTTTAATGCGATCTAGTGGTCGGATGAGTGGTAAAGTTTCAACCAATGCGGTAAAATTTTGTCCAGTTTCCAATTTTGTTTATTTTCAACGCCACGCGGTAATCGGGTCACAGTTAATTAGGGCTAGCGGTTGCATGAAGGCGTTTTAAAGGAGGATTATTATGACCATGTATAATGCATATCCATTACATCAGGTTATTTTGCGTCGTATTACCGTGATTTTGGTGGGCTTCTTGGCGCTACCTGTCATGCTTTTTCGCAGGGACCGCGCCCGCTTTTACAGCTATCTGCACCGTGTCTGGGTAAAAACCAGTGATAAACCGGTCTGGTTGGCACAGTCTGAAATGGCACCGCAAGATTTTTATTGATTGCTAAACTATCAGGTTTACAACAGTAAATTGCAGTAAAGTGAAAGGCCCATGAGTTAATGCTCATGGGCCTTTTTTATGGGCTGATGGAGAATGAAATGCCGCAAAGCAATCAGGTGATGCCAAGTCTTGAATATTGCCGCGCACGTGATGAACTTGAAGCACTCAGTGCCGCGGGGATAACTCGTGGCAAATTGATGGAGTTTCATAGCCGATATAAATTGGTGCTGTTAGCGCATTCGCAGCCAGAATACCGAGAAATAGGGCCTTTTATTGCGGAAATGGATAAATGGCCATCACTCATTGAGTTTACCGCCGAGTATCGCCAGCGGTTACTGCATTTACTCTCGCACTCACCCACGGCGGCTAACCATACCAATGTGTTAATGCATGTGCAGGGCTATTTTCGGCCTTATCTCACCTCGACCCAGCGTCAGGCATTAGCGCAACTGATTGACGAATACCGCTTAGGCGAGTTGCCGCTCAGTGTCCCTATCGGCCAGATAACAGCGTATTTGCATGAATTTCCAAATGATTATTTGGCGGGGCAGCAATATTTTACTTTTTATTCAGAGCAAGGATAGGGCATGGCAACGCATCTTGTTTGGTTCCGCAATGATTTACGCCTAACCGATAACCTGGCGCTGCATGCAGCATGTCAGGACCCGCAAGCGACAGTGATTGCCGTGTTTATTGCTACACCAGCGCAATGGGCTGCGCATGATATGGCACCACGGCAGGCGGCATTTTTACTGCAAAATCTACAGCTAATGCGGGATGCACTCACTGCGCGAGAAATTCCGTTGCACTATCATCAGTGTGATGATTTTCAGGATTCAATTATCTGGCTGGATGATTTTTGTCAGCAGCAACAAGTGGATGCACTGTTTTATAACCAACAGTATGAATTGAATGAACGTGTCCGCGATGAAGCATTGATGGCACAATTGAGTCAGCGCGCTATCGCCTGTCACGGCTTTCATGACAGCGTGTTATTGCCGCCGGGCAGTGTCCTGACCGGTAATCATGAAATGTATAAAGTTTTTACACCATTTCGCCGTGCATTTATTCAGCGCTTAATGATGAGTGATTGCGGTAGTGTACCTGCGCCGAAACCCCGTACAACCTCGGCCATTACCCCATTGCAACCTTTGGCGCCGTTCGATTATCCGCAACAGCCGGTCGACAATCTGTTATTCCCGGCGGGTGAAGAGGCGGCGCTACAGCGCTTGCGCAGTTTCTGCCGCGAGGATGTTCAAGACTATCAACAACAGCGCGATTTTCCTGCTATCGCGGGCACCAGTTGCCTGTCACCTTATTTGGCGCTGGGGATTCTTTCACCCCGTCAATGTGTTAATCGCCTACGAGCTGAATGTCCAGATGTGTTGGAAAAGGTCGAGGGCGGGGCCTTTATTTGGCTTAATGAATTGATCTGGCGCGAATTTTATCGCCATTTACTGGTAGCTTATCCTCGGTTATGCCAGCATCATCCCTTTATTGGCTGGACTGATGCAGTAATATGGAATCACTCAGAACAGCAATTAATCGCCTGGCAGCATGGGCTAACAGGTTATCCTATTGTCGACGCCGCAATGCGCCAGCTAAATGAAACAGGCTGGATGCATAACCGTTTGCGGATGATCAGCGCCAGCTTTTTGGTCAAAGACTTGCTGATCGACTGGCGAAAAGGCGAGCGTTATTTTATGTCGCAATTATTAGACGGTGATTTAGCCGCTAATAATGGTGGTTGGCAATGGGCCGCATCAACCGGAACGGATGCCGCGCCTTATTTTCGTATTTTTAATCCCACCACGCAGGGAGAGCGTTTTGATAATGACGGCGTTTTTATTCGCAGGTGGTTACCAGAATTGGCGGCGGTACCGGATAGTGACATTCATCAGCCATGGCGTTGGGCCGAACGGCAACAGCAACAATTGGATTACCCACCACCGCTGGTGGACCATAAGCAGGCCAGATTGGCTACACTCGCGGCATTTGAAGCCGCTAAGCGGGATGGCAGCAAGGATCCCTAATCACCAGGAGCCTTCATGTTTTTGACATATATTTCGACTCAACCGGCATTATCCAACAGCAGTATCAACAGCAAAAAATATCGTCGCGGGTTGTTTACGGCCGGCTTAGTCTGTTCTTTTAGCCTCTATAGTGCGTCGGCTGCGGCGGGTTTTGAAGTGGTGGCGCTTGGGGTAGACGGCGGTGTCAGTGATGGTAACCTGACTTCTTACCTGATTCGTGATGATAGCCAGCCGGTATATTTGGCGCTTGATGCCGGCTCAGTGCTTCCGGGGATAGCTAAAGCATTGGAGAAAGGCGGTTTTTCTGATATTACGGATGAAGTCGCCGCGCCGCTGACACGGCAGGGATATATTTTTCGTCAGCGGATTAACAGCTATTTTATTAGTCACGCCCATCTTGACCATGTCTCGGGCCTGATTATTGGTTCGCCGGAAGACAGCAAAAAAACTATTTATGCATCAGCCGATACTATCGATGTGCTGAGAAACTACTATTTTAACTGGCGTGTCTGGCCCAATTTTACGGACAGTGGTAGTGGCACGCGTTTGGGAACTTACCGGATGCAACTGGTGCGCCCGGCCCAATCATTAAGTTTGGGGCTGACCCGTTTAACCGGCGAGATGTACCCCTTAAGCCATGATAAATCGCCTTCTTCAATGCTGCTTATTAGCAGTAACAATGCGGCTTTTGCCTATTTTGGTGATACTGGCCCGGATGAAATCGAAAAATCGAAAAATCTGGATACGGTGTGGCGTAAATTGGCAGAAAAGGTCAAACAGCAGCAGTTGAAAGGGATCATTATTGAAGTTTCGTATCCGAACGAAGTGGATGATGGCAAGTTGTATGGACACATGACGCCCAAGTGGTTGTTGAAAGAATTGAAGAATCTTGAGAAATACAGCGGTGAAGGCCAGCCGCTAAAAGATTTGCCGGTGGTCATCAGCCATATTAAACCGTCATTCCGGCAGGGTCAGGATGTGCGAAAAGTGATTGCGACCGAGTTAGCTCAAGGTAATGATATGGGAGTTAATTTTATCCTTATGGAGCAAGGCGATAGCCAGAAATTCTAATATCCTCTTGGTACTTCAAGCCGCAGGTGGGCGGCCTACCTGCAACTCCAATTACTTTGGGTATATATCTTAATAAAATTAGTCGAAGAACATCTATTAGTGAGATGAATATAATGCGCAATACCGAACTCGAAACTCTACTCAATAATCAGCTGAATACCTCGGCTTTTCAAGACTATGCACCCAATGGTTTGCAGGTCGAGGGGCGCGAGGAAGTCCGGCGCATTGTCACCGGTGTCACGGCCAGCCAGGCGCTGCTGGATGCCGCCGTAGGACAACAGGCTGATGCCATTTTGGTACATCACGGTTATTTTTGGAAAAACGAACCTGTCGCCGTGCGGGGAATGAAGCGTAACCGTCTGAAAACGTTGCTCACTAATGATATTAATCTGTATGGATACCATTTGCCGTTGGATGCGCATCCTGAATTAGGCAATAACGCGCAACTGGCTAAATTACTGGGTATTCGGGTATTGGGAGAGATTGAATCCCTATTGCCCTACGGTGAGTTTGATGTGCCGTTAAATGCAGTTATTTTGCGTGAACGGCTGGAAACGTTATTAGAGCGCCCTGTTTTGCATTGCGGTGATTGTGCGCCAACTGATGTGCGCCGTATAGCGTGGTGTACTGGTGGGGGGCAAGGATATATTCAGCAAGCGGCTGAGTTTGGTGTTGATGCATTCATAACTGGCGAGGTTTCTGAGCAGACAATTCATATCGCCCGTGAGATGGGTGTGAATTTTTATGCGGCCGGGCATCATGCGACGGAGCGCTATGGCATTAAAGCGCTGGGTGAATGGCTCGCTACCCATCATCAACTTGATGTTATCTTTATTGATATTCCTAACCCAGCTTAACCCAATGTGACATTATGCACCGATGATGAGTTTCGGTGCATAATCTGCTGTCGTTATTCTCTTCACAAACATGCATTAAACCATACTTAAAACAAGGTTTTATCCCCTGCATAGCTATTAAAAATGCTCATCTGACTACGGTGGAATGATAAAACATCAATTTTAAGAATTTTTCCTCGCTTAATCCTGATTCTAAATAAGAAAAAATCGTGTTGTTCCCGCTATTTTTGTTAAAAAACCATAAAAATAAGCATTTATAGTGATTAATATTCGTCTTTTCACCGAGCTTAATGATTACTCACGGCTATTGGTTAATTCAGTTCTATTGACAGCGGCTAGGCGCTAACGCATAAATATAAGCTTATAGCGAGTATTTATATAAAAACAAAAGCAATAGGGGACAGGAGTGCAACGAGCGAGATGCTATTTATTGGGAGAAAGTGCGGTAGTTTTGGAGCTAGAACCGCCGGTAACATTAGCAAGTCAGCAACGGATTTGGGGTTTAGCTGATCGTCTAATTCATCATCCCGATGTCCTTGAAGCGATCCCCGGAATGAATAACCTGACTTTATTACTGACAGATCCACACAATACTGCGTTGGATGCCATTGAACGGCTGCAACACTGGTGGGAAGAGAGTGAGTCACTCATTCCTGAATCGCGTGATATCACTATTCCGGTGATTTATGGCGGTGACGCTGGGCCAGATTTGGCTGAAGTGGCGCGTTATACGGGAATGACTGAACGCGAGGTGGTTGAGTGCCATGCTCAGGCGAGTTATATCGTCTATTTTCTCGGTTTCCAGCCCGGTTTTTCATATCTAGGTGGGATGCCTGAACAACTGGCAACACCACGGCGCGCTGAGCCACGCTTGGTGGTTCCACCCGGTTCTGTCGGCATTGGTGGCAGCCAAACCGGCATTTATCCGTTGGCAACCCCGGGCGGTTGGCAGCTGATTGGCCGTACATCACTGGCATTATTTAATCCGCTAGAAATGCCGCCGACCTTACTGCGGCCTGGCGACAATGTGCGCTTCCTGCCCTTAAAGGAGGGCGTATGCTGAATATTATTCGTTCAGGTATTTATACCACTGTACAAGATAGCGGCCGCGGCGGTTTTCGCCGGTTAGGCATCAGTCAGGGCGGGGCGCTCGACTTACCGGCGATGCGCATGGCAAACATGCTGGTGGGGAATGATGCCGATGCCGCAGGGCTGGAAATTACACTAGGCCAATTTACCGCTGAATTTACCCAACCGGGCTGGATTGCCGTGACTGGCGCAGGTTGTGAGGCGATGCTGGGTAACCAACTGCTCTGGACTGGATGGCGCTATCCGGTCAAGCCGGGCCAACAGTTAAAACTCAATGTGCCGCACCGTGGGATGCGCAGTTATCTGGCGATTTCTGGCGGTATTGACGTGCCGGAAATGCTGGGTTCGCGTAGCACAGATTTAAAAGCGGGCTTTGGTGGCTATCAGGGGCGGCTGATTAAAGAAGGTGACAGCCTACCACTGGGCCAACCGACACGTTTGCCGCGTGAATCTGTTGGCATCAAACAGTTGTTATTTGGTAACCGTGTGCGGGCTGTTCAGGGGCCGGAATATCATGAGTTTGATGATGTTTCACAGGGCGCTTTCTGGCGTGAAGCCTGGCAACTTAGCCCACAAAGTAACCGGATGGGGTATCGGCTGACTGGGCGTGAGCTAACTCGCACCACTTCACGCGAGATGTTATCCCATGGTTTGTTACCTGGTGTGGTGCAAGTGCCGCATAACGGCCAACCCATCGCGCTGATGGCCGATGCGCAGACTACCGGCGGTTACCCGCGTATTGCCTGTGTTATCGAAGCAGATCTCTACCATTTAGCCCAAATTCGACTCGGCGAACCGGTGCATTTTATCCCTTGCACCGTCGAAGAAGCGCTCCGTGCCAAGTCAGAGCAACAACATTTCCTGCAACAGATTGAATGGGGTTTACAGAAAGGGTTTGATGCCACGGAGGCCAAATGAAGGTTGATTTAAATGCAGACTTAGGTGAAGGCTGTGCCAATGATAAGGCACTGTTGCAATTAGTCAGTTCAGCCAATATTGCCTGTGGTTTTCATGCCGGTGATGCGCAAACCATGCGCCAGTCGGTGCGCTGGGCTATTGAGTTTGGGGTTGCTATCGGCGCACACCCGAGCTTCCCAGATCGCGAGAATTTTGGTCGAACAGCTATGCAACTACCGCCCGAGACGGTTTATGCCCAAGTGGTTTACCAACTGGGGGCGCTGGCGGCCATTGTGAAAGCAGAGGGAGGCGTTATGCAACATGTGAAACCTCACGGCATGTTGTATAACCAGGCGGCACTTGACCCGCAACTGGCGGATGCTATTGCTCTGGCGGTCAAGGTTGTAGACCCGTCATTGCGGCTGGTTGGGCTGGCGGGCAGTGAATTGACTCGCGCCGGTGAACGCGCAGGTTTAGTCACCCGGCAGGAAGTGTTTGCCGATCGTCGCTATCAAGGTGATGGCACGTTAGTACCACGAAATCAGCCTGATGCCCTCATCGAAAGTGACGACCTGGCTTTGTCACAAACCTTGGCCATGGTGCAGCGTCATCAGGTTCAGGCTCGCGATGGCAGTTGGGTACCCGTGCAGGCAGACACTGTGTGCGTGCATGGCGATGGTGCCCATGCATTGAATTTTGCCCGCCGTTTACGTGATAGTTTTCGGCAGGAAAACATCACTGTCACCGCGCAATAATTAAACAATAACAGCATGTTCGGGTCATAAAAAACCATAACCGCCTGGCCCGGGTGGAATGACATCAAGATAAAAATCTATCGATAACACTATTTAAGGACAGGAGCGTCATCTTGGAACAAACGGTAAACCTTTGGCCGCTAATTGGTATCGCGGCGATTGTAATAGGATTTTTACTGCGCATAAACGCAGTTTTGGTGGTGATCAGTGCCGGGGTAATCACCGGATTGGCGGCACTTATGCCACTGGCCACCATTTTAGAAAACCTGGGCGAGGGTTTTCTTAACACCCGTAATTTGCCCTTGATTCTGTTACTGCCCTTGGCGGTTATTGGCCTGCTTGAACGCCATGGTCTGAAAGAGCGGGCGCAGGAATGGATTTCGCAAATTAAAAGCGCCACTTCAGGCCGTCTGCTGATTGTGTATCTGTTTGTGCGTGAAGCCACGGCGGCACTGGGCTTAACAAGTCTCGGTGGGCATGCGCAGATGGTGCGCCCGATGTTAGCCCCGATGGCGGAAGGTGCTGCCAAAATCCGTTATGGTGAGTTGCCGGAGAAAGTCCGTTATCGCCTGCGCGCGATGTCAGCGGCGACAGATAACGTTGGTTTATTCTTTGGTGAAGATATTTTTGTTGCCTTCGGCGCCATCATCTTTATGCACAACTTTATGCTGGAGTCCGGCGGTATCCAAACCGAACCGTTGCATATCGCGCTGTGGGGGATTCCGACGGCGATTTGTGCTTTTCTTATTCATGCTTTCCGCTTACAACGTTTGGATAAACATCTCGCTGCTGAATTAACGGCGCTGAATCAGTCTGCCCTGGCAAGCAAGGGAGATGCCCAATGATTTTCCAACAACAATATTTATACTGGTTGGCCGGTGTTGTTTTACTGATAGTTGCAGGGATGTCATTTCGAGATAAAGCTAACCCGCGCCGCATCACCACAGGGCTGTTTTGGGGGTTGTACGGACTGATTTTTCTGGTCGGGGACTGGACTTACCGCCTGGCAAACACATTGGCGGGTGAGGGGCCGGATGAGAAGCGAATTCTGCATATCATTGTCGGTGTGGTAGTCATCATCATGGCGTTGATCGCCGGTTTCGGTGGGGTAAAACTGGGAAGCTATCATCAGCGCACTGAGCAAGAGCGCGAAGTGAGCGCCAAGCGTTTGGGGAACAAGCTGTTTATTCCCGCACTGACCATTCCGGTTGTGACGGTTATCGGCGTACTGCTGTTTAATAACATTCCAGCGCTGGATTTGTGGTTATTTGGTAGCGGTAACCACGCCACGTTGGTGACCTTATTCTCAATGACTGTCGGCTGTGTGCTTGGCTTGCTGATTGCGGTGATAATGACCCACGAAACGGCCGCCCAACCGGTGCAGGAAGCTCGGCGTCTGCTGGACTCTATCGGCTGGGCATTTATCTTGCCGCAGATTCTGGCAACTCTTGGCCTGTTGTTTACCACTGCTGGTGTTGGGACGGCGATTGCCCACCTGACACAGGAATATCTGGCCGTTGATCATCGCTTTATCGCAGTGGCAGTCTATGCTATTGGCATGGCGGTGTTAACGATGATAATGGGCAATGCATTTGCGGCTTTCCCTATTGTCACCGCCGGTATTGGTATTCCCATTTTAGTGTTGCAGCATGGTGGTAACCCCGCGGTTATGGCTGCTATCGGGATGTTCTCTGGCTATTGCGGTACTCTAATGACTCCGATGGCTGCCAATTTTAACATTGTTCCTGCGGCATTATTGGAACTGCCGGATAAAAATGCAGTGATCAAAGCCCAGATCCCAACCGGGATTACTCTTTTGATTGTTAACGTATTTTTACTGTATTTCCTGATGTTCCTCTAGGAGAGGCGATGAGAAGTGTATTAATTACCGGGTTTGAGCCATTTGGCGGCGAAAGGGTGAATCCCTCTTGGGAAGTGGTTAAAAAACTCAATGATCTTATGCTAGGCGGAGTCAAAGTGGTCGCCCGTCAGTTACCTTGTGCTTTTGGAGAGGCGCTGGTTGCCCTGAATGCCGCTATTGATGAAATTCAGCCGGTACTGGTGTTGGCCATTGGTCAGGCGGGTGGACGTGCTGATATTAGTATCGAACGGGTTGCAATTAATATCGATGATGCCCGCATTGCGGATAACTTGGGTAATCAGCCGGTAGATCAGCCAATCGTAGAAAATGGCCCGGCGGCTTACTTTACCCGTTTACCTATCAAGGCCATGGTGCAGGGTATTCGCGAGGCAGGGATCCCAGCCTCGGTGTCCCAGACTGCCGGAACCTATGTTTGTAACCATGTTATGTACGGGTTATTGCATCGGTTATATCAGGCTAATGATGAAGTTAAGGGCGGTTTTATTCATATCCCTTATTTACCTGAACAAGCGGTAAATCATCCAGGCGCGCCAAGTATGGCAGAGCACTCCGTGGTGATAGCTTTGGAATTGGCAATCTCGATTGCATTGCAAATTGATCACGACTTGCATATTTCAGGTGGCGCAATTCACTGATTTAACAATAAAAAACGCCACCGGAAAGGTGGCGTTTTACGATTAAACAGAAAATTCAATCTACTTATTTCTTCAACTGGCTCTTAAAGTCGCGCTCTGCATAACCGGTATAAAGCTGACGTGGACGGGCAATTTTGATGCCGTCATCGTGCATTTCATTCCAGTGAGCAATCCAGCCGATAGTACGGGCGATAGCAAAAATCACGGTGAACATGGAGGACGGAATACCCAATGCTTTCAGGATGATACCTGAATAGAAATCGACGTTTGGATACAACTTTCTCTCGATGAAGTAAGGGTCGTTCAGCGCGATATGTTCTAACTCCATCGCCACTTTCAACAGGTCGTCTTCCAGTTTTAACTCTTTCAACACTTCATGGCAGGTTTCACGCATTACTGTCGCGCGTGGGTCGTGGTTTTTATACACACGGTGACCGAAGCCCATCAAGCGGAATGAATCGTTTTTATCTTTCGCGCGGCGGATAAATTCTGGAATGTGCTCAACCGTTTTAATCTCTTCCAGCATCTTCAGGCAGGCTTCGTTTGCACCGCCGTGAGCAGGGCCCCACAGAGATGCAATACCTGCGGCGATACAGGCAAACGGGTTCGCGCCAGAAGAGCCGGCAGTACGAACCGTCGAGGTTGATGCGTTTTGCTCATGGTCGGCGTGCAGGATGAAAATACGGTCCATTGCGCGTTCCAACACCGGGTTAACTTCATATTCTTCGCATGGGGTAGAAAACATCATGCGCAGGAAGTTACCGGCATAGGACAGATCATTGCGCGGATAAACAAACGGCTGGCCGATAGAGTATTTGTAACACATCGCGGCGACCGTCGGCATTTTAGACAGCAGACGGAAGGCGGTGATTTCACGATGCCGCTCGTTATTGACATCCAGTGCATCATGGTAGAAAGCGGCCAGCGCACCGGTTACGCCGCATAATACCGCCATCGGATGTGAGTCGCGGCGGAATCCGCGGAACAGGCTGGTTATCTGCTCGTGGATCATGGTGTGGCGGGTGACTGTTGCTTTGAAGGTTTCATACTCTTCTGCAGTGGGAGTTTCGCCGTATAACAGAATGTAGCAAACCTCCAGATAAGTAGAGTTTTTTGCTAATTGATCAATAGGATAGCCACGGTGCAGCAGAATCCCTTCATCACCGTCGATAAACGTGATTTTTGATTCGCAGGATGCGGTAGAGGTAAACCCGGGGTCATAGGTAAAATACCCTTTGGAACCTAAGGTGCGGACGTCGATCACGTCAGTGCCGAGAGTTGGGGATAAAACCCCCAGTTCGATCGCAGCTTCGCCTTCCAGATTTAGCGTCGCTTTTTTGTCAGCCATTTACAGTCTCCTTAGCGCTTATTTTAAAACCCCTAACAACCGAAATGTCTTAGAGGCCCAAGGGCCATCTCCTCATCAGCACTGCTCTGTTTTTCACTATAAAAACATGATTTAGGGTACAGAGTGTCTCGCCAATGCGGCCTGCAATCCGAGGGGCTGGATTGATGGTAACGTTACAAAGTTGTTAACGATTTGTCGGATACTTATAGTTTATGGTTCATTGCCTACGATATCTATGGGGATATTTTCTCAGTACACTGTTGCATAACTTAAGCTTATGGGGAAGTGTATCCGCAGACCTTTAGTGCATCATAGGGCTTATTTCTACCCTAGTTGTAATGGAAATGTTTATTCTTTGTCAAATCAGATAATTAATTTTATATAAATTGTGTAAATCGTGATCCTAATCACTGTTCAGGGGAAATGTTACCAATCAGTTTGTGTGGGAATTGTAATAAGAATGTGAACCACCTATACTGCCGCCAGGTCTCCGGATTACCCTGAAGTAGGAGCACCCAGCGTTATATAGAACACGTCATTTAAGCATTCAGGATGTTATGTTTAAGTGTGCGATGTGAAGGGTTTCGGCTCTTAACGCTGTCTGATCCCCACCCAGGCCCGGAGGAAGGAAAATAATAAGAGCTGTGTGGGCAAAACCGTGAAAAAACAAAGACCTGTCAATTTGGATCTGCAAACGATTCGATTTCCTGTTACTGCGATAGCGTCCATTTTACACCGAGTCTCTGGCGTAATTACTTTCGTTGCCGTTGGTATCCTCCTTTGGCTGTTAGGTTTGTCTGTATCCTCGCAAGAAGGATTCATGCAAGCGGCGGCTGTCATGAATAGCTTTTTTGTTAAATTCATCTTCTGGGGAATACTCACTGCGCTGGCCTATCACATTTGCGGTGGCATCCGTCACTTGTTAATGGATTTCGGCTATATCGAAGAGAGCTTGGCCGCGGGGACCCGCTCCGCCCAAGTAGCAATGGTGTTAACCTTGGTGCTGTCAGTTTTAGCTGGAGTCCTTGTATGGTAAGCAATGCTTCTGCGTTAGGGCGTAATGGAGTACACGACTGGCTGTTACTACGTGCTTCTGCGATCGTCATCACTCTGTATGTTCTCTATATTCTGGGCTTTGTTGTTATTGTCCCAGACATCACCTACGAAATCTGGCGTGGCTTCTTTGCTTCGCACATCACAAAAGTGTTTACCCTGCTGACATTGCTGTCGATTCTGGCTCATGCCTGGATTGGTCTGTGGCAGGTATTAACGGACTATATAAAGCCGATAGCGGTACGTCTGGTGTTACAACTGGCCGTCGTGATTACGCTGCTGGTCTATCTACTGTATGGAACAATTGTGGTGTGGGGTGCTTAAATGAAACTGCCGGTCAGAGAGTTTGATGCTGTTGTTGTGGGTGCAGGCGGCGCAGGTATGCGCGCAGCACTGCAAATTTCACAAATGGGGTTGTCTTGTGCCCTGATATCTAAAGTTTTCCCGACCCGTTCCCATACCGTATCTGCGCAGGGGGGTATTACTGTCGCACTGGGTAACACCCATGAAGATAACTGGGAATGGCATATGTATGACACGGTAAAGGGTTCCGATTATATCGGTGACCAGGATGCCATCGAATATATGTGTAAAACCGGCCCGGAAGCTGTTCTTGAACTGGAACATATGGGGTTACCGTTTTCGCGCTTAGAAGATGGCAGCATTTACCAGCGGCCATTCGGTGGGCAGTCACTCAATTTCGGCGAAGGGCAAGCGGCACGTACTGCGGCTGCGGCTGACCGTACTGGGCATGCACTGTTACATACCCTTTATCAGCAAAACCTGAAAAATCACACCACTATTTTCTCCGAGTGGTATGCGCTGGATTTAGTGAAGAATCAGGACGGCGCTTTTGTTGGCTGTACTGCTATCTGCATTGAAACCGGTGAAGTGGTTTATTTCAAAGCACGGGCTACTGTGTTGGCGACCGGCGGTGCCGGGCGTATTTATCAATCAACCACTAATGCGCACATTAATACCGGTGACGGCGTAGGCATGGCTTTGCGTGCCGGGGTTCCGGTGCAGGACATGGAAATGTGGCAGTTCCACCCGACAGGTATTGCCGGGGCGGGTGTATTGGTGACTGAGGGCTGTCGTGGTGAAGGCGGTTATCTGCTGAATAAACACGGCGAGCGCTTTATGGAACGCTATGCTCCGAACGCCAAAGATTTGGCGGGTCGTGATGTTGTTGCGCGTTCTATTATGATTGAAATCCGTGAAGGTCGTGGTTGCGATGGCCCGTGGGGCCCTCATGCCAAACTGAAATTGGATCACTTGGGTAAAGAGGTACTGGAGTCCCGCCTGCCGGGTATTCTTGAGTTATCTCGCACCTTTGCGCATGTTGACCCAATCAAAGAGCCTATTCCGGTAATCCCAACTTGCCATTATATGATGGGCGGGATCCCAACCAAAGTGACCGGTCAGGCCATCACAGTAAATGAAAAGGGTGAAGATGTTGTTATCCCCGGTCTATTTGCTGTCGGTGAAATCGCCTGTGTTTCCGTCCACGGAGCGAACCGCTTGGGGGGGAACTCATTGCTAGACTTGGTGGTATTTGGTCGTGCCGCCGGTATGCATCTGCAAGAGTCATTGATGGAGCAGGGCCCTAGCCGCGATGCCAGTGACTCAGATATTGAAGCGTCATTGGATCGTATGAACCGCTGGAATAACACGCGTTCAGGTGAAGATCCTGTCGAAATCCGTAAAGCATTGCAATCTTGTATGCAGCATAACTTCTCGGTGTTCCGTGAAGGTGATGCGATGGCGAAAGGGTTGGAAGAACTGAGAACTATCCGCGAACGTCTGCAAAATGCCCGTCTGGATGACACTTCTAGCGAGTTCAATACCCAGCGTATTGAATGTCTGGAATTGGATAACTTGATGGAAACTGCGTTTTCCACCGCCGTGTCTGCAAACTTCCGTACCGAAAGTCGTGGCGCACATAGCCGTTTCGACTTCCCGGAACGTGATGATGCGAACTGGTTGTGCCATTCGCTGTATTTGCCTGACACTGAAAGCATGACCCGCCGTGAGGTAAACATGCAACCTAAGCTACGCGCGGCATTCCCGCCGAAAGTGCGTTCTTACTAATGCATGTGTTGTGTTGATAGGGTTAAATCTAACCCGTTGCGGAGGAAAAGGTCATGAAACTTGAGTTCTCAATTTATCGCTATAACCCGGACGTCGATAACGCGCCGCATATGCAGGATTACACGTTAGAGGCGGAAGAAGGCCGGGATATGATGTTGCTGGATGCCCTTATCCAGTTGAAAGAAACAGATCCGACGCTATCGTTTCGTCGCTCATGTCGTGAGGGCGTTTGCGGCTCTGACGGTTTGAATATGAATGGCAAAAATGGCCTGGCATGTATTACGCCAGTTTCAGCTTTGCAAAAAGGTAATAAAAAGATTGTGATTCGCCCATTGCCGGGGTTGCCGGTCGTGCGGGATTTAGTGGTCGATATGGGGCAGTTTTATACTCAGTACGAGAAGATTAAACCTTACCTGTTGAATGACGGCAAAAATCCACCGGCACGTGAGCATTTACAGTCACCTGAACAGCGCGAAAAATTGGATGGTTTGTATGAATGCATCCTATGCGCCTGTTGCTCAACATCTTGTCCGTCGTTCTGGTGGAATCCGGATAAGTTTGTTGGCCCGGCAGGGTTATTGGCGGCCTATCGCTTCCTGATAGATAGCCGCGATACTGAAGCAACAGCACGTTTGGATGATCTGGACGACGCTTTTAGTGTTTTCCGCTGCCATAGCATCATGAATTGTGTCAGTGTTTGTCCTAAAGGCCTTAACCCGACCAAAGCAATTGGCCACATTAAGTCTATGTTGTTACAGCGAAGTGCTTGATAGCTACAGCGTAGTGCATGATAAGCCCTGCGCAGCAGATGATAGTTGCAACGCAGTACATGATATGAGTTTATTAACCCGGGGAATGTTTTCCCGGGTTGCTTAAAGGTAGGGAATCTCTAAAAACCGGCAAGCTGTCCGTTTTTAGAGGTTCCTTGAACGGGACCGTTAAGGTCCATAACAGAACGTGCATTGAGCACGTCGAGTGAACCGTTTTTACGGCAAACCGTTGATATTACGGTGTATATGTTAACCACGGCGAAAACTGAAGCTTCAAAGCTTAAGGGATCATGATGCAGAACGGCGCAATGAAGGCCTGGCTGGATTCCTCCTATCTGGCGGGCGCGAACCAGTCCTACATAGAGCAGCTCTATGAAGACTTTTTAACCGATCCTGGTTCCGTTGATGATAGTTGGCGTTCAATTTTTCAACAACTACCTACAACGGGTGTAAAACCTGATCAGTTCCACTCTCAAACACGTGAGTATTTCCGTCGCTTGGCGAAGGATCCCTCTCGTTATAACTCATCCATCAGCGATCCTGAAAATGATGCCAAGCAAGTTAAGGTGTTGCAGTTAATCAACGCCTTCCGCTTCCGCGGTCATCAACATGCCAACCTTGACCCACTCGGTTTGTGGAAGCAGGAGTCTGTTCCAGACCTTGATCCTGCTTATCACCATCTGACCGAAGCTGATTTCCAGAACACCTTCAATGTCGGTTCTTTTGCTATTGGCAAAGAAACCATGAAGCTGTCTGATTTGTATGCAGCCCTGAAACAGACCTACTGTGGCTCGATTGGCGCTGAATACATGCACATTACCAACACCGAAGAAAAACGTTGGCTTCAGCAGCGTATTGAGTCGGTCGTCGGCAAACCTGTATTCAGCGATGAAGAGAAGCGCCGTTTTCTGAGCGAACTGACTGCAGCTGAAGGTTTGGAGCGTTATTTAGGGGCTAAATTCCCTGGTGCTAAGCGTTTCTCACTGGAGGGCGGCGATTCGCTGGTCACCATGCTGAAAGAAATGATTCGCCATGCCGGTAAAAATGGAACACGTGAAGTGGTTCTGGGAATGGCGCACCGTGGCCGCCTGAATGTATTGATTAACGTGTTGGGTAAGAAACCGGAAGATTTGTTCGATGAATTCGCCGGCAAGCATAAAGAGCATTTAGGGACGGGTGATGTTAAATATCACCAAGGTTTCTCCTCTGATGTGGAAACCGAAGGCGGTTTGGTTCACTTAGCACTGGCCTTTAACCCATCACATCTGGAAATTGTTAGCCCAGTTGTTATCGGCTCCGTCCGCGCACGTCGTGATCGTTTGGATGAAGCCCGCAGCAATATGGTACTGCCAATCACCATTCATGGTGATGCGGCGATTGCCGGGCAGGGCGTAGTACAAGAAACCTTGAACATGTCTCAGGCCCGTGGTTATGAAGTGGGCGGGACTGTGCGCATTGTCATCAATAACCAGATTGGTTTCACCACCTCGAATCCACTGGATGCGCGCTCCACGCAATACTGTACTGATATCGCCAAAATGGTACAGGCCCCGATTTTCCACGTGAATGCTGATGATCCTGAAGCTGTGGCGTTTGTTACCCGTCTGGCGTTGGATTTCCGTAACACCTTTAAACGTGACGTGATGATCGACCTGGTTTGTTACCGTCGCCATGGGCATAACGAAGCCGATGAGCCAAGTGCAACACAGCCGGTGATGTATCAGAAGATCAAAAAACACCCGACGCCGCGCAAAATCTATGCTGACAAGCTGACCGAGCAAAATATCGCCAGCCTGGAAGATGCCACGGAAATGGTCAACTTGTACCGTGATGCACTGGATAGCGGTGAGTGTGTGGTGGAAGAGTGGCGTCCGATGAATCTGCAATCCTTTACTTGGTCACCGTATCTGAACCATGAATGGGATGAAGAGTATCCGAGCAAAGTTGATATGAAACGCCTGCAAGATCTGGCACGCCGTATCAGCCATGCACCAGAAGCCGTTGAAATGCAATCACGTGTTGCCAAAATCTATGGCGATCGCGCCTTGATGGCCAGTGGCGAGAAGCTATTTGACTGGGGCGGTGCGGAAACATTGGCATATGCCACCTTGGTAGATGAAGGTATTCCGATTCGTTTATCTGGTGAAGATGCCGGGCGCGGAACATTCTTCCATCGCCACGCTGTGATTCATAACCAGAAAAATGGCTCTGTTTACGTGCCATTGGCTAACGTACACAGTGGACAAGGTGATTTCCAGGTATGGGACTCAGTGTTGTCGGAAGAAGCTGTTTTGGCGTTTGAATATGGCTATGCCACAGCAGAACCGCGCACTCTGACTATCTGGGAAGCGCAGTTCGGTGACTTTGCCAACGGTGCTCAAGTGGTTATCGACCAATTTATTAGCTCTGGCGAACAGAAATGGGGCCGGATGTGTGGTTTGGTCATGCTGTTGCCGCACGGGTATGAAGGGCAAGGCCCGGAGCACTCCTCTGCTCGGTTGGAGCGCTATCTGCAGCTTTGTGCCGAACAAAATATGCAGGTGTGTATCCCGTCAACACCAGCACAGGTTTACCACATGATTCGCCGTCAGGCATTACGTGGTATGAGACGTCCGCTGGTGGTCATGTCACCTAAGTCATTGTTGCGTCACCCATTAGCGGTATCATCGTTGGATGAGTTGGCCAATGGCAGCTTCTTGCCTGCAATTGGTGAAATTGATGACTTGGACCCGAAAGGTGTCAAACGTGTCGTGATGTGCTCTGGCAAAGTTTACTATGATCTGCTGGAACAGCGCCGCAAAAATGGGCAAACCGATGTTGCTATCGTGCGCATCGAGCAGCTTTATCCATTCCCACATCAAGCGGTGCAAGCGGTGTTGGAACAATTTGCTCATGTCCATGATTTCGTTTGGTGTCAGGAAGAGCCGCTGAACCAGGGCGCCTGGTATTGCAGTCAACATAATTTCCGCGAAGTGATCCCATTTGGGGCTTCCTTGCGTTATGCAGGCCGCCCAGCCTCAGCTTCACCGGCGGTTGGATACATTTCCGTACACCAGAAACAACAACAAGCTCTGGTTAATGACGCGCTGACAGTTGAATAGCGACCGGTTAACACATAAAGGATAGAGAATGAGTAGCGTAGATATTAATGTTCCTGACCTCCCTGAGTCTGTCGCCGATGGATCTGTTGCAACCTGGCACAAAAAACCGGGCGATAGCGTCAAACGTGATGAAGTACTGGTTGAGATTGAAACTGACAAAGTGATTCTGGAAGTTCCTGCCAGTCAGGACGGCATTTTGGATGCCATTTTGGAAGACGAAGGCGCAACAGTCATTTCACGTCAAGTGTTGGGCCGTATTCGCCCAAGTGATAGTTCCGGCCTGCCGACGGAAGAGAAAAGCCAAAGCACCGAGTCCACTCCTGCTCAGCGCCAAACCGCCAGCCTGGAAGAAGAAAGTAATGATACCCTCAGCCCGGCGATTCGTCGTCTGATTGCTGAGCATGACCTTGATGCATCAGCCATTAAAGGCAGTGGTGTAGGCGGTCGAATCACCCGTGAAGACGTTGACAGCCATTTGGCTACTCGCAAATCAGCTCCAGCCGCAGCAGAAACTAAAGTTGAAGCGACTGCACCGGTTGCCGCTCTTGCTGGCCGCAGCGAAAAACGTGTGGCGATGACTCGTTTGCGTAAACGTGTGGCTGAGCGCCTGCTGGAAGCTAAAAACAGCACCGCCATGTTAACCACGTTTAACGAAATCAACATGAAACCCATCATGGATCTGCGTAAGCAGTATGGTGAGGCTTTCGAGAAACGCCACGGTGTTCGTTTGGGCTTTATGTCCTTCTATATCAAGGCGGTTGTTGAAGCACTGAAGCGCTATCCAGAAGTGAATGCTTCTATTGATGGCGAAGATGTGGTTTATCACAATTACTTTGATGTCAGCATTGCTGTTTCGACTCCACGTGGCCTGGTTACCCCGGTATTGCGTGATGTAGATACTATGGGCATGGCGGATATTGAGAAGAAAATCAAAGAACTGGCTGTAAAAGGCCGTGACGGCAAACTGAAAGTTGAAGAACTGACCGGCGGTAACTTCACCATTACCAATGGCGGCGTATTTGGCTCATTGATGTCGACTCCGATCATTAACCCACCACAAAGCGCGATCCTTGGCATGCATGCCATTAAAGATCGCCCAATGGCGGTAAATGGTCAGGTAGTGATTCTGCCAATGATGTATTTGGCACTGTCCTACGACCACCGTTTGATTGACGGCCGCGAATCCGTTGGTTATCTCGTGACGGTGAAAGAGATGCTGGAAGATCCAGCTCGCTTACTGCTCGACGTATAAAAAAGATAAATGACAAGGTCAGTCTGATTGCAAGGTGTTGATGACCTGCCTCCGCGCAATCAGGCTACCTAGTAGGCTTCGGCCCAACTCAGACCTTATATGGATAGAACATCATGAATTTACACGAATATCAGGCAAAACAACTGTTTGCTCGGTATGGCATGCCAGCACCAACTGGCTACGCTTGTACTACACCGCGTGAAGCAGAAGAAGCCGCATCTAAAATCGGTGCTGGCCCGTGGGTGGTTAAATGTCAGGTACATGCTGGTGGCCGCGGTAAAGCGGGCGGCGTGAAACTGGTTAACAGCAAAGAAGATATTCGTGCTTTCGCTGAACAGTGGCTGGGTAAAAAACTGGTCACTTATCAGACTGATGCAAATGGTCAGCCGGTTCACCAAATTTTGGTTGAAGCTGCGACTGATATCGACAAAGAGCTGTATCTGGGTGCGGTTATTGACCGTAGCTCCCGTCGCGTGGTGTTTATGGCATCCACCGAAGGCGGCGTTGAAATTGAAAAAGTTGCCGAAGAAACCCCAGAGCTGATCCACAAAATCGCATTGGATCCGTTGACTGGCCCGCAGCCTTACCAAGGCCGTGAATTGGCATTCAAACTGGGCTTGACCGGTAAGCAAGTCGCTCAGTTCACAAAGATCTTCATGGGTCTGGCAACCATGTTCCTGGAACGTGATTTGGCAATGGTTGAGATCAACCCGCTGGTTATTACCAAGCAGGGCGATTTGGTTTGTTTAGATGGCAAACTCGGTGCTGATGGTAATGCTTTATTCCGTCAGCCTGAATTGCGTGAAATGCGTGATCCAAGTCAGGAAGATGCTCGCGAAGCCCATGCAGCACAGTGGGAACTGAACTATGTCGCGCTGGATGGCAACATTGGTTGCATGGTAAACGGTGCTGGTCTGGCAATGGGCACAATGGACATCGTGAAACTGCACGGTGGTGAACCCGCTAACTTCCTGGATGTTGGCGGCGGCGCAACCAAAGAGCGCGTGACTGAAGCCTTCAAAATCATTTTATCTGATGACAAAGTGAAAGCCGTTTTCGTAAACATCTTCGGCGGAATTGTGCGTTGTGACCTGATTGCTGACGGCATCATTGGTGCGGTTGAAGAAGTGGGTGTTAACGTGCCTGTAGTTGTTCGTCTGGAAGGGAATAACGCCGAACTGGGTGCCAAAAAACTGGCAGACAGCGGTTTGAATATCATTGCTGCGACCAGCCTGACAGATGCGGCTCAGCAAGTTGTAGCGGCAGTGGGGGCTAAATAATGTCTATTTTAATTGATAAAAACACCAAAGTTATTTGCCAGGGGTTTACTGGTAGCCAAGGGACTTTCCACTCCGAACAAGCTATTGCTTATGGCACAAAAATGGTTGGCGGTGTTACGCCAGGCAAAGGCGGAACTCAACATTTGGGTCTGCCAGTATTCAATACTGTACGTGAAGCCGTAGATGCAACCGGTGCTACTGCGTCTGTTATCTATGTGCCAGCACCATTCTGTAAAGATTCGATTCTGGAAGCTATCGATGCTGGCATCAAGCTGATTATTTGTATCACCGAAGGTATCCCGACGCTGGACATGCTGGTGGTCAAAGTCAGATTGGAGCAGTCTGATGCGCGTATGATTGGCCCGAACTGCCCAGGCGTTATCACGCCAGGCGAATGTAAGATTGGTATTATGCCAGGCCACATTCATCTGCCGGGCAAAGTGGGTATCGTTTCTCGTTCAGGGACGTTGACTTATGAAGCGGTAAAACAGACGACTGACATCGGTTTTGGTCAGTCGACGTGTGTCGGTATTGGCGGTGACCCAATCCCAGGTTCTAACTTTATTGATATCTTGAAGTTGTTCCAAGAAGACCCGCAAACGGAAGTTATCGTGATGATTGGTGAAATTGGTGGTAACGCAGAAGAAGAAGCGGCCGCTTACATCAAAGATCATGTGACCAAACCTGTCGTGGGTTATATCGCCGGTGTTACTGCACCAAAAGGCAAGCGCATGGGCCATGCGGGTGCCATTATTGCTGGTGGTAAAGGAACTGCAGATGATAAATTTGCTGCTCTGGAAGCTGCAGGTGTGAAAACCGTCCGTAGCCTGGCTGAAATCGGCAATGCGGTGAAAGCTGTTTACCAAAGCAACAAATAGTCCTGTTATATAAAAAGGCCACCTTTGGGTGGCCCTTTTATTATCTATGACCCGTCCTAAATAGCGTTGACACATTTAACTCGGATACTGAGGAAAATGTGATGAACCAATATGTTAAACGTACCCAACGCGATTACTCTCTATCCTTTAAATTGGCCGTTGTCGAACAGGTCGAAAAAGGTGAAATGACTTGTCGTCAGGCCACTGAACGTTATGGTATCCAGGGAAATGCCACCGTGATCAACTGGTTACGCAAATACGGTCAACTCGACTGGCTTTCCCCCTCTCCTGCAAGAAAGTGCGGAGCCAACATGCCAAAAATACCGCTTACTCCCGAACAGCGGATTAAAGAACTCGAACAGCAACTCGCTGAATCTGAAGTCAAAGCTCAGTTTTTTGAAGCCGTCGTGAAAGTGATGAATAACGACTTCGGAGCCACCCTGACAAAAAAGCAGTTGGCCGCCTTATCACGCAAACACAAACGCCGGGACTCACAATAACGCGAGTCTGCCAGTTTATGGGGATTAGCCGGCAGGCGTGGTATCAATCCTTGCAGCGAGAGCGCGAAAGAGAAAAGCAGGCACAGCGCGTCGTAGAGCAAGTCACGGCCATCCGGCTGCACCAGCCGCGACTGGGCACGCGTAAACTGCATTATTTGTTGTGGCAACGGCCAGAACCTGCGCTGCACGTTGGTCGGGACCGCCTCTTTGAGATACTGCGTTGCTCGCGATTACTGGTACAGCCCAGGCGGGCATATCACAAGACGACAAATAGCCATCACCGCTTTTACCGTCACCCTAACTTACTGAAGTCAGGAGAGAAACAGATTATTGCCCGCCGCCCAGAACAGGTGTGGGTAGCGGATATCACCTACCTTCCACTACAAACGGGAACGGCATACGTGAGTCTGGTCACGGATGCCTGGTCGAGAAAAATCGTGGGATATCATGTGCATGACAGCCTGCATACCTGCCATGTGGCCAAAGCGCTCAAAATGGCGCTGACAGGCAAGCGCAGCACACACCCGCTGGTACATCACTCAGACCGGGGTATCCAGTATTGCTCGAAGGAATATCAGGCGTTACACCAACGTCATGGCATCATCTGCTCGATGACGGACGGGTATGATTGCTACCAGAATGCGCTGGCAGAACGGGTCAATGGGATATTGAAAATGGAATATCTGGTTGTTAAACCAGAAGATATCGTGCAGGCAAGAAAGATGGTGAGGGAGTCGGTGGAGATTTACAACACACGTCGGCCACATCTGTCGCTACAATACAAAACGCCCGATGAAGTTCACCGGGCGTTATAAGGCTAAAAAGTGTCAACCTATAGCAGGACTAGTCACTAATCAGAATTTATTTAACGCCGAGATTAATACAATATCCGTTTGTGCCTGTTGTTTGGTCTGTTCATCACTACTGCTAGAAACTTTTTGCTGCAATGCTCCCAAGGCGGCATCGTAACTGGCTTTATCCTTAAACAACTTATCTTTAATATTTATTGACGCAATATTGGTATAGCGGCCATCTGCGGTCGCGGGCACTGCAATTTTGCCATCATTAATCAGGTGTTTAACAATCTGGCGTTCTGTTTCATAGCCTTCTAATCCGACCAAATGCCAGCGCTGTTGAGGTTTCCCCTCATATTTCCCCGCTTTAACATCTGTTAGATAACGAATAGTCAGATTACGAATAGTGCCTTCTTCTTCACCGTATTGGGCTTTGCTATCTGACAATATCGGGAATGTTTGCCCTTCGAGTACCCCACCCTTTTGTGTCAAATGTCCCATCCGATAACTGTTCATGCCCAGATGAATAGGCGTGGTATCGGTGACGGGTGTGCCGTCATTGAGACGCAAGTTGGTGATACGGGAGCCTACGGGCTGACGTAAATCAATGGTGTAGGTCACACCATCAAAGAAGTCATTGGTGGAGTATTTGGAGGAGCGGCGCTGCGGGTTAAAGCTATAAGTTACATCGCCAGGCTTAACTTGGTTAAAGTAGTCAGCCGACCATTCCATATACTGCTTCAATTGTTTGCCAGTCAGGACGTAAACGGTTATTTCACCGCCGGCATATTGATAGTTAAATGCAATGTCTTTGGCAGTGATATCACCGACATCCATTTTGGGGCGGTCATTATCAATCTGTAAGGCAATCACCTGGGCTTGCGGGGCATAGTAATGCGCCGCTTCTTGATACAATGCGCTGATGCCGGTGTCCTGCACATGGACTTGTGGAATACCTTTAATTTCATTAGGTGGCACCAAATTTGTGCCGATCAGTTTCGCAATCACCCGATTAGCATTGGCGCGCAAAATGTCGTGGTAAGGCTGATAGATAGCCTCCAGCGTTTTATCAGATTCAATATCTTTGATGGGGTAGGTGTAGCTGTCTTTCTCTATCAGATGATATTTCCCATCACGCTGTTCAAATTTCAGGTCAATACGCGACAGCGCACGGCCATATTTATCCGGCTCAGTAATAATGACACCATTGACCACAGCCTTATCAATCTTCACATGCATATGGCCAGCGACGATGGCTGCAAGCTCGGGATTGGCTTTGGCTATATCACTGACACCGGTCCCTGGCCGCTGGTTTTCATTGTCGATCCCCATATGGGCCACCAAAACAATGGCATCTACCTGTGGTTGGATTTGCTGGATAACCTTTTTCACTTCCTGTACTGGATCAGTGAAATGGATACCATTGATTCGATCGGTGCCCTGAGCAAACTCAGCGGTCATGGGAGTATCCATCCCGATGATGCCGATTTTAACCCCTTGGCGCTCAATGATTTTATAAGCGGGTAGGTAAGGTTTACCCGAATCCCAGAAGATATTGCCAGCCAATGCTTTGCCATCAAATTGTTTTAGCGACGTCGAAAGGACTTTTAGGCCAAAATCAAACTCGTGATTACCCATCACCCATGCATCGTATTTCAAGGCATTAAAGCCAAGGATCATCGGGCTAATAGGTTCATTCTTAAAGGTTTCAACAAAGTTGCCCTGAATAGTATCACCGGCATCCACCAGAATGATATTCGGCTGCTCGGCCCGTATTTTGTGCACTTTGGTCGCGATTTGGCTCAAGCTACCCGCCAGATTTTCACTGTCACTGGCATAGTCCCACGGCACAAAGGTGCCATGCAGATCAGAAGTCCCCAGAATGGTGATATCAACTTGTTGCGCAGCGAAAGTAGGGGAGGTGATGCAGAGTAATGTTGTGAGTGCTATTTTTTTCATTGTAGAGGATTCAATATTTTATCAGGCAATAGCACTTTATCATGCAACAAAATGGCAACATTTGCGAACGCTTCCCTCAGAATGGGCTAATATATTCATATAAAACGTAGAAATGTGATTTAACTCACCCTGAAAATATTAAATTTAAAAGTTAATCTGGATCGCATAATAACGACGTAATAAAGCATTAACTAAACCATAAAATTACATTTTATTAACAGCTCGGGATTATATAAAAACAATCGAACTTTTAATTAACATCAAAAAGAATTAATTGTTCTAAATCAACTTTTGAATATGGCAATAATGTTCATATGAGCTTAAATTGTTTTGGATCAAACTACGGCATGATAGGTAAATGGCCTATTTGTTGACCTGTATCCAGAACTCAACGCTGGGTCACGTAAAATCCTATTTATTGTGTGGGATTAGAAGCGTACTATTACCGCGGTGTAATACTGGGTAGTTGATATTGTTATTTTTGTTGTGTTTTTTTGGGCATTCACTGCGGGTAATAACGAAGCTTCCAATATAGCGGAGGTCGAGTTGCCGCAAGTCGGAGTCTTCCTGCGAGGAGCAAGGAGTCAAGATGTTTGATATTGTCGAACTGTCACGGTTACAGTTTGCCTTAACGGCAATGTACCATTTCTTATTTGTCCCACTAACGCTGGGTATGGCGTTTATGTTGGCAATTATGGAATCGGTTTATGTGCTGTCTGGCAAACAAATCTATAAAGATATGACCAAGTTCTGGGGTAAGTTATTTGCGATTAACTTTGCTCTGGGTGTTGCTACTGGTCTGACTATGGAGTTCCAATTCGGGACTAACTGGTCATATTTCTCACATTACGTCGGTGATATTTTCGGTGCCCCTCTGGCTATCGAAGGTTTAATGGCGTTCTTCTTAGAATCTACTTTCGTCGGTCTGTTCTTCTTCGGTTGGGATCGTCTGAGCAAACACCAGCATTTGGCCGTAACCTGGCTGGTAGCTTTAGGCTCTAACTTCTCTGCGCTATGGATCTTGGTTGCTAACGGCTGGATGCAAAACCCGATTGCATCTGACTTCAACTTTGAAACCATGCGTATGGAAATGCTGAGCTTCTCAGAGTTGGTGCTAAACCCAGTTGCTCAGGTGAAATTTGTTCACACTGTTGCAGCAGGTTATGTCACCGGTGCGATGTTTGTTCTGGGTATCAGTTCTTACTATCTGTTGAAAGGCCGTGATATTCCGTTCGCCAAACGTTCTTTTGCTATCGCAGCAAGCTTTGGCTTAGCTGCCGTGTTGTCCGTTATTGTACTGGGTGATGAATCTGGTTATGAAATGGGTGACGTGCAGAAAACTAAACTGGCTGCAATTGAAGCTGAATGGGAAACTCAGCCACCTCCGGCAGCCTTCACGCTATTTGCGATTCCTAACCAGGAAACAATGGAAAACCGGTTTGCGGTTCAAATTCCATTCGCCTTGGGGATAATTGCAACCCGTTCATTGGATACTCCGGTCATCGGCTTACGTGATTTGATGTCTCAGCACGAAGTCCGTATCCGTAACGGTATCCAAGCTTACAGTCTGCTAGAAAAATTACGTGCGGGTAATACTGACCCTGCCGTACGTGAAGCATTCAGTAAGGCTAAACAAGATCTGGGCTACGGTCTCTTACTGAAGCGTTATACACAAAACGTCACTGATGCCACTGAAGAACAGATCCAGCTAGCAGCACAGGACTCTATTCCACGTGTTCTGCCGCTGTACTTCGCCTTCCGTATCATGGTGGCTTGTGGCTTCCTGATGTTGCTTATCATCGGTCTGGCATTCTATAACGTAGTGCGCGGCCGGATTGGTGAGAAGAAATGGTTACTGCGTGCGGCATTGTTCGGTATTCCATTACCGTGGATTGCAGTAGAAGCAGGTTGGTTTGTGGCGGAATATGGTCGCCAACCATGGGCCATCGGTGAAGTGCTGCCGACAGCAATTGCAAACTCATCTGTCACCGCAGGGGATATTCTATTCTCCATGGGGCTGATTTGTGGTTTGTACACGCTGTTCCTGGTGGCAGAAATGTACCTGATGTTCAAATTCGCGCGCCTTGGGCCTAGTAGCCTGAAAACTGGCCGCTATCATTTTGAACAGCCGACTGCCCCAGTGCAGGAAGCACGGTAAACAGGAGTCCACTTATGTTTGATTATGAAGTATTACGATTTATCTGGTGGCTGCTGATCGGTGTGCTACTGATTGGTTTCGCAGTCACCGATGGTTTCGATATGGGTGTCGGTATCCTGCTGCGTATCATCGGTAAGAATGATACAGAACGTCGTATTATGATTAACTCGATTGCCCCCCACTGGGATGGTAATCAGGTTTGGTTGATAACCGCGGGTGGGGCGCTGTTTGCGGCCTGGCCAATGGTCTATGCCGCCGCATTCTCCGGCTTCTATATTGCGATGATTCTGGTGTTGGCTGCGTTATTCTTCCGCCCGGTCGGTTTTGACTACCGCTCGAAAGTGGAAGATAACCGCTGGCGCAACATGTGGGACTGGGGCATTTTTGCGGGTAGTTTTGTACCTGCGGTGGTGTTCGGTGTGGCGTTCGGTAACTTGCTGCAAGGTGTGCCGTTCCACATGGACAGCTACATGCGCCTGTTCTACACCGGTAACTTCTTCCAGTTACTGAACCCGTTTGGCTTACTGGCCGGGGTTGTCAGCTTAACCATGCTGGTCACTCAAGGTGCAACTTACCTGCAAATGCGTACTCGCGGTGAGTTACATTTACGCTCCCGTGCTGCTGCGCAGATCTCGGCGTTAGTGATGAGCGTTGCCTTCTTGCTAGCCGGTATTTGGTTAGTAAAAGGTATTGATGGTTTTGTTGTGACTTCAGTACTGGATACAGCCGCTGAATCTAACCCGATGCGCAAAGAAGTGGCACATCAGGCGGGTGCATGGTTGATTAACTTCAACAAGTATCCAAGCCTGTGGGCGCTGCCAGCACTGGGCGTGATTCTGCCACTGTTCACCATTTTGCTATCGCGCTTTGAAAAAGGGGCTTGGGCCTTCCTGTTCTCATCACTGACCATTGCCTGTGTCATCTTGACTGCCGGGGTCACTATGTTCCCGTTTGTTATGCCGTCAAGCACAGTGCCAAATATCAGCCTGACAATGTGGGATGCGACATCTAGCCTGTTAACGCTGAAAGTGATGACCATTGTTGCGATAATCTTTGTCCCTATCATTCTGATTTACACCAGTTGGTGTTACTACAAGATGTTTGGGCGCATTGATAAAGACTTTATCGAAAACAACAAGCATTCACTGTACTAAGGAGCATAAAGCATGTGGTATTTTGCCTGGATTCTAGGGACACTTCTGGCCTGCTCCTTTGGTATCATTACTGCTCTGGCGCTGGAGCAGAGTGAAGCCAATGCAGCAGCGAAAGCCGCTAATAATGGCGAAGATGATGTTGTCCGATAAGCTATATGAGTTAATGGATAAGGGCCCACTGCGGGCCCTTTCACTGGTGCTCGCATTTGCTGTGGCTTTCTGTGTGTTTTGGGATCCTTCGCGTTTCGCGGCGGCAACCAGCTCACTTGAAGTCTGGCAAGAGGCCTTTATTGTGTGGGCCGTGTGTACCGGTGTGATTCATGGCGTTGGTTTTCGTCCAAAACGGATGTGGTTGCGTGCTTTTTTCTCACCACTTCCAGCAATTGTGATCTTGGGCGCGGGATTATTCTACTTTTTTGTCTAATCTTGCAACGTTTCGCCTAATCTGAACACAATCTCTCCTTTATGGGCCGCCTGGCCCATAATTATTTTCGTTCTATTCTCGCAAGTGATTCCAAAGCTTAACGCTCTTCAGTATAGTGTGTCCGTTAACTGCATTACTGGGAAGTAGAGTGAGTAATACGTTGTTTCGATGGCCGGTTCGTGTCTACTTTGAAGACACCGATGCTGGTGGTGTGGTTTACCACGCACGCTACGTTGCCTTTTACGAAAGGGCGCGCACAGAAATGTTGCGCCAACGCAATTTTCACCAGCAGCAATTGCTCAGTGAGCATGTCGCTTTCGCTGTCCGCCGCATGACGGTAGAATACCTGGCGCCCGCACGTCTTGATGATATGCTGGACGTTCAGAGTGAAATTACCGCAATGCGTGGGGCTTCTCTCACGTTTGCTCAACGAATTCTCGACTCACATGGCAATCTTCTGAGTAGTGCAGAAGTATTGATCGCATGTATCGATCCACACCAAATGAAGCCAAGAGCGCTTCCTAAGTCTATTGTCGCGGAGTTTAAGTAGTGGCTGACATGAACATTCTGGATTTATTCCTGCAGGCAAGCCTATTCGTTAAGCTTATCATGCTGGTATTGATGGGCTTTTCTATTGCTTCATGGGCGATCATCATTCAGCGAACGCGTATTCTGAATGCTGCGACCCGCGATGCAGAAGCTTTCGAAGACAAATTTTGGTCCGGCATCGAGCTGTCTCGGCTGTATCAAGAGAGTCAGGCTCGCCGTGATACGCTGGGTGGTTCCGAGCAAATCTTCCATTCCGGATTTAAAGAGTTTGCTCGTTTGCATCGCGCAAACAGCCATGCGCCCGAAGCCGTTATTGATGGGGCTTCCCGTGCCATGCGCATCTCGATGAACCGTGAGTTAGAAGCGCTGGAAACTCATATTCCTTTCCTTGGTACTGTCGGCTCAATCAGCCCGTATATCGGCCTGTTTGGTACAGTATGGGGGATTATGCATGCCTTTATTTCTCTGGGTGCAGTCAAGCAGGCGACACTTCAAATGGTCGCGCCAGGTATTGCTGAAGCACTGATTGCGACCGCGATTGGTCTGTTTGCCGCAATCCCTGCTGTTATGGCTTATAACCGCCTGAATCAGCGTGTGAATAAACTTGAACAAAACTATGACAACTTCATGGAAGAGTTCATTGCTATTCTGCATCGCCAGGCTTTTGCCAGCGCCGAGAGCAAATAAGTAGGGGGTCGTATGGCGCGAGTACGTGGTCGTAAGCGGCGCGAGCTTAAGTCTGAAATTAACATTGTTCCCTTGCTTGACGTCTTACTGGTGCTATTGCTGATTTTTATGGCGACAGCACCGATTATCACGCAAAGCGTTGAGGTGGACTTACCTGACGCCACGGATTCTAAAACAGTCTCCAGTGATGATAATCCTCCGGTGATTGTCGAAGTATCAGGTGTGGGCCAATACTCGCTGGTTATTGACCATCAGCGGATGGAGCAACTGCCCTCAGAACAAGTGGTGGCAGAGGCTCAAGCAAGGTTAAAATCGAATCCGAAAACTGTATTCCTGATCGGCGGCGCGAAAGAGGTTCCTTATGATGAAATTATTAAGGCCCTCAATATGTTGCATCAGGCTGGAGTCACATCGGTGGGCTTAATGACTCAACCGATATAAATTTGCGTTGATATTGGCTGGATTGATAGTCAGTCCAGTCAGTAGATACCCTGTTTTTAGCAGTTCCGTTTTTTAGCAATAGATCGCGGACATCGAGTGTGGAAATCGAGCGTGGGTAAGGCAACCGAGCAAAATGATAAGCTGAATCGCGCTGTTATAGTGTCGGTGGTTCTGCACATCATATTGATTGCCCTGTTGATTTGGGGCTCTCTGACGCAGACGACTGAAATGGGCGGCGGCGGTGCTGGCGGTGAAGTTATTGACGCCGTCATGGTCGACCCAGGAGCGGTGACAGAGCAATATAACCGTCAGCAACAGCAGCAGACGGACGCTAAACGGGCGGAACAGCAACGCCAGAAGAAAGCAGAGCAGCAAACAGAAGAGTTGCAGCAAAAGCAGGCGGCAGAACAACAGCGCCTGAAAGAATTGGAAAAAGAGCGTCTGCAAGCGCAAGAAGATGCAAAGCAGGCGGCTGAAGAACAGAAGAAACAAGCTGCGGAACAGCAAAAAGAAGCCGCTGAGCAACAGAAAACCGCTGCCGCCGCCGCTGCTAAAGCAAAAGAAGAGCAGAAGCAGGCTGAGGCCGCTGCGGCTCAAGCTAAAGCGGAAGCCGATAAACTGGTGAAAGCGCAGGCTGAAGCTCAGAAAAAAGCGGAAGCTGAGGCCAAAAAAGAGGCCGCTGTCGCCGCTGCGGCGAAGAAACAAGCTGATGCTGATGCGAAGAAAGCCGCAGAAGCTGCTGAAAAGGCCGCAACAGACGCCGCTGAGAAGAAAGCTGCTGCTGATGCTGAGAAGAAAGCAGCAGCTGACGCTAAAAAAGCCGCAGCAGCTGAGGCCAAGAAAAAAGCGGCAGCAGAAGCTTCTGCTGCAACAGATGTTGATGACTTGTTTGGCGGCTTGGCAAACTCTAAGAATGCGCCGAAAAGTGGGTCAGGTGCTGGAGCTGCTGCTGCCGGTAAAGGCGGTGGTAAGAAGAGCGGGGCATCAGCGGGTGATATCAGTGGCTATTTGGGCCAGGTGACCGCCGCTATCCAAAGTAAATTTTATGATGCAGATCTTTACAAAGGCCGTACCTGTAATCTGCGAATTAAATTAGCACCAGATGGTCTATTAATTGATGTTAAAGCAGAAGGGGGCGACCCGGCACTGTGCCAGGCTGCTATCGCTGCGGCGAAACTTGCTAAAATACCTAAACCTCCAAGTCAGGATGTTTATGAAGTGTTTAAGAATGTTCCACTTGATTTTAAACCGCAATAAAGCTTGATTGGCAGTGTATAACTCTGTCAATCAACCATAGATTATGTAGTTTTGTTTGCGTTGGTTTGTTAAAATTCTGCTAATTATCGCGGGCATCCCGCTCGGATAAGGGAGATAAGATGAAGCAGGCATTTCGTGTTGCGCTAGGCTTTTTAGTTTTATGGGCTTCTGTTTTACACGCAGAAGTTCGAATTGAGATTACCCAAGGGGTAGACTCCGCTCGTCCAATTGGGGTTGTTCCATTCAAATGGATGGGGCCGGGTACACCACCTGAAGAAATCGGCGCTATTGTTGGCGCGGATTTACGTAACAGTGGCAAATTTAACCCAATTGATGCGGCTCGTATGCCACAGCAACCTTCTACTGCGGCGGAAGTCACGCCAGCGGCTTGGACGGCGTTGGGTATTGATGCTGTAGTTGTTGGTCAGGTGCAACCAAGTGCTGATGGTAGCTATGTGGTTTCTTACCAGTTAGTTGATACTTCTGGTGCGGCCGGTAGCGTTTTGGCGCAAAATCAGTATAAAGTGACCAAACAGTGGTTGCGTTATGCCGCGCATACTGCCAGCGATGAAGTATTTGAAAAGCTGACCGGGATTAAAGGTGCTTTCCGCACCCGTATTGCTTATGTGGTGCAAACCAACGGCGGCAAATTCCCACATGAATTGCGGGTTTCTGATTACGATGGCTACAATCAGTTTGTGGTTCACCGTTCTCCAGAGCCTTTGATGTCACCAGCCTGGTCTGCAGATGGTAGCAAAATTGCTTACGTCACTTTTGAGAGTGGCAAATCAGCACTGGTTATCCAGACGCTGGCTAATGGTGCAATTAGACAAGTGGCTTCATTCCCACGTCATAATGGTGCGCCAGCCTTCTCACCGGACGGTTCTAAACTGGCCTTCGCTTTGTCTAAAAGCGGTAGCTTGAACTTGTATGTTATGGACTTGGGCTCAGGCCAAATTAGTCAGGTAACTGATGGCCGTAGCAATAACACAGAACCAAGCTGGTTCCCGGATAGCCAAAATCTGGCTTATACCTCGGATCAGGGCGGTCGGCCACAAGTGTATAAAGTGAATATTAATGGCGGTGCGCCGCAGCGAATCACGTGGGAAGGTTCTCAGAACCAGAACGCAGATGTGAGTCCTGATGGTAAGTTCCTGGTATTGGTTAGTTCCAATGGTGGGGCACAACACATCGCTAAACAGGATCTAGTAACGGGAGCCGTTCAAGTGTTAACGGACACGTTCCTGGATGAAACGCCTAGTATCGCGCCTAACGGCACCATGGTTATCTATAGCTCGACACAAGGGCTGGGAGCCGTGTTACAGCTGGTCTCGACTGATGGGCGTTTCAAAGCGCGTCTTCCGGCAACTGATGGACAGGTCAAATTTCCTGCCTGGTCGCCGTATCTGTGATGCATGTGTAAATACGTATGTATGGCAAACTATAAAAAAGGATCAAAGAGATGCAACTGAACAAAGTGCTGAAAGGGCTGATGTTGGCATTGCCAGTTCTGGCTATCGCTGCTTGTAGTTCTAACAAAAGCGCAAATAATGACCAATCTGGCATGGGCGCTGGCACTGGTACAGAAAATGGCAGCAACCTGTCTTCCGAAGAGCAAGCGCGTCTTCAGATGCAAGAACTGCAAAAGAACAATATCGTTTACTTCGGTTTCGATAAATACGATATCGGTTCTGACTTCGCTCAAATGCTGGATGCACATGCTGCATTCCTGCGTAGCAACCCATCTTACAAAGTTGTTGTTGAAGGCCACGCGGATGAACGCGGTACGCCAGAATACAACATCGCGTTGGGCGAGCGTCGTGCTAATGCAGTGAAAATGTATCTGCAAGGTAAAGGCGTTTCTGCTGACCAGATCTCTATCGTTTCTTACGGTAAAGAAAAACCAGCAGTACTGGGCCATGACGAAGCAGCGTTCGCTAAAAACCGTCGTGCAGTTCTGGTTTACTAAGAGAATCGCATGAACAGTAACTTCAGACGTCACTTAGTGGGTCTGTCGTTACTGGTTGGCGTAGCGGTCCCATGGGCCGCTACTGCCCAAGCGCCAATCAGTAATGTCGGCTCCGGCTCGGTAGAAGATCGGGTCACTCAACTTGAGCGTATTTCCAACGCTCACAGCCAACTATTAACTCAACTTCAGCAACAACTATCAGATTCACAACGTGATGTAGATAGTTTACGCGGTCAGATCCAAGAAAATCAGTATCAGCTCAATCAAATTGTTGAGCGGCAAAAACAGATCTATCAGCAGATGGATGCCCTGAGCAGTGGTCAGGGGGCTTCAACAGCAGCTCCTGCGGCTGCTGGCGCTGCAACAGATAATTCAGCGGCTGGGAGTTCTGATACTGCAGCTTCAGGCGCTGCTACGGCTACAGCGGCTCCTGCAGCAAGTACTGGTGATGAAAACAGCGATTATAATGCGGCCGTTTCGCTGGCTCTTGAGAAAAAGCAATATGATCAAGCGATCACTGCTTTCCAAGGTTTTGTGAAACAGTATCCAAAGTCGACTTACCAACCTAACGCCAATTATTGGTTAGGGCAGTTGTATTACAACAAAGGTAAGAAAGACGACGCTGCTTATTATTATGCTGTTGTTGTAAAGAATTATCCGAAGTCCCCAAAAAGTTCAGAAGCCATGTTTAAAGTTGGGGTGATCATGCAGGATAAAGGCCAAAGTGATAAAGCGAAGGCCGTTTATCAACAAGTGATCAAGCAATATCCCAACACTGATGCTGCTAAACAGGCACAGAAACGTTTATCTGCTCTTTAGCTTTTTTCGAGCCCAGTAATTGGTCTTATTGACTAATTTCTGGGCTTTAGCGAGTGAAGAACAAGCAGTTAGACGTCTTTACAGAAATTTAAGTTGCACTGTGAAGAGAAATTAGTAATATATGCCGCCGTTGCCAAGACAACTTGTAAAACGTTAAAGCAGCAGGAAATTATAGTCCGCAGTAAACATAATGGGTCGTTAGCTCAGTTGGTAGAGCAGTTGACTTTTAATCAATTGGTCGCAGGTTCGAATCCCGCACGACCCACCATTATGAAGATGCAAAATAGTGAAAAGTAAGCAGTACCGCATGACAGCGGGTCGTTAGCTCAGTTGGTAGAGCAGTTGACTTTTAATCAATTGGTCGCAGGTTCGAATCCCGCACGACCCACCATTCTTTCGTAGTTGTGTTTGAATGTCAGAAGTTGAAATCATCGCATAGATATTCCTCTTCCTGTTTTGTCTAAAATACCTCGAGTGGATTTGTTCCGCGCGACGGGTAGCGAATTATCATCAAGCAGTAAACATAATGGGTCGTTAGCTCAGTTGGTAGAGCAGTTGACTTTTAATCAATTGGTCGCAGGTTCGAATCCCGCACGACCCACCATTATGAAGATGCAAAATAGTGAAAAGTAAGCAGTGCCGCATCACAGCGGGTCGTTAGCTCAGTTGGTAGAGCAGTTGACTTTTAATCAATTGGTCGCAGGTTCGAATCCCGCACGACCCACCATTCTATCCAGTATCGTAATACTCCCCGAAACTCAGAATCCGCATATTACACAATGTCTTGTGGGTGTGACCCTGCGTTCAGGAGTGTCCTAACAATCATCTTCACCGTTTTGCTTAATCACCTCGCTATCTTTCGCTATTTCCTTTTCATCCTAAATATAACCCCTATAATCCTCTAATATCCTTTCCGCTACTCAATTTCCCACCTCATTTTTAACTCTATTAAACATTTTTGCCATTATCAGACAAAATCGGGCGACTTTTTACTTGATATTGAGTATTTTGTTTAGGATAAAAAACAAACCAATCTTACTGGCGGCCTGATAGGTATCGTGGCTCCGGAATAACTGGCAATTAGAGATGTGAGCGATGAGCGAAACTTTTGATGTGAATGCGGCTATTTACCCTTTCCCAGCGCGGCCTGTCCCGCTGGATGTGGACCAAAAAGCCTTTTACCGTGAGAAAATCAAAACACTGCTGAAGCAACGCGATGCTGTGTTAGTCGCTCACTATTATACTGACCCCGAAATTCAGGCCTTGGCCGAAGAGACTGGCGGCTGTGTTGCCGATTCGCTGGAAATGGCGCGATTTGGTAACAACCACCCCGCGTCAACTTTGCTGGTCGCCGGCGTCCGTTTTATGGGGGAAACGGCCAAAATACTCAATCCTGAAAAGCAAGTATTAATGCCGACCCTCAATGCTGAATGTTCACTGGATTTAGGCTGCCCTGCTGATGAATTTGCTGCATTTTGCGACAGCCACCCTGACCGCACCGTCGTGGTGTACGCCAATACCTCGGCAGCCGTAAAAGCCCGGGCTGATTGGGTCGTCACTTCCAGTATTGCCGTTGAGCTAATTGAGCATCTCGATAGCTTGGGTGAGAAGATAATCTGGGCGCCGGATCGCCATCTGGGTAGCTACGTGCAGAAAAAGAGTGGTGCAGATGTATTGTGTTGGCAGGGGGCTTGTATCGTCCATGACGAGTTTAAGACCCAGGCGTTGGCCCAGATGAAAGCATTACATCCCGATGCTGCGGTGTTGGTTCACCCAGAGTCGCCACAAGCGGTAGTCGATATGGCTGATGCGGTCGGCTCAACCAGCCAACTGATTCAGGCGGCCAAAACACTGCCCCAGAAAAAACTGATCGTGGCAACGGATCGGGGCATTTTTTATAAAATGCAGCAGGCTTGCCCAGATAAAGAGTTATTTGAAGCACCGACAGCGGGCGAAGGTGCAACTTGCAGAAGCTGTGCGCATTGCCCGTGGATGGCGATGAATGGCCTCAGAGCGATTGCTGAGGGCCTGGAGCAGGGCGGAGTGATGCATGAGATACATGTTGATGAAAAATTGCGTCAGCAGGCGCTGATACCGCTAAATCGCATGTTGGATTTTGCCAACCAGTTGAAGCTCCAGATCAAAGGCAATGCGTAAACATTTATTCTTTTTAAAATGATTATCACGATAAAACAGTTGTATTAACCGCAAAAAGGACCCCAGATGGATTTCTTCAGTACGAGCAACATATTGGTGCATATCCCGCTGGGAGCGGGGGGATATGACCTTTCATGGATAGAAGCAATTGGGACGCTGTTTGGGTTGCTGTGTATCTGGTTTGCCAGCAAAGAGAAAATCATCAACTACCTGTTTGGTTTGATTAACGTGACATTGTTCGCGGTGATTTTTTTCCAGATTCAACTCTACGCTAGCTTGTTATTACAACTGTTCTTCTTTGTTGCCAATATTTATGGTTGGTATGCCTGGAGCAAACAAACTTCTGATAACCAAGCTGAATTGAAAATTCGTTGGCTATCTTTACCGAAAGCATTGGCTTGGGGCGCAGTTTGTGTGGCGGGTATCGCCTTGATGACGTTGCATATTGATACTGTATTTGCCTGGTTGACCCGCGCCGCAGTGACCGTGATGCAAAGTTTGGGAGCCAATGTCCAAATGCCTGAGTTGCAGCCGGATGCCTTCCCATTCTGGGACTCCACCATGATGGTCTTATCTATTGTGGCAATGATTTTGATGACCCGTAAGTATGTTGAAAACTGGCTGATTTGGGTGGTTATTGATGTCATCAGTGTGGCAATTTTTGCTTATCAGGGCGTTTATGCCATGGCGCTGGAATATGTATTACTGACACTGATTGCATTGAATGGCTCTTGGCTGTGGATCAAGAGTGCGGCGCGAAATCATTCACGCCCACTGTCCACCCAGAGTGATTAATACTTCTGCCCAATAGCTGTTGATGGCAGGTCAGTCAGGCGAAGTTCTGCCGAGTATTTGTCTGACTGATTGCCATCAATGGTGGTGATGGTGTTCTCCAGAGCTAACGGTTTGATGAATGCCGCAATCCGGCGCTTCGCAGTGTTGGTATTCCATTTGAATGGTGGCATGGCCAATATGGTAATGATGCAGCAGATGATGCTGAATTCGTTGCAATAATTCATCATTATCCTGCGGTGGGATCACCTGCACATGCAGTGTCATCAGCCGTTGGTCGCCGACTTGCCATAAATGGACGTGATGGACGTTTCGCACTTCATATATGCTGGAGCATAGGTCTTTGCGCAATTTATCAATATCAATCTCCTGTGGCGCACCTTCCAACAGCTCGTGAAAACTTTCTTTCAACAACCGCCAGGCACTTCGCAGCACTAACACCGAGACTAATACTGACAAAATTGGATCTATAGGGGTCCAGCCCGTTGTCAGGATAACTATTGCTGCGACGATAGCTCCGACAGAACCTAACAAATCGCCCATAACATGCAAGGCAGCGGCCCGCACATTGATATTCTTTTCTTCCTCGCCGCGATGAAGTATCCAGAAGCAGAAAATATTCGCACATAACCCTGCAATAGCGATGATTAACATCGGCCCCCCCATCACTTCATGGGGAGTGAAAAAGCGCCTTACCGCTTCCCAAAAAATCAGAACCACAATCAGCAATAATGCTGCGGCGTTAACAAAAGCGGCCAGAGTGGTGAGGCGCAAATAACCAAAGGTATGACGAGAGTCCGGCTTACGCTGAGAAAAATGGACTGCCATTAGGGCGATAAATAATGCAGCAGAATCTGTCAGCATATGCCCGGCATCCGCTAAAAGTGCCAGTGAACCAGATAGCCAGCCACCAATGGCCTCGGCTATCATAAACACTGTCGTGACAGCGAAGGCTATCAACAGGCGCTTGCTGTTGCTGTCTTGCGGGAAAAATGATGATGCAGACATATTTATCCTTTAATCATAAAAGGTGAATAAGGAACAGGAGCTATCTTGCATGTTAACCCTGATAGGATTTCATTCAATGATTGATACGTATTATAGATAATGCCCATATTGTTGTTTATCCGTACTGATCCCCTAATGCAATAAAGTAGATTTACAGCGTTCAATTCACCAGCTAGATTGGTACAACTAGATTGGTACAGATAGACGTTGTGCGATGACCGTCACAAGACTTAATGGAAGAGCTATGAATTACCTGAATGATGACCTACGGATTAATGAAATTAAGGAACTCCTGCCCCCTGTCGCTCTGTTAGAGAAATTTCCAGCCAGCAACAATGCAGCGGAGACTGTCTCCAAAACCCGCACTGCTATTCACAATATCTTGCGCGCTCAGGATGATCGTCTGTTGGTCGTGATTGGCCCATGCTCAATTCATGATACCCAGGCCGCCAAAGAATATGCGGTTCGCTTGCTGGCATTGCGTAAAGAACTACAAGGCGAGCTTGAAGTGGTGATGCGAGTGTATTTTGAAAAGCCGCGTACCACAGTGGGTTGGAAAGGTCTGATTAACGATCCGCATATGGATGGAAGCTACAACATCAATGATGGTCTGCGTATTGCTCGTAAGTTGCTATTAGACATTAACGAGAGTGGTTTGCCGGCTGCGGGTGAGTTTCTGGATATGATTACCCCGCAATACTTGGCTGACCTGATGAGCTGGGGAGCTATTGGTGCTCGCACCACTGAATCACAGGTTCACCGTGAACTGGCCTCTGGCCTGTCTTGCCCGGTTGGTTTCAAAAATGGCACCGACGGCACCATTAAAGTGGCTATTGATGCTATCAATGCTGCCAGCGCGCCACACTGCTTCTTGTCGGTGACTAAATGGGGCCACTCAGCGATTGTTAACACTGCCGGTAATGATGATTGCCATATCATTCTGCGCGGCGGCAAAGAGCCAAATTACAGCAGCTCACATGTTGCAGCGGTGAAAGAAGGGTTAAGCAAAGCTGGCCTGGAACCACAAATCATGATTGATTTCAGCCATGCTAACAGTTGCAAGCAGTTTAAAAAGCAAATGGAAGTCGGAACTGATGTTTGCCGTCAGATTGCTCAGGGTGAAAAATCCATTATGGGCGTGATGATTGAAAGCCATCTGGTGGAGGGCAACCAGAATCTGGAAAGTGGTGATCCGCTGACTTACGGCAAGAGTGTCACAGATGCTTGTATTGGCTGGGAAGACACCGAAGTGTTGCTGCGCCAGTTATCAAATGCAGTTAAAGCGCGTCGCCAGTAATTAGTTTGCAGGCAAATAAAAACCCCCGACATCTAAGATGTGCGGGGGTTTTTTAATGACTTTAATCCGCAATGATTACTTTGCTTTACCCTGATTCGCCACCGCAGCTGCTTTAGCCGCGATTTCATCAGCATTACCCAGATAGTAGTGTTTGATTGGTTTGAAGTTTTCATCAAACTCATACACCAAAGGCACGCCTGTTGGGATGTTCAACTCAAGGATTTCATCTTCGTCCAGGTTATCCAGATATTTAACCAGAGCACGCAAAGAGTTACCGTGGGCGGCGATAATAACGCGCTCACCGCTGGCAATGCGTGGTTTGATGACTTCTTCCCAGTAAGGGATAACACGGTCGATAGTTAGCGCCAGGCTTTCAGTCGTTGGCAGCTCAGCATCGGTTAATTTTGCATAACGTGGGTCATGGCCAGGGAAGCGCTCATCACTTTTATCCAGCGCTGGAGGGGTGATGGCAAAGCCGCGACGCCAAAGTTTAACTTGATCATCACCGTATTTAGCCGCAGTTTCTGATTTATCCAGACCTTGCAATGCGCCGTAATGGCGCTCATTCAGTTTCCACGTTTTTTCTGTTGGAAGCCAAGCTTGATCCAGTTCGTCCAGGATGCTCCACAAGGTATGGATAGCGCGTTTTAATACTGAGGTGTATGCGAAATCAAAAGTAAAACCTTCATCTTTCAACAGCTTGCCAGCTGCTTTTGCTTCGGTACGGCCTTTCTCAGACAAATCAACGTCATACCAACCCGTAAAGCGGTTTTCGTTGTTCCATTGACTTTCGCCGTGACGTACCAGAACCAGCTTTGTTACTGCCATAGTTCAAACTCCTCAGATGACTAATTTATACCGATTACAACTTCAAGCTGCATACGTGTTGACTGTCTTGCTGCAACTTGAATTATTCAGGGTATATTCAATGATAACTATTATCATTATATTGCGTGATGACCGCAGACAGCAATCGATAGTGTTTAACCATAGCCAATTTTTTAGCGTTAGGTAAGGCCGGAGGTTGAATCGATTTAATTGCATCCGATCGTTTTAGCCAGTGTTCCTTTCCGTGACTTAATTATTTGGGCAACATCAGCGGGCAAATTTGGCCAGATAGTCAGTTGAGGATTTGTTTTTGCTTCGATGGTATCAACGGTAACTTGATAATCGCAAAAATTAGCAGATCTGGGCGTATCTTGATCCATCAGGAATGCAGCATACTGGCCTTTATCTGGGGATGTGCCGATAAAAATGACCTTCCAATATCCGCTGGGGATTTCGACAGTCGGTTTCGCTGGCAGTGTGGCAATGTGGCGTTCAAATAAGGGGCCGGTAACGGAATAGACTGCCGTAACATCTGGGCGATTAGCCAAATTGCGCTCTTGATCTTCGAGCCTCACCCATGCACCTTGGTTTAACGCTGCTTTCTGTGGCGTGATATTTGACAAATAATTAAGCGCCTGCGAATCCTTGTTACCAGCGAGTAAGCTCAACGGAGCTTGATGCCCGCGATCTACGGCCAATTTTTTATTAGCATCAGTATAATCTGCCGGTGCCAATGTATCTGAGTCTAGCAAGTCGGGATCTTGTGCCCATTTACGTGGGTGGTTGCTAGCCTGACTATTTTTTGTGACTTTATATGCGACCCAATTTGCAAATTTGGTATGACTGTTATTGTTCAGCGTATATACGTTACGGATAAGTGTTTGATTACTACCACCGGTCGGGCAGCCGACAAGACAGTTATCAATAGTCGCTGTAGCCAAATTTTGCTCTGTAACGATAGGCGCTGATAGTGTGCTTTCGGGCGTTGTAGGTTGATTTGTTGTTGTGCATGCAGTCAATAAAAGAACAGGTAGAAGTTTAATCAGATTAAGTTTCATTATTTATTCCTTTGCTAATTTTATTTTCAGAGATGAAATTTAATAAAGCATATTCGCAAATGCAAAATTAGTTGTAAAATAATCTAAAATTTATAGCTGTTTTGTAATTATATAAACGTCAGTAGTGGTGATATTTTGAACTCAATATTCAGTACCTACTCAAATAACGCTATGGTATCTATAATGATTATATATATTACTTTATGCCTGAAAAGACTTTACTCACGGCCTCGTCGCTATTTAGCTTAATTAATGATGCATGAAGTTCACTGCAAATGTAAGTAATATACTCATATTCAATAGTGTCTGTTAATGTAGATAAAAGACTCCAGTTGATCACTATGGGTTGCAATGTTGGTTGGAAGTCAGTAACAAATTCGCCGTTTTTATCTGTGTTGACTGAAGTTAAAACAGCAGTCTCTACATCAAAAAATTTAGTTAATTTGTAAAGCGTTTGCCTGGATATGGGTTTTCCACATTCAGCTCTTTTTAACGTTGCTATTGATACATAGCACTTTAAGCGCAAGCTTTGCTCAGAAAGCCTCTCTTGGCTCAATTTTTTTTTAATCTAAGGCGTCTCAGTTCTGAAGCGTTTATCTGTACACCGCTGTTTGACATATCGCTAACCTCAACCAATAAATTTTAGTAAAAATAATCTATTCATGTCCCTAGGTAGAGTAGTTTAAATAAACTTTTTCCATGAAAACTATAATACTGACGAGTGCATGAATAGATTAATGTAATAAATTAAATGTGACAATAAAGATACTAAACAAAATAGTTAACTGTATTGGGTGAAATTCCATTTTCTTTTACTTTAACTAGAGATGGTCAAAATATAAGGTGCACAATTTAATCATTGTGCACCTTAATTATTAACCTAATACGCCTGCAAGTGCACCTTGGCCTGCTTTTTTCAGAACACTCAGTACTGAGTCCCAAAATGCTGGATTAACACCTGCCATTTTAGCTTCAGCAATACGGTTGGAACGATTAACACTTTGCGCTTGGATTGGAAGTTTCATGTTTATTTCCTTCATGTTTTTATGTAGTGGTGAATTTAATCACCGGATTATCGCCGTCGAATGACGACAAATATTAAATAGAGAGAATGTTAGGATTAATAGACATACCAACTGCGTAATGTTCCAATTGTTACCGGCATAATATCGCTTACATCGATAGTGTAGCGATATAACTTACGGGCAGTAGTCAATCTTTCTTTAGGATTAAAGAATTCTAATACTACATCCCAACAGTCTGAATCAGGACGACTTACCGGGCTTACCGCAGCACTTATTGTATTAAGAAATAAAGATTCTTTATAGGCATCGTCAAAAACCTCACGCATTTGGTAGGCATTGGTTGCCGCATAATTAATTGCACGTTCATGGGAGTCATAACCGCGATTACGTAATTCGTAGTAAATACGATTAATAAAGTTCATTAACTCATCAGTTTTTGGCGTGCCCAGGGCATCTTTACCCATGACCAATTCAGCTAAGTCACGAGATTTCCAATTAAACATACCGCGCAATACTGGGCTTACGGTTGGAATGACTTGCCCATTAAAGAGGCGTGTTTCCCCAGTGATTATTCCCGAAACTGAAACACGTTCTACTCCCTCTTCTTCTTGATCATTCAAAAAGTTGACTATTCGTGCATATTCCAATACGGCAAACTGCGAATCGGGTTTTATAGCATAAACAGGAATCCCATCAACTTTTAGTACCCAAATTAATGCATCGGATTGTTCAATATTATCCCCGGCTACCAGATGTTTTGCCATCTGTTGCGGGTCAAAAGGATGACCTTGGCCATTACCCATAACTTGAGTGAAATAATCTAATCGCGCTTCTGTTCCAAAGTCATAACCAATAGTTCCAATCAGAAAGACTTTTTCCTGATGACGAACATGACGCGCATCAAAGTCAGCCTGTGGTTTAATTCTATTTATAGGAGCATGGACATAGTTATTGGCTGCCGAATCATTAATTTTGGGTAAAGTTAAACTCGAGCTTTGCGGCTGAGAAGATAAATTTGATGCTTCAATAATATAACTCTCGTTTGCTTCAATTGCGGGAGTTATCACATTTTCAGGTGTAGAATATAAATCAGTTGATGATGGAGTAATAATACTATCTTCAGTTGGCATAATGGCATTCCTATTTTGTTGGTGGAGTGTTAACTCTTGTTGTACGCGCTGGAGTAACGATGAAATATTAAGCCGATGCAATGTAAATATCTGGCGTTCTAAAACAGGCGACTGTAACTTTGTGGCGGTTTTAAATAACAATCTATTGACCACCTTTGCTGCCTGATTATTTCCATGTAAGGAGAGCGCCCGCATAATTAATGCAGAAAATCCGGTGATAACAGGTGCAGCAAAACTACTGCCAGAAACCAGAGAAATATTGTGACCTGTTATGGCTGCGGGCATTGATACCCCAGGTGCTAACAACATTTTTTTTCGTAATTTATGACCAAAATTATTAAATTTGGCTGGATATCCATTTTTATCACAAGCACCGACTGCTAATACCGAATCTAAAGAGGCAGGTAATGATTCTTGGTCAATACCTTCATTTCCTACCGCTGCAATAATCAGTATTCCAGCTTGTTGACAATGATTTACCGCCTTGCGCAAATCATCAGAGCCACGACCATTTACCGATAATGATGCACCACTAATATTAATAATATGGCATCCTTGCTGGCGAGCTTCATTAATTGCTTTGGCAAGTGTTAACTCAGAACATCCCTGTAATTCTCCCTGCGAGTCCTCATGGAATACTGGAATATTGTAAACCTCAACATTTTCAGCAATTCCAACACCTTTCCCTCCCACAATGCTGCATACCGCAGTACCGTGTGTGGTTTGCTTTTCTTCACTCACAAATGAATAATGAATATTCAGATGGTTTAGAATAGGATGGTTTTTTTCTATTAAGCCGTCGATGATGCCTATTTTAATATCTTTTCCTGACTCACCTAAATTCTGAAGAGTGTTAAGGTTAGATTCGTCTGAGTAAATTTCATAATTTGTGTTATCCATCCCCATCATTTAAATCCTCGGGTGTTTTTCTTTGCATTGATAATAATCCTAACTTAATATTTAATTTATGTAGTATCAGTTTGGCATCAGTTTAATAATATTTAATTTATTGATATTTAATGAGTTTTAAGTTTGAGGGTGTGTTTTATACATTAGCGCTGTTAACTTTATCTTGACTGGCAAGATAAAATATCGAGGTTGTGGCCTGTGGTGGTGAAAAACAAATCACGAAAAATGAGGGGCAGTAAAGTGATATATGGAGCGCTAAAGGCTCCATATAGGTAAATACGTGATTATTTCCGAGGAGAGATTAAGCGGTTTTCTTCAGGCAGGTGCTCATAAAGGTTTTTCGTGCATCACCTTTTAACTCTTTGGTTGCTGCTTCGGCATTACAGCTTTTCATTTTCTGTTGCTGCGGGGTCAGGGCTTTCTCATCAGGATGAACTTGTGCTTTTAGGCACTGACTCATAAATTTCTTCCGATCTTCACCTTTCAGGGATTGGGTTGTCGCCTGCTGGTTACAGTCGGTCATTTTTTTCTGTTGCGCGGCTTGGGCCGGTGAGGGGGTTTTTGCTGTATCCGCCGCCATCACATTCGCACTGAGCAGCAATCCGGCTGAGAGTAACCATAGGGTAGTTAGACGCATAGGAATTCCTTAGATAATGTTTGAGGGTCTGAAAGGGCAGGTCACAGATGATACCAACGCCCGACAGATGCAGTTAAGCGTAGATGGTAGTGCTGAATATGGGTAGTTTCGGTTATACCTTATGCCATTAGTATTGCCGCCGGAGCGGCAATACTGTTATAGCGCGATAAAGTGATAAACGGTGGTGGCGCGGTAGACTTTTCCGGGTTTTAGCCAGCAATCCGGTTGTGGCCATTCCGGATGATTAGGGCTATCAGGTAGGAATTCACTTTCCAGTGCGACACCGGTGTAGCTGGCATAGGTTCCGCCATGGCGCGCGGGTGTTCCACCGAGGAAATTGCCGCTATATAGTTGCAATGCGGGTGCTGTAGTGTAAACACTCATTTGAACTTGATTATCAGAGGACCACAGATGAGCCGCTGGGCTTTCCGTGGCCCCACAAGTCCGGTGCAGCAAATAGGCATGGTCATAGCCTTTAACCCGTTGCTGGCAACGGTCTTGCAAGAAATCACGCGCCAGTGTTTTTGCTTGACGGAAATCCATGCCGGTTTTTTCAACACTTTCTAGCTCGCCGGTGGGGATCCCATCACTATCGACGGGTAAGTAGCGGTCTGCAAACAACTGCAATCGATGGGCGCGGACATCGTGCCCTTCGCCATCGAGATTAAAATAAGCATGGTTGGTCAAGTTGACCGGGCAGGTTTTATCGACCTGTGCCTGATAGTGAATTTCCACGCGATTATCTTCGGTCAACAGATATTGGACTTCAGCAGTCAAATTACCGGGGAATCCCTGATCGCCATCAGGAGATTGCAGTTGATAAGTGACCTGCTTTTCATCTTGTTTAACTTTTTTCCAGCGCCGGGCATGGAACCCTTCTGGGCCACCATGCAGTTGGTTATCGCCTTGATTCGGTATGAGATGGAGGGTTTCGCCCTCTACGGTGATTTGCGCGTTAGCAATGCGGTTGGCGTAACGACCAACAGTTGCGCCAAGGTAGGCTGCCTGATGCAGATAGTCGGCAGGGGTTTGGCAACCCAACAGCACCTCGCGTTTCTCGCCCCCTTTGAGCGGCAATAGGGCAGATATCCAGGTGGCACCCCAATCCATCAGTGTCACACTCATGCCTGCTTTATTATGTAACTCGGTCAATTCAAAGGGATGACCATCCGGTGCTAACTGGTCAACACTGCTGGGTGATGCAGCGTCGTTTTTTAGCATAAACCCGCTCCTTGTGAAGCCTGACAAACGTAGAAGGTTTCAGTTCTGCCGCCGCTATAAGCTGGATACTCCTGAGCTACAGCAGCACGAACCCGCTCGACGAGCGAATTTGGCATCAGCGCGACAATACAGCCGCCAAAACCACCGCCAGTCATACGAACACCACCTTGCTCCCCAATAACGGATTTCACAATATCCACCAGGCTGTCGATCGGCGGAACTGTGATCTCGAAATCATCACGCATCGAAATATGAGACTCGTGCATCAATTGGCCCATTAATCTCAAATCACCGGCCGCGAGTGCATCTGCTGCGGCCAGAGTGCGTTCATTTTCGGTAATGACGTGGCGAGCTCGTTTTGCCACCACCGGGTCTAACTCATCTTGAATGGAGAAAAACAGGTTGGGGTCAACATCGCGTAAGGCTTTGACACCAAAGAAGCGCGCTGCGGTTTCACATTGTTGGCGACGAGTGTTGTATTCGCTGTCAACCAAACCCCGCTTCACATTGGAGTTAATAATCACCACCGCCACATTTTCGGGCATAGGAACTGCACGAGTTTCAAGGGTGCGGCAATCGATCAACAGCGCGTTATCTTGTTTGCCCAGAGCGGAAATCAGTTGATCCATGATGCCGCAGTTACAGCCGACAAACTGATTCTCGGCCTCTTGCCCATTAAGTGCGAGCTCCACCCCACTCAGCGGTAATTGATAAAGTGATTGTAGCGCCTGACCAACAGCCACTTCTAAAGATGCCGATGAGCTTAGGCCGGCACCCTGCGGGACATTACCACTGATAACCAAATCAGCGCCGCCAAAATCGGCATGGCGCAGTTGCAAGTATTTCACTACGCCGCGCACATAATCAGCCCAACGATATTGCGAATGCGGGACAATCGGCTCATCAAGCGAGAAAATGTCTTGCTGATTTTCATAATCAGCCGCAATGACACGAATCTGGCGATCATCGCGTTTACCGCAACTGATTACGGTTTCGTAATCAATGGCGCAGGGCAGCACAAAACCATCGTTATAATCGGTATGTTCGCCAATCAGATTGACACGGCCCGGTGCTTTAATAGTGATATCAGGTTCATGGCTAAACTGTTGGCGGAAAATGGCCTGGGTATGTTGTTTTAAACTCATTATTTGACTCCGGCTTCTCGATAATGAACATCACTGACTGCCCGCAGGTGTTCAGCCGCCTGCTCTGCTGTAAGATCTCGCTGGGTTTCGGCCAGCATTTCATAACCTACCATAAATTTACGCACCGACGCGGAGCGCAGTAATGGCGGATAAAAATGTGCATGCAACTGCCAATGCGTGTTGTCATCAGCGTTATAAGGTGCGCCGTGCCATCCCATTGAATAAGGGAAAGAGCAGGAGAATAAATTGTCATAACGGCTGGTGAGTTTCTTCAGGGCAATCGCCAAATCGCGACTTTGCGCATCCGATAAGTCTTCTAAGCGCACAACATGGGCTTTGGGTAGCAGCAAGGTTTCAAATGGCCACGCCGCCCAATAGGGCACGACAGCCAACCAATGCTCGGTTTCTACGACAGTTCTGCTGCCGTCACGGCGCTCACGTTCGGCATAATCAAGCAACATAGGTGATTGATGTTGCTGGAAATAGTCTTGTTGCAGGCGGTCTTCCCGCGCCGCTTCATTTGGCAGGAAACTGTTGGCCCAAATTTGCCCATGTGGATGAGGATTCGAGCATCCCATGGCGGCCCCTTTATTCTCAAACACTTGCACCCAAGGGTAAATTTTACCCAACTCAGCACTTTGTTGTTGCCAGGTTTGGATGACATCTTCCAGTGCTGACAGTGTCAGCTGCGGCAGTGTTTTGCTGTGGTCTGGTGAGAAGCAAATGACCCTGCTGGTGCCGCGCGCACTTTGGCTGCGCATCAATGGGTCATCACTGTGCGGAGCATCAGGTGTGTCGGGCATCAGCGCAGCAAAGTCATTGGTAAACACATAGGTTGACGGGTAATCCGGGTTGACATCGCCGGTCACCCGAGTGTTACCGGGGCATAAGAAGCAATCAGGGTCATGCGCCGGTAAACTCTGTGTTGCGGGCGCTTCTTGCTGACCTTGCCAAGGACGCTTGGCTCGATGAGGCGACACTAATACCCACTGATCACTCAATGGGTTATATCTACGGTGTGGATGATCCACAGGGTTAAAATCAGTCATAACAATACCTTAATCGGGATAGCCCTGAGGATTATGTGATTGCCAGCGCCAGGTATCAGCCGCCATCTCATCCAGTGTGCGGCTGACACGCCAGCCCAACTGTTCTGCGGCCTTGGTCGGGTCTGCCCAGTAAGCCGGAAGATCGCCTTCACGACGTGGGGCAAAGTGGTAGGCCAGCGGTTTGCCGCAAGCTTTACTGAATGCCTCGACCACCTGTAAAACACTGTGGCCGACACCGGCACCTAAATTGAAAATGTGCACGCCGGGTTGATTGTGGAGCTTTTTCATGGCCGCAACATGCCCATCTGCCAGATCGACCACATGAATATAATCGCGCACCCCAGTGCCGTCTGGCGTGGGGTAATCATTGCCGAAGATGGCGAGAGACTCACGGCGGCCGACTGCAACTTGCGCAATAAACGGCATCAAGTTGTTCGGGATGCCCTGTGGATCTTCCCCCATCAGCCCCGACGGATGGGCTCCAACCGGGTTGAAATAGCGCAGAATGGTCATATTCCACTGTGGGTCAGCCAGTTGCACATCTTGCAAAATTTGCTCAACCATCAATTTGCTGCGGCCATACGGGCTGGACGGTAAGCCCGTCGGGAAGCTTTCAACATAAGGAATTTGTGGTTGGTCGCCGTATACCGTGGCCGAAGAGCTAAAGATAAAGTTTTTGACTTGGGCGGCGCGCATTGCTTCCAGTAAGACTAAGGTGCCGAAGACATTATTATTGTAATATTCCAACGGCTTACTGACGGATTCGCCAACGGCTTTCAGGCCGGCAAAATGAATCACAGCATGAATAGCATGAGCCGCAAATATTTTATCGAGCAGCGCGCGGTCACGGATATCTCCCTGATAAAGTTCAGGTGTGTAGCCGGTCAATTGATGTATCCGAGCCAATACACTGGATTTACTGTTGCAGAGGTTATCGAGGATCACCGGTTTGTAGCCAGCTTCAATCAATTGCACACAGGTATGGCTACCAATGTAACCGCTACCACCTGTTACCAGTACGTACATAAAAGACTCCTCGAATGACTTTTGTCTAAGAAAGATAGCACGCCATTATGTGAGAAAAGGTGATCTGCGCTCAATAATGGAATCGTTTACATTTAATTTTATTCTAGCTTAATCTCTGTGGGAGTATAAATACAGGGGAATGCACTAGGATAGGTCAAAAAACACAGAAATCTCGGGCATGACAAAGATAACCAGAGTGGTAGCGTTCTCATCCATCAATTTAGCAGAAATGTCCTGTTAGTGATGAAAGAACCCGATGCCGTAGAGTAAACAGGCATCGGATGGGAGCAGTCAGGTTTAATGCGCGGAATAAAGTGGGTAGGTAAAGAACAGCAAATGCATCAAATTCAGACCGAAATGGAAGGCAACGGCGACCCATAGGCGGCCACTCCACAGCCAGGCCAAACCATAAATAACCCCAGCCAGCGCGGCAAATACCATTAATAGCGGGCCGCCAGCAAAGTGCGCGACACCGAATAGCAGGGCGGTGAGCAGTAATGCTGGATAGTTCCCAAGACACTGACTCAGGCGTTGCTGCAAATAACCACGGAAAAGCGCTTCTTCGGCCAAACACACAAAAAACACATTGGCGATAACAAAGGAGCCAATCCATGCCGGCGTGTGCATTTCAACTTTCAAACCGCCTAAGGCGACCGCCAGTAATAACAAGGCCGGGATACTGACCATCAAACCTATCCAGCCCAGTCGGCTGGTGGAAAGATGTTTTTTGGCGACAAACAAGGTTGGCAGGCAAGCGAGTAAAATAAAGGGTATCAATGCCTTATCAAGATTGTAATACATACTAAAGGCGGCACTGAGTGGGCCGACTTTCACTTTATCCAACACTTTTAGGTTGTTAAAACCTGGAATCAGATGCAGGAATAAGGCCGCGGTGGCGAGGACTAAAAGCAGCTCCAGCCCGGCAGCCAGCCATTTTTGTTGACGATATCTTCTCAGTAGCAGCGCAACTATCAGCGTCAGCAATAAGAACCCTGCTGCGGGCAGTGTCAAAACGCCGTGATAAAGGGCCATCGATAAAGATAAAGCCAAGAGAAACAGGGAGAGTACCCGGTTAATTGATAAGAAAAGCAGTGATGCAGCAAGTACGCCCCACATAGTTCATCCCTTTGTTATTAAATCCTAAAATATGTTAAACCGGATAATCATAACAATTATCCACCGCCAGAATAGGCCATCTCTGACAGAGGGGATAGTAGCATAGGCGACCACAGATAAAACTCAGGCGAGTTGAGAAAGGCTCTCATTATTTTTTTGCCCAATCTAACAATTTTGCCCAATCTGACAATATAGTTATTCTGCTCCCATCGCTTTGACCAATTTTTCCTGTTGGTATTGATAAATATCGCCATCGGGAACAAAGGTCAGTCGGTGGGTAATACACTGTGGCGCATCTTCTGCGTGGTGAGAAACGAACAGCAGTTGAGTTTCGCCCTCACTGATCATCACATCAATAAAACGGCTTACTAACAATCGGTTAAGTGGATCTAAACCTTGTAATGGCTCATCGAGGATCAATAGCGCAGGGTGTTTTACCAGTGCTCGGGCGATCAGTGCCAACCGCTGTTGCCCCCACGATAAACTGTGAAAGGGCTGATTGGCTGTTGCGGCGGAAAACCCTAATAATGCCAACCATTGATCGGCGAGTTGCTGCTGTCGGTCTGATACTGCTTGATAAATACCAATCGAATCGAAAAAGCCCGATAAAATAACGGTGCGCAGATTCGTACTGACACGGTAGTCCAAATGCAAGCTACTACTGACATAACCTATATGGCGTTTGATATCCCAGATAGTTTCGCCGCTGCCACGACGACGACCAAATAAGGTTAAATCATTGCTGTAGCCTTGTGGATGGTCACCTGTAATCAGACTGAGTAAGGTTGATTTTCCTGCGCCATTCTGGCCAATAATCTGCCAGTGTTCGCCGGGATTAACTTGCCAACTCAGATTATGCAAGATAGGGCGGTCATTGTATTCCACTACACCATTATTCAATATTATCAGTAGCTTATCCTGAGGCAAGCGGACGTGCTGTTGTGGGTTTTCCGTTTCTGGCAATAATAAACCATCAAGGTTTTCGCTGTGCGCCAGTTGAGCAATCAGCGCTTGTGAGAGGATCTGTTGACGCGGGCCAGTATGGGTCAACTGGCAGTCCGCAAGCACACCGACGTGTTGCACAAAATCTGGAATATCATCGAAGCGGTTAAGCACCAAAACCAGAGTGACGCCTTGGGATGACAGGGTAGACAACATTTTGGCCAACTGCGCACGAGCAGTAACATCCAAGCCGTCAAAGGGCTCATCCAGAATAAGCAGATCCGGTTGCGGCATCAGTGCCCGGCACAATAATGTCTTACGGGTTTCACCGGTTGAAAGATACTTAAAGCGGCGCGAAAGCAAGTGACTGATACCAAATTGCTCTGCCAGTTGCTGACAATGCTGCGGGTTACTGACTTCTTCCTGAATGATTTCGGCCGTGGTACGCCCTGTATCCTCTTCATCCGCACTGAGTAAATCGGTATTATTACGCTGCCATTCTTCACTGACTAACTGCTGAAGTTGTTCGAAAGACAATCGCACAATATGGGTGAAATTGCTCTGGCGGGAGCCGTTAAGCAGAGTAAGTTCACCCGATAACGCTTTGGCCAGCGACGATTTTCCACTGCCATTGGCTCCGACAAATGCCCAACTATCGCTAGCCTGTTTCTTATCACCGGAAGAAATATATAGCTCTGACAAGATGAGTGTCCGGGTGTCACTCAGGCGAAAACAACCTTGCGATATTTGCAATTCAGACATCATCTTTCCCATATTCTGCAACATGATAATAATGTAGGGTTATGCGGAAAGGGGCAAAATGTCAACAGGTAAATACCTTGGCTATCGCGAATCACCCGCCGGAATTACTTAACAAAGTGTCGCGATAATGACGCGATCAGCATTGAATTGGGCAATAACATCACTGCCGACACGTAAATTCAGTTTGTGCAATTCGCTGTTATTCTGTGTAGAACACAGACTGGCTCCGCCCGCCAGAGTGACAATAATCTCACTGTGCTCATTACCCGGCTCAATACTGCTTACCGTCCCTTGTAGTGAGTTATCTGCGGCACCCGCCAGCGCCTGATTGGTGACCAGCTTTATCCACGGAGCTTTGATCAGGGCCAAAACTTCTTTTCCCGCAGCAAGTTGCAGCCGGTCGGCACTTTGTTGGGTTATCGCCGCAGATAAACGGGTTTTTCCATCGGACAAAAGAATATTAACGTGCTGTTGAACTTGCTGGTGGTCGCGCTCAATCACGGTACCGAAAAATTGATTGCGGGCGCTGGTTTGCAGTGAAAAACGAGAAATCGCTGCTAATAAACTGTCCAGCGGCATTGAATCATCTTGTAGCGTATCAAATGCTTTTTGCTGAATCTTTGCGAGCAAATCATAAAGCTGGATTAAGCGTTCACCGTAGCGGGTGAGAAAAGCCCCGCCCCCCCCTTTGCCGCCAGTTGCTCGTTCTACCAGAGTTTCCTCAGCCAATGTATTCATTTCATTGATGGCATCCCAAGCGCTTTTATAGCTGATTCCGGCGAGTTTCGCCCCCTGGCTGATAGAACCTGTATTTTGTATTTGTTTCAGTAATGAAATACGTCGCGGATCGGCAAACAGTCGCTGCTGAAGTTTTAAAGTGAGTAGGATTTCGGCCTGCATGATTATTTGCTCCAGCGGGAAACGGGTATTGTGACCCAACAATCGGTGTATATCCAATAAACATCAAGTGTGTAGCGACGTGGCCCAAACCGCACGTTTGGCAGGTTACATTCTGTTAGTGTGGGTTAAAATCACCGGACTCATTCATTGCTTATATAATTTACAGCGAATGATATCTATTGGTTATTGTGATAACGTGAGTTATCGCTCTATTTGTCATGAGAGGCAGTCATGTTAGAACTATTGAAAAGTCTGGTCTTTGCTGTGGTCATGGTGCCGGTAGTGATGGCAGTGATTCTGGGCCTGATTTATGGGCTGGGTGAGGTGTTTAACATCATCTCCAAGGGCGGTCATAGCAAAGAACGTAGTTAAGCTGAGATATCCCCGTCATACTTCAAGCTGCATGTGTGCTGGTTTTTTAATCAACCAATTAATGATTTGCCGACTTACTGCAACTCGAATTATTTAGGGCATAACTGCGGTTTCTGATGCGGTTGTATCCATTTTATGAATGCCTGGCGTATTAATGCCGGGCATTTTCATTTTTATCTCTCATTTCATTTCTTCACTTCTCTTGTGACAACTCAAGATACCTCACATCCTGCCGATAAATTGCATGACCTGCCTATGATGTTACGTTATATTCCAGTGTATATAGCGGTATCATTCATGCGGAGAACAAGATGAAGAATCAATACGGTAAAGTGAATAAGTGGGTGGCGGGTACAGCATTGCTGGCGGCATTTTCCAGTTCTGCCATGGCGGCAGACATTACAGTTTTTGCTGCCGCGTCTTTGACCAATGCACTGCAAGACATCGCGGTTCAGTATAAAAAAGAGAAGCAAATTGAGGTGGTCGCGTCTTACGCCTCTTCCTCGACTCTGGCGCGCCAGATTGAGCAGGGCGCACCGGCGGATTTGTTTATTTCTGCTGATCAGCAATGGATGAATTATGCTATTGATAAACAACAAATGGTGGCTAACACCCGCTACACCTTGTTAGGTAATGAGCTGGTATTAATTGCGCCAAAAGACAGCAAAATTGATAAAGTCGACATTGATAAAAAAACAGACTGGAAGACATTGCTGGACGGTGGCCGTCTGGCTGTTGGCGATCCTGAGCATGTTCCAGCCGGGATTTATGCCAAAGAGTCATTGGAGAGTTTAGGTGCCTGGACAACTTTAGCCCCAGAAATGGCTCGAGCCAATAACGTGCGCAGTGCTATGGCACTGGTCGAACGGGCAGAAGCGCCGCTGGGTATTGTCTACGGCTCAGATGCTGTAGCCAGTGATAAAGTGAAAGTTGTGGGGATATTCCCGGAAGCAAGTCATAAACCGGTTGAATATCCTATGGCGATTGTTAAGGGTCATGAAAATCCGACCGTTACTGCTTTTTATGATTACCTAAAAAGCCCGGCAGCGGCGGTTATTTTCGAAAAATATGGATTTACCCCACGCTAATGATATTGAGCGAGTATGAGTGGCAGGCCATTATTCTTAGCCTGAAGGTGTCTGGTGTGGCGGTGGCGTGTAGTTTGCCATTAGGTATTCTAATGGCATGGATTCTGGTGCGCTGCCGTTTCCCCGGTAAGTCATTGTTAGACAGTGTTATTCACTTGCCACTGGTGTTGCCGCCAGTGGTGATTGGCTATTTGCTGCTGATAAGCATGGGCCGTCGCGGTTTTATTGGTGAGTGGCTCTATAGTTGGTTTGGTATTAATTTCAGTTTCAGCTGGCGCGGGGCGGCATTGGCCTCGGCGGTGGTGGCCTTTCCGCTGATGGTCAGGGCCATTCGTCTGGCGCTGGAAGCTGTCGATACCCGTCTGGAGCTTGCAGCCCGCACCTTAGGGGCGAATCCGTGGCGGGTGTTTTTCACCATTACCCTGCCGCTTTCTTTACCGGGCGTGATAGCCGGCACGGTACTGTCTTTTGCCCGTTCATTGGGTGAGTTTGGCGCGACCATTACGTTTGTTTCCAATATTCCCGGCGAAACCCGCACGATTCCTCTGGCAATGTACACCCTGATTGAAACACCCGGTGCTGAGTCGGCGGCGGCACGGCTGTGTGTTATCGCCATTATTTTGTCACTGGTCTCTTTGTTGTTGTCCGAATGGCTGGCCCGTTGGGGTAAAAAACGCATGGGGGCGCCATGCTAGAACTGGATTTCAGTCAACAACTGGGTGATTTGCATCTGCAAGTGTCCACTCATTTGCCCGCGCAGGGCATTACGGCTATTTTTGGTTTGTCCGGTGCCGGTAAAACATCGCTAATCAATGTGATTGGCGGCCTAACTCGTCCGCAGCAAGGCAAAGTCGTGCTTAATGGTCGAGTGCTGGTGGATGCTGAAAAGCAGATTTATCTGCCGCCGGAAAAACGCCGGGTAGGCTATGTCTTTCAGGACGCCCGTTTGTTCCCTCACTATCGGGTGAAGGGCAATTTGCAATACGGCATGCACCCGTCGATGCGCGGGCAGTTTGATACCATCGTGGGTTTGCTGGGTATCGAGGCGCTATTAGGGCGCTTCCCGTTAACCCTTTCGGGTGGTGAGAAACAGCGAGTGGCCATTGGCCGCGCATTACTGACCGCCCCTGAACTGCTGCTGATGGATGAGCCATTGGCATCACTGGATTTGCCGCGCAAACGTGAACTGTTGCCGTATCTGGAGCGATTGGCGCAAGACGTCAATACCCCGATACTGTATGTCAGCCACAGCATGGACGAAATCTTGCGTTTGGCGGATCAAGTGGTGGTGATGGATGGCGGGAAAGTTCGGGCGGTGGGCGGGCTGGAGGAAGTTTGGGCCAGTAGCGCACTGCGCCCGTGGTTGCAACGGGAAGAGCCGAGCAGCATATTGCGGGTGAGTGTTATTGGTCATCATGACCGCTATGCAATGACGGCATTGTCATTAGGCGACCAGCGGTTATGGGTTGGTAAGCTGGAGGCGAATGAGGGCGACTTAATGCGAATCCGCATTAATGCGGCGGATGTCTCATTGGTATTGCAACCGCCGCAAAACAGCAGTATTCGCAATATTTTGCCGGTAAAAATAGCCGAATGCCTTGAAGTTGATGGGCAGATTGATGTCAAACTGGCGGTAGGCGACCAATGGCTATGGGCAAGAATTACGCCATGGGCGCGAGATGAACTGGGGTTGAAGCCCGGGCAGTGGGTTTATGCGCAGATAAAAAGTGTGTCGTTTAATCGCAAAAATTAAGCTCAGTACACGGGCATCAAAGAAATAAAAAAGCGCCCGTCAGTGAGGCGCTTTTTTCGTCTTTAGACTTAGCAATTAAGCCAATACATGTTGGCGGATAACAGTGGCAATGCCCGGCTGTTCGTTATCTGCAATCACTAAATCAGCGCGTTGTTTAATGGCATCGGCGCTGTTCCCCATTGCTACGCCCAGACCGGCAGTTTCCAGCATACTCAAGTCGTTAAAGTTATCACCAAAGGCGACAACATCTTTCATACTCAAACCTTGAGATTCCACCCATTGTTGCAGGCGCTTCCCTTTACTGTTACCGGCTTGCGCGATATCTACCTGGTCGTGCCACGACCATTCACATGCCAGCCCCATATCATTTTCAACTTTAGTCGCAAATGTTTTTAGCTGTTCAATATCGGCGTGGGAAGTGGCGAATTTCCAGATAGCATTGGCGCTGTGGGCCGCATCTAGCAAACTGTCGACGTGAAGCAAAGTGGGGCGTTGGGCGGCTGGCAATGATTCGGCCCAACTTAGGGAGCGAATCACATGGCCACTGGTCTGTTGATAAAGCATCGCATCATCGACATACATCAAACCATGGATCTGGCTTTGTTCCAGCAATTGCAATACCTGAACCGCCTGCTGAGGCTGTAATGGATTAGAATCCAAAACTTTTTTGGCTTGATAATCATAAATATAAGTACCGTTACAGCAAATGGCTGGAGTATCTAGCTCTAATGCCTGATAAAACGGGTGAATCGCCACATGATGGCGGCCGGTCACCACTACCACTTTGACACCTTCAGCACGGGCTTGGGCCAGTGCAGATAACGATTCCGGCAAAATACGTTTCTTGCTGTCGAGCAGTGTCCCATCCAGATCCAATGCAATAATACGGTATGTCATAGTGATTCTAATCCCAAGGCGAGAAATAATATGTTTGAATAGTATTTTCTGATGGTACACCGGATAGCAGGCTGATTAAACCGGGCTTGGGAATGAGTAGCATAATCGGTTAAAAATAAGCAGGATAAATTTTGAGCCGCGTGACAGCGGACTGTTGTATTATCTAGGGCATAAATAATGTGCTAATAGAACTGCCCAACCGGCTCGACTAAGGAGTAAAGATGAAGCAAGTGGTTTACGTGGCAAGCCCAGACAGTCAGCAGATTCATGTCTGGCAATTAGGTTCCGCCGGTGAGTTAACCTTACTGCAAACGGTGGAAGCGCCGGGTCAGGTGCAGCCAATGACTATCAATCCGAACCAGCGTCATCTGTATGTTGGCGTTCGCCCTGATTTTGGCATTGTCAGCTATAACATTGGTGATGACGGCACCTTGACCGCCGCCGGTATGGCACCGCTGCCGGGCAGCCCGACTCATATTGGCACGGATTTACAAGGCCGTTTCCTGTTCTCAGCTTCTTACAGCTTCAACTGCGTCAGCATCAGCCCTATTGATGAGCATGGTGTGGTACAGGCACCTATTCAACAGATTAATGATTTGCCAGCGCCGCACTCGGCAAATATTGACCCAACCAATCAAATCCTATTAGTACCTTGTTTGAAAGAAGACAAAGTGCGTTTATTTGACTTAAGCATTGATGGCAACCTGACCCCGCATGCGCAGACGGATGTCACTGTTGCTGCAGGTGCTGGCCCACGTCACATGGCTTTCCATCCAAATCATCAAGTGGCTTACTGCGTGAATGAGCTGAACAGTTCGGTAGATGTATACCAAATCAGCAATAACGGCCAGGAATACAAGATTATTCAAACACTGGATGCCATGCCTGCTGATTTTACTGATACCCGTTGGGCGGCAGATATTCACATCACCCCAAATGGCCGTCATTTGTATATTAGCGACCGGACCGCCAGCTTGTTGGGCATTTTCAGTGTTTCTGAAGACGGGCGTGAGATTGCATTGGTCGGGCATCATCAGACTGAAGCACAACCGCGCGGTTTTAATATCGACCACAGCGGTAACTTCCTTATTTCTTCTGGTCAGAAATCGGATCATATCGAAGTGTATCGAATCGATCAGAACAGCGGTCAGTTGACGACATTAAACCGCTATCCGGTTGGTAAAGGCCCAATGTGGGTCAGTATATTGGCGAAATAGGCTATTTTACTTGCCATTTTGAATCTGGGCAGTGCTCGTAATCCTCACGTACTTTGCGTACGCTCCGGTTACTGTGCGCTGTCCGCATCCAAACTGACGGCGACAATGACGCCAATAAGGTCATTTTTCTAATGGGCACTTACCACCGCTGACGCCACTGCATCTGTCAGTCGCGATAATGCTTCTGGCGGAATAATATAAGGTGGCATCAGGTAAATCAGCTTGCCAAATGGCCTGATCCACACCCCGTGCTCGACAAAACCGCGTTGCAGGCGGGCGACGTTAACCGGCTCTTTCATTTCCACTACCCCGATGGCCCCTAGTACTCGGACATCCGCCACCGTTTTATGCTCCGCCAATGGCAGTAATGCGCGTTTCAATTGAGTTTCTATGCTGCAAACTTGCTGTTGCCAGCGATTCTCTGCCAACAGGTTCAGACTGGCTGAGGCGACCGCGCAAGCCAGTGGATTTGCCATAAATGTCGGGCCGTGCATAAAGCACCCGGCATCACCATTACTGATAGTTTCCGCGACATTCCGGGTGGTCAATGTGGCAGATAAAGTCAGATATCCCCCAGTGAGAGCCTTGCCCAGGCAAAGAATATCCGGCACGATTTGCGCATGTTCACAGGCAAAAAGTTTACCGGTGCGGCCAAAACCGGTGGCAATTTCATCAGCAATCAACAAAATTTTATGCTGATCACAGAGTGCTCTAACCTCACGCAAATAGTTGGGATGGTAGATACGCATCCCGCCCGCACCTTGCACGATGGGCTCTAAAATTACGGCCGCAATCTCGCCGGAATGTTTCGCTATCAGTGCAGCAAAATCAGTGATGTCCTCAGGATCCCAGTCCTCATCGAAGCGGCATTGTGGCGCGGTGGCGAACAGATTTTCAGCTAAATACCCCTGATACAAACTGTGCATGGAATTTTGCGGATCACAGACTGACATCGCGCCGAAGGTGTCGCCATGATAGCCATGGCGCAGAGTTAAAATACGCTGCCGCCGTTCGCCTTTTGCCTGCCAGTATTGCAGTGCCATTTTCAGGGCAACTTCTACCGCTACCGAGCCAGAATCAGCTAAAAACACACATTCCAGCGTCGGGGGAGTTATGGCGACTAACTGTTGGCACAGTTTTACCGCCGGCGGATGGGTGATACCGCCAAACATCACATGCGACATTTTATCCAACTGCTGATGGGCTGCCTGATTCAGTGCCGGGTGATTGTATCCGTGAATAGCTGCCCACCATGACGACATGCCATCAATCAGCCGTCGACCGTCTGCCAGTTGTAGCTCAACCCCGTCGGCCGCGACGACTGGATAGCAGGGCAGCGGGTCGGTCATTGACGTGTAGGGATGCCAGATGTGGCGTTGGTCAAAAGCCAGGTCAGAAGGTGTCATGAGAATTTGTTGTAAACCAAATTGATGCAAGAATGGTTGACAGTATATCGAGTTTATTTACACTGACGACACTTTTTTCTCTTCGTTGGAGAAGCCGTAATGGCAAATTATATTCGCTGGACAGTCGGGCAAGCCCAAGCCCTGTTTGAAAAACCCTTGTTAGATTTATTGTTTGAAGCTCAGCAAATTCACCGCCAGCATTTTGATCCGCGCCAAGTTCAAGTCAGCACTTTGTTGTCGATTAAAACCGGTGCTTGCCCGGAAGATTGTAAATATTGTCCACAAAGTTCGCGCTACAAGACCGGCTTGGAAAGCGAGCGATTAATGCAAGTCGAGCAAGTGTTGGCGTCAGCGAAAAAAGCCAAAGCTGCGGGTTCAACCCGTTTCTGTATGGGAGCGGCCTGGAAAAACCCTCATGAGCGCGATATGCCTTACCTGCAACAAATGGTCGAAGGTGTCAAAGCGATGGGCATGGAAACTTGCATGACACTCGGTACGTTGGATAAGCAACAAGCCCACCGATTGGCCGAAGCTGGGCTGGATTATTACAATCACAATCTCGATACCTCGCCGGAATTTTATGGCAGCATCGTCACCACCCGCAGTTATCAGGAGCGGCTTGATACCCTGAGTGAAGTCCGTGATGCGGGCATCAAAGTCTGTTCCGGTGGGATTGTTGGGCTGGGAGAAACTGTTCGTGACCGTGCCGGGTTGCTGGTGCAACTGGCGAATTTGCCAACCCCCCCGGAAAGTGTGCCAATCAATATGCTGGTCAAAGTGAAAGGAACGCCACTGGAAAACAATGAGGATGTGGATGCTTTCGACTTCATTCGCACCATTGCGATAGCCCGCATCATGATGCCAACCTCCTATGTGCGGCTTTCCGCCGGCCGTGAGCAAATGAATGAGCAGACGCAGGCCATGTGTTTTATGGCCGGGGCCAACTCCATTTTTTATGGTTGCAAATTGCTCACCACGCCGAATCCAGAAGAAGACAAAGATTTACAACTGTTCCGTAAGTTGGGGCTGAACCCGCAACAGACGGCAACCGATCATGGCGATCGTGAACAGCAGCAAGCTCTGACGGCGCAATTATTGCACGGCGACTCCTTGCCCGGAGACAATGTTCAATTTTATAACGCGGCTGTCTGATGAGCTGGCAAAACAAGATAGAACGCGGCTTGCAACAGCGGCGCGAGACGGCGGCCTATCGTTCCCGCCAGATGAATGACGGCGCTAATGGCCGCTGGTTACACACTGACACGCGGCGATATCTCAACTTTTCCAGCAATGATTACTTGGGGTTAAGTCAAGATGCTGAGGTGATTGCGGCCTGGCAGCAAGGGGCGCAGCGCTATGGCGTGGGGAGCGGCGGTTCCGGCCATGTGACGGGCTATAGTCGGCCTCATGCCCAATTTGAACAACAATTAGCTGACTGGCTGGGTTACCCACGGGCTTTATTGTTTATCTCCGGCTATGCCGCAAATCAGGCGGTATTGGCGGCGTTAACCGCTGCTGATGATCGAATTCTGGCCGATAAACTCAGTCACGCTTCTTTGCTCGAGGCCGCAACGCACTCGCCAGCTCAATTGCGGCGTTTTACCCATAATCAAGCCGATTCACTGCAAAAGCTGCTCAATAAGCCGTGTTCAGGACAAACCTTGGTGGTCACTGAAGGTATTTTTAGCATGGACGGTGACAGTGCGCCGCTGGTGGATTTACAGCAACACATTGCGCCGGCGGGCGGCTGGTTGTTAGTGGATGATGCGCATGGCATTGGGGTGCGGGGCGCTGCGGGGCGCGGCAGTTGCTGGCTGCAAGGTATTAAGCCCGAACTGTTGGTGGTCACGTTTGGTAAGGCATTTGGATTAAGCGGCGCGGCAGTCTTGTGTCAGGAGCCTGTAGCCGAATATCTGGTGCAGTATGCCCGTCACCTGATTTACAGCACCGCGATGCCGCCAGCACAGGCCTATGCTTTGCAAACAGCATTATTGCGCATTCAGCAAGGTGATGATTTGCGCCAACAGCTTCAGCAACGCATTGCACAATTTCGTCGCGGTGCGGCAGATTTGCCGTTGCAACTAGGGGCATCTGAAACCGCCATCCAGCCGCTGTGGGTCGGTGACAATCAACAGACAGTAGCATTGGCGGAGCAACTGCGCGCGGCGGGATTATGGGTTACCGCGATTCGCCCGCCGACCGTTCCTCCGGGTGGGGCCAGGTTACGCATTACCCTAAGTGCGGCACATCAAAGTGATGATATCGACCAACTGCTGGAGGTGTTGCATGGCGTTTGCCACTGAACACTTGCAGTCGGCTGCGGGTCATCAGCCAGCAATTAAGCAGCCCAAAGTGAACAAACCGGCGATTGCGGCGGCCTTTAGCCGTGCTGCAAGCCGTTACGATTCGGCTGCTAATTTACAGCGGGAAACCGGGGATACCTTGCTGGCTCTCGGCGCTCAGCATCCCGGGATATCAGTATTGGATGCGGGCTGTGGCACCGGGCATTTCAGCCGCCTGTGGCGTGAGCGGGGTAAGCATGTCATCGCATTGGATCTGGCCTCCGGTATGTTAGAACACGCCCGCCAGCACCAGGCCGCAGATGACTATCTTCTCGGGGATATTGAAAATATTCCGCTGCCAGATCAATCAGTTGATCTCTGTTTTAGTAACTTAGCCGTGCAGTGGTGTGCTGATTTACACGCCGCGTTGGGGGAGCTGTACCGGGTGACACGGCCGGGAGGGATTATTCTGTTTTCTACTTTAGCCAACGGCTCCCTTGATGAGTTAGGGCGGGCGTGGCAACAGGTTGATGGCAAGCGTCATGTGAATGATTTCCTCACATTTCAGCACATTGGCGCAGCTTGTCAGGGTTATCGACACACCCTGACACCGCAGTTGTATCAACTGCAATTTCCGAATGTAATAGCGCTTATGCGCTCATTACAGGGCATTGGTGCCACGCATTTGCATCAGGGGCGTGAGCCGGGATTGAGTGGCCGCGAGCGCCTAATGGCCTTGCAGCGCGCTTATAACACGCAATCCGGCAACTACCCGCTGAGTTACCATTTAGTTTATGGGGTTATCTATCGTGATTAAACGTTGGTTTATCACTGGCACTGATACTGATGTCGGTAAGACTGTGGCCAGTTGCGCATTACTGCAAGCTGCAGCCCTTGAGGGCTATCGTACTGCCGGTTATAAACCGGTCGCGTCGGGTAGTCAGATGACGGCTGATGGTTTGCGTAACAGTGATGCCCTGGCATTACAGGCTAACAGCACTCAAGCATTGTCTTATGCTCAGGTGAATCCGCTGACTCTGCGGGAGGCGACCTCACCACACATTGCCAGCGTAAGTGAAGGGCAGGATATTCATTTGCCTGTCTTATCTGAAGGATTGCGGCAGTTGGAGCAATCGGCGGATTGGATCTTGGTCGAGGGCGCGGGGGGGTGGTTTACGCCACTGTCTGCCCAAGCAACTTTTGCTGATTGGGTGCAGCAGGAACAATTACCGGTGATTATGGTCGTTGGTGTAAAGCTGGGGTGTATCAATCATGCATTGTTGACGGCCTTGGCTGTTCAGCAGGCGGGGCTGCCCTTGGTGGGGTGGGTCGCGAATGAGGTGATACCTGCTGGCAGGCGGCAAGCCGAGTACCTGGCAACACTAACACGGATGATTAGCGCGCCGTTATTGGGAGTGATTCCTCATCTGCCAAATCTTGCTGCTTGCCCCACCATACAGCCGGGCGGTCTTGGTCACTATCTGGATTTGAGCTTACTGGCTGCGGGAAAGTAAATACGTTTTTTTGACCATTTGGTGACGAAAAGGGCTAATAACGGGTATTAGCCCATAATTTCTTGCGCAAATATGCTGCTGTGGGGCGCGGTCTTGAGTCATATCAACTGGCCAAATGCTCAATAATCATATTTTCATCCAACTGATCTAACGTCCCTTGCGCCACATTTCTTCCCCCTGCCATCAGGCAAAATCTGTCCGCAACATGTTGAATAAAGGGGAGCCGATGCTCAACTAATAACACTGTCATGCCAAGGCCACGACTGAGCTGATGCAAGATATTACCGATATCTTCATTTAGGGGAGGTAATGTGCCGTTGCCCGGTTCATCAAGGATAAGTAACTCCGGTTCGGCCACCAATGCCCGGGCAATAGCCAATTGTTGTTGTTGATTGCGAGTCAGTTCCCCACCCCGTTGGCGGCGTTTGTCATATAACAGCGGAAACAACTCAAAAACCCAGCCGGGAATATGGCGCGATTTATGGCGGCCAGCCAACACGGCTATCAACATATTTTCCTCAACACTCAGTTGGGAGAATATCTGCTGCCCTTGCGGGACATAGCCGATGCCAAGAGCCGTGCGCCCCTCGACGGGTTGCTGTAGCAAATTCTGCGGGGGTTCATGGTTAGGTTGCCAGGTCATGGTGCCACTCTTAATCGGCAAATGGCCCATGATGCAATTGATTAATGTGGTTTTCCCTACGCCGTTACGGCCAATCAAACAGGTACATTGGCCGCGAGGAATCTCCAGATTGATATCCCAAAGGATATGATTCTGACCATAGTATTGATTTACAGCGGTTAAACTCAGCATCAGTGCTCTCCTCAGTCGATCTCAGTTATTCACAGGTATCCCGGTGTTCTGTAACGGCTAGTGAAGGATTAACCAGCAAATCTGCATACCTGGTAGCGGCAGCACAGCATAAAACACCACATTTCTAACGAGTGGTTGCGAATGTCTATGTATCAAGCAACTCTTGGGCCAAGTTGCCACGAGTCGAGGCAAAAGATGTATGTTAACGGGCTGTAAATGGTTTTGGCGTGCGAGGATAAACTAAAACTGACAAAGCCTTCACACAAGGTCGGCTGAGCGGGAGTTTCTTGCACTTAAGCAGTGCTTTAAAGCCGATAATGGTGCAATAAAAAGGCCGCACTCAGACGGCGGCTGAATTCGCCGGTGGAGGGAGCTGAAATTATAGAATTAGCAAATGAATTTGTTAGCACTTATTGAAATATGCGGTGAAATAAAAATGTAAAAAAAACACTAAAAAAGCCAGTTTGTCACTATTTCGTCGTTAAGCTTTGCTTTTCGCCAACACGCGGCCCTTATGGGGTTGAATGAGTTATCCACCATTCCTGTGGATAACCTTGTGCATTAGCGATAGAAAACTGATGGCAGGCGAGAGCGGGCGCGGCTTCCACTCGTGTTGTCCGGATTCTCGACTTTTTAAAAATATTTTTTATTTTCAATAAGTTAATTTAAATCAAGCGCTCAAAAAATATAGCCGACATAGATGGATAATCTTTAATCAATAAACACGTCGATAATACGTTTATGTTAACGGCTGGGGATAAAAATACTTTTAGGGTGCAAATGCCCGCAATATCTCACTGTAACAATGCACACAATAGGGCGGTGAGAGAAATTTCGGCAATTTGGTGTTTGAAGCTGGTTTTATATCCAGTATCATAGTGGTGGCAAAAATCTATGGGGCTTTCATAATTAGCCTCCTGACAGTCTGTATTTCTCCGGCGGGTAGCGAATTCATGAGTAAATTATTCAAACTACATTCTGAGTTTAAACCAGCAGGCGATCAGCCTGAAGCCATCCGTAAGTTGGAGGAGGGGCTGGAGAATGGGTTGGCCCATCAGACGTTGTTGGGGGTGACGGGCTCGGGTAAAACCTTTACGGTTGCTAATGTTATTGCTGACCTGAATCGGCCCACGATGGTGTTAGCGCCCAATAAAACATTGGCAGCGCAGCTTTATGGCGAGATGAAAGAGTTCTTTCCCGAGAATGCGGTGGAGTATTTCGTCTCCTATTATGATTATTATCAACCTGAAGCTTATGTTCCCAGCTCTGATACCTTTATCGAGAAAGATTCCTCTGTAAACGAGCATATCGAGCAAATGCGGCTCTCGGCGACTAAAGCCCTACTGGAGCGGCGCGATGTCGTGGTGGTAGCCTCGGTCTCCGCTATTTATGGTTTGGGTGACCCCGATTTATACCTGAAAATGATGCTGCATTTGACCAAGGGCATGATAATTGATCAGCGCTCCATTTTGCGGCGCTTGTCAGAATTACAATATAGCCGCAATGATCAGGTGTTCCAGCGCGGCACTTTCCGAGTCCGTGGCGAGGTTATCGACATCTTCCCGGCGGAATCTGACGAATGGGCATTGCGGGTTGAATTGTTTGATGAGGAAGTTGAGCGGTTATCTATATTTGATCCGCTAACTGGCCAGCTACAGCACGAGGTTCCACGTTTTACGGTCTATCCTAAAACCCACTACGTTACCCCAAGGGAGCGTATTTTACAGGCAATGGAAGACATCAAAGTTGAACTGGCTGAGCGGCGTCAAGTGCTATTAGCCAACAACAAATTGATTGAAGAACAACGGATTACGCAACGAACGCAGTTTGATCTGGAAATGATGAATGAGCTGGGTTACTGCTCTGGTATTGAAAACTACTCCCGTTATCTTTCTGGACGAGGGCCGGGTGAGCCACCGCCAACCCTGTTTGATTACCTACCGGCAGACGGCTTGCTGATTGTGGATGAATCCCACGTCACCATTCCACAAATTGGCGGAATGTATAAAGGGGACCGCTCACGGAAAGAAACACTGGTGGAATATGGCTTCCGGCTGCCATCGGCACTGGATAACCGCCCAATGCGCTTTGAAGAGTTTGAGGCGCTGGCACCACAAACCATTTATGTTTCCGCGACCCCAGGCAAGTATGAGCTGGAGAAATCCGGCGGTGATGTTATCGACCAAGTTGTGCGCCCAACAGGCTTGCTCGACCCACTTATTGAAGTTCGCCCCGTCACAACGCAGGTGGATGATTTACTGTCAGAAATCCGTATCCGAGCCGCCATAAACGAACGGGTATTGGTGACTACGCTAACCAAAAGGATGGCGGAAGATTTAACCGAATATCTGGAAGAGCACGGCGCACGGGTGCGTTACTTGCATTCAGATATTGACACTGTTGAGCGTGTTGAAATTATCCGTGACTTGCGTTTGGGTGAGTTTGATGTGCTGGTGGGCATCAACTTACTGCGAGAAGGGCTGGATATGCCGGAGGTTTCTCTGGTTGCCATCCTTGATGCCGATAAAGAAGGTTTCCTGCGTTCTGAGCGCTCCTTAATCCAGACGATTGGCCGCGCAGCACGTAACCTCAATGGTAAGGCTATTCTTTATGGCGATAGAATTACGGCTTCAATGGAAAAAGCGATTGGTGAAACCGAGCGGCGTCGGGCTAAGCAGCAAGCTTACAACGAAGAGCGCGGTATTATCCCTCAGGGGCTTAATAAGAAGGTCGGCGATATTCTGCAATTAGGCCAGCCTTCTACCCGGGGTAAAGGGAAAGGGCGGGGCGGTAAAGTGGCTGATACCCATGATTACCAATCTTTGGCACCGAAAGCGCTTGACCAGAAAATCCGTGAGTTGGAAGCGAAGATGTACACACACGCGCAAAATCTTGAGTTCGAACAAGCGGCAGAATTGCGCGATCAGGTGCATCAGTTGCGCCAGCAATTCATTGCCATATCTTAATCTCTTGCGGCATACCTCGATTCCTCGTATGGTGTGCCGCTAAAATTAGGGCTATCAGATAATTACCAAAAATAAAAAGGTCAAATGATGAGCAGCAATGTATCAAAAGATCCGTTACACGGCATTACCCTTGAACAACTATTGACCAAACTGGTTGAGCATTATGGCTGGGAAGAACTGGCATACCGCATTCGGATCAACTGTTTCACCAGTGATCCGAGTATTAAATCCAGTCTGAAGTTTTTACGCCGCACGCCGTGGGCGCGCACTAAAGTGGAAGAGCTTTATATCCACATGATTGGCAATGCGGCTTTGCAAGAACAATTCAGGAAGTAGTCCCGGCAATTTATGACGCGCAACCCGCGCCACCCAACTGTTGCAAGGTCGTTTCCAGTGCCTGGCGCAATAACTCACGGTCATGGCGGTAGGGGATATCTTTGGCTTCCAAGGGCTGCTGGACAATAATTCTGTCTGTAACGCCGCTGATATCAATGCGTGGGCTGACAATTGCTGCATCAATAATCTTGCGGCCAATTTTGTTTTCCATTATTGCCAGCTTTTCGTGCAATGAGAGTTCAGCCGCCGCGACACTGATCTCGCGCCCCAGATTACCAATATAAATCATGCTGGCAGAGCTGCGTCGTAAAGCTTGAGTTAAATCATCCAGCAAAAGCAGTGGTATCAGGCTCGTCAAAAAACTGCCCGGCCCGATTAAAATAACATCCGCCTGACTAATCGCTTCGATGGCTTCCTTTGTCGCGTGGACATGGGGCGAGAGCAGCATTTCCTGTGGCATATGAGCCAGTTGGTCAATATTTACTTCACCGTAAACCGGGTGTCCTTCGCTGTCGATAGCCAGCAAGTCGACCGGTTGTTCTGACATTGGAATCAACCAGGCATCTACTTTCAGCAAACTACGCACCAAATTAATGGCTTCAATTGGCCGGATGCTGAGGTGGTCCAGCGCTTTGAGCATTAAATTACCCAAATTATGGCCTGCCAGTTCACCATTACCGGTAAAACGGTATTCGAACATCGCAGACGCCACACTAGGCTCTGTTATCAATTGATTCAGGCAATTACGGGTATCGCCCCACGCAATTCCCCCTTCGGAGCGACGTATGCGGCCAGTCGAACCGCCATTATCGGTGGTGGTCACTATACCGGTCAGACGTGAGCCTAAAGAGGAAAGGGATGACATCACCCGCCCCAAACCATGGCCTCCACCTAATGCAACCACGCGGTCGAGATCCGCTAATGTGCGATTTCGCATATTTTTCCTGTCTGTATATTGTTGCCTGGCTCTAAAAGCATATACCCGCCATCTTCAAAAATGTAGGTGCGTTGGCCGCCCGGTTTATCCAAATTACTGACTTGAGTCTGCTCATTGGAATGCTCGCGCTTACTGCCTTCTTACACTTCGAAATCTATTGGCTACTGCGAATAGTGAAATTGCTGCATAAGTTAACGGATTTGCCGCCAAAACGCGATAAAAGGCATAGTTTTCGTGATTTTAAACAAAGTATTAGCCAGGGAATAAAATAAGCTCAATAACCATGTGTTTTGTAGTATAAGTCGTTGTATATAAAAATATATAGCGAAAAACTGCAATTGGCTATCTTGTCTTTTTAGCGTTAGAATCTGTAGGAAAAGTGAGGTCTTTCGCGATGAGTCGCGGATATGAATCTGGCTTTTTAACCATGGTTTAGTTAGCTGTGAACAGCAGCCACCTGAGCATAAACTCCTAGCCTTAGTGTCTACGTTGTTGCATTTACGGACAATATGATGCTCTGGCCGTGGCTTTAAGCCACCAGGGTGCGAGGTAGAAATGCCTGCATCTCCCGTATTTGGAAAGGTGTTATGGTACAACTTACAGACGCATTTGCGCGCAAGTTCTATTATTTGCGCCTATCGATTACCGATGTGTGCAATTTTCGCTGCACATATTGCTTGCCTGATGGCTATCGCCCGGACGGATTAAAAAGTTTTCTCAGCCTTGACGAAATAAGCCGCGTCAGCCGTGCTTTTGCTATGTTAGGGACAGAAAAAATCCGCTTGACCGGCGGCGAGCCGTCTATGCGCCGCGATTTTACCGATATCATCGCCACTATTCGTCAAAACTCCGTGATCCGCACTTTAGCTGTGACGACCAATGGTTACCGCTTGGCCCGTGATGCTGCTCAGTGGCGTGATGCTGGGTTGACGGCGATTAATGTCAGTGTTGATAGCCTCGATCCACGACAATTTCATGCCATCACCGGGCAAGATAAATTTCATCAAGTGATGCAAGGTATTGATGCCGCTTTTGATGCGGGTTTTGAGAAGGTCAAAATCAATGCCGTACTGATGCGCGATGTTAATGATCGTAATCTCAGTGCATTTCTTCACTGGATAAAATCTCGCCCCATTCAACTGCGGTTTATTGAACTGATGGAAACCGGTGAGGGCGGCAATCTGTTTCGCAAACACCATGTTTCTGGTGGCGTTATCCGCCAGCAATTACTCCAGCAAGGTTGGCAACAGCAAGAGCGCGCCCGCAGTGATGGCCCCGCTCAGGTATTCCATCACCCTGATTACTTAGGGGAAGTGGGGCTTATTATGCCTTATGAGAAGGATTTCTGTGCCAGTTGTAACCGCCTGCGTGTTTCTGCATTGGGGAATCTGCATTTATGCTTATTTGGCGAGCAGGGTATTACGCTGCGTGACCTGTTAGGTAGTGATGACCAGCAGTATGAATTAATGGCGCGGATTCAGAGTGCATTGCAAACCAAGAAGCAAACTCATTTCTTGCATCAAGGTAACAGCGGTATTACGCAGAATTTATCGTTTATTGGTGGCTGATTGGCTGCAATATCATGACCAAAGGTTATATATGACCCAACTGACTCACATTAATGCCGCTGGCGAAGCTCATATGGTGGATGTATCCGAAAAAGCTGAAACCGTACGTGAAGCCCGTGCGGAAGCTTTTGTTGAAATGCATACTGCGACATTAGCGATGATTATTGATGGCAGCCATCATAAAGGTGATGTGTTTGCCACCGCACGGATTGCCGGCATTCAGGCGGCCAAAAAAACGTGGGAATTGATCCCGTTATGTCACCCATTACTGCTGACTAAAGTGGAAGTCCAACTGGAAGCACAGCCAGAACATAACCGAGTGCGTATTGAATCCTGTTGCCGTTTGACTGGTAAAACTGGAGTGGAAATGGAGGCCCTCACCGCGGCATCCGTGGCAGCATTGACCATTTACGACATGTGCAAAGCGGTGCAAAAAGACATGATAATTGGCCCGGTTCGCTTGTTGGCGAAAAGCGGCGGAAAATCCGGTGATTTTAAGGTGACTCCATGATTCAGATTCTGTTTTTTGCTCAGGTGCGCGAGCTGGTAGGAACTGACAGCTTGCAAGTGGCTGCGGAGTTTCCAACCGTTGAAGCATTACGCCAATCCTTGTGTCAACGAGGTGAGCGCTGGCAGTTAGCACTTGAAGAGGGCAAATTGCTCACGGCGGTAAATCAATCGCTGGTCAATGCTCAACATCCCTTGGTTGCAGGTGATGAGGTGGCTTTCTTCCCCCCGGTGACGGGAGGTTGATGATGGACAACACTCGCATCCGTGTCGGGCCGGAGTCATTCAATGTCGGCGAAGAATACAATTGGTTGTCACAATGTGATGAAGATGGGGCGGTGGTAACCTTCACGGGCAAAGTTCGCAACCACAATCTGGGTGCCAATGTTAGCGCTTTGACACTGGAGCATTACCCAGGAATGACAGAAAAAGCGCTGGGTGAAATTATTGCCGAAGCGCGCAGCCGCTGGCCCTTACAGCGAGTCTCCGTTATTCATCGGGTGGGGCCGTTATTCCCCGGCGATGAAATTGTCTTTGTCGGCGTGACCAGTGCTCATCGCAGTATGGCGTTTGAGTCGGCCGAGTTTATTATGGACTATCTGAAAACGCGGGCGCCATTCTGGAAACGCGAAGCGACCACTGGCGGCGAACGTTGGGTCGAATCACGCGACAGTGATCATGCCGCAGCCAAGCGTTGGTAAACTTTACGTAAACCCGTGTAAAGATTGGCCTTAAATACCTATTTTTACTCCCTTGTTTACCGTATTTCTGTGATACCCTTAAAGAGTCGGTGGGCTGTCAGTTGATGGCCTGTATCATCATTTATATGCATAAGGTAACTACCATGGATCGCTATCCACGCTCTAATGGTTCAATTGTCGAACGTGCCAACACTGGCATTCAGGCATATATGGCGCAGGTATACGGCTGGATGACCTGTGGTCTGTTATTAACGGCGGTCGTCGCTTGGTACGCAGCGAACACCCCTGCGGTACTTAACTTTATCTTCTCCAGCCAGATTACTTTTTTTGGACTGATTATTGTTCAATTAGGTCTGGTATTTGTTATTTCTGGCATGGTTAACCGCTTAAGTGGTTCGATGGCCACTTCGCTGTTTATGCTCTATTCAGCATTAACCGGCTTAACGATATCCAGTATTTTCATCATGTATACCAGCTCTTCTATCGCCAGCACATTCTTGATTGCTGCCGGTATGTTTGGTGCCATGAGCTTCTACGGCTACACCACCAAACGTGATTTGAGTGGCATGGGCAGCATGCTGTTTATGGGTCTGATTGGTATCGTGTTGGCTTCAATTGTTAACATCTGGCTGAAAAGCACGGCATTGATGTGGGCTGTGACCTACATCGGGGTGTTGGTGTTTGTTGGCCTGACAGCTTACGATACTCAGAAACTGAAAAACATGGGGTCACAGTTGGATGCTAATGATAAAGATAGCTTCCGCAAATACTCCATCGTGGGCGCACTGACCCTGTATCTTGATTTCATCAACTTGTTCTTGATGTTACTGCGGATTTTCGGCAACCGTCGTTAATCAAGCTCAGATATGCAGTTTGAGATTTTGAAGAAGGACACCAGATTGGTGTCCTTTTATTTTTTATTAGTACAGAAATTGCTGTGTTACGCGATTTTCCGCCTAAACATCCCATAAGCTGCACTGCCCGTCGTGGCTGTTATCACCAGCAGCGGCCATAAGCTATGCCAAATAATATCGAAGCTGGCATCCTTGAGGTAAATTTGTTTGGTGATATCAGTAAAGTGGCGGATAGGATTGATCCACGTGATATTTTGCAGCCAAATAGGCATGTTCTCCACCGGAGAGACATAACCGGAAAGCAAGATTGCGGGCATCATAAAGACAAATACGCCGATAAATGCTTGTTGCTGAGTTGAACATAGTGATGAAATCAACAAGCCAAAACCGACCAGCGACAGGCCATAGAGCAGCATGGTGCCATAAAATAGTGCCAGTGACCCCGCAAAGGGAATCTGGTAGAAAAATATGCCGATAAACAACACGATAGTTGCCTGGAATGTGGCAACAATCAGTGCCGGAACAGCTTTGCCGATAAAAATCTGCCAGGTTGTCAGTGGCGAGACTAAAAGCTGTTCCAGTGTCCCTTGCTCCCGCTCACGCGCGACCGACAGTGATGTCACAATCAACACGCCAATAGTTGTAATCATCGCGATCAATGATGGCACCACGAACCATTTGTAATCCAGATTCGGGTTATACCAATTTCGAATCACTAACTCACTGTTATTGGGCTTGATTTGCCCCTGAGTCAATTCTAATTGGTATTCTTGGACAATTTGCTGAATGTAATTTGCTGCTATCTGGGCACTGTTGGAATTGCGCCCATCCAATACGAGTTGTAATTGGGTCATTTTGCCATTGGCCAAATCCGCACTGAATTGCTCAGGAAAGCGAATTAACAGTAGCGCTTTCTGATTATCAATCACTGGCTGAATCTCTTGTGGACTGTGCAGCAGTAATACATGAGAAAATGCTTCAGCTTTAGCAAAGCGCTGAGTGAGCTCTATTGAGGCCTTACCGCTGTCTTCGCTGTAAATTGCGATAGTGGCATTGGTCACTTCCAGCGTGGCGGCGAATGGGAATAATATCACCTGCAATATTACTGGCATGATTAATATCGCACGGGTTTGCGGTTCGCGCAGTAGGGACTGTAACTCTTTAATAATCAATGTGTAAAGGCGATGAAACATGGTTAACTCCCTTCCTTTAATCTCACCGTTAATCTAACCGGCGATTTGTTTTCCATGCCGTTAAGCCGATAAACACAGCGGCTGATGCAATCAAAAACAGCAGGTTAATCACCAACACGGTGCTGATATTCCCCGCCAGGAACAGGGTTTGCAGGCTGCTGACAAAATAGCGGGCAGGGATGATATAGGTTACGGCGCGCACCACGGCGGGCATGCTGTCAATTTCAAAAATAAAGCCTGACAGCATAACGGCGGGCAGGAATGCAGCATTCAATGCCACCATGGCGGCATTGAATTGATTGCGGGTGATTGTCGAAATCAACAACCCCATCCCCAGTGTGCTGGCTAAAAACAGACTGGTCATGACAAATAATATTGCCAATGAACCGCGATAGGGCACACCGAGGATGAATACCGACACCACCATACAGAGTGTCATGGCAATCATACCGAGCACGTAATAAGGGATAAGTTTTGACAGCAGCAGTTCGCTGCGCGTGACTTGAGTAGACAGCAATGCCTCCATGGTGCCACGCTCCCATTCACGGGCGATCACCAAGGATGTCAGGATCGCGCCAATCACCGTCATGATAATAGTGATAGCACCGGGAATAATAAAATGTCGGCTAATGGCGGCGGGGTTAAACCAATAACGTAGCTGAATTTCTATCAGCGGATCATTTTTCTGCCCCAGATTTTGCGCCTGTTGTTGCTGCCAGATTTGCCATACACCTTGGGCATAACCTTGCACAAAGTTGGCAGTGTTCGGCTCACTCCCATCAGTAATGACCTGAATGGGCGCTTTACTCTCTGGCCGCGCGAGCTGCTCGGCAAAATCATTGGGAATGACAATTAACCCGCGAATTTTACCGGCTTGCATTGCCTGAATCAGCACCTGACGGTTATCACTGATCTGTGGAGAGATATACGGCGAGCTGGCAAACGCATTAGCCAAATCTTGTGCTGGTTTGCTTTGTTGCTCCATCAAAATGCCAATATGCAGTTTGCTCGAATCAAGATTGATGCCGTAGCCAAAAATAAACAGCAACAGTAGGGGGATGACAAAAGCAATAAGCCCGCTGCTGGGGTCGCGCAAAATTTGCCGAGTTTCTTTACGACATAATGCACGCAGGCGTCGCCAGGAAAATCCTGTGTCGTGATAAGTTTCATCCTCATTTGCCGGCGATTTATTTACCGGGAATTCATGCGGCTCGGTCATGATTGCTGCTCCTTATCGTTTTGCTGGTCATAGCGTAAGACCAGTTCGATAAATGCATCTTCCATTGATGGGTTAGGATTTTTATCCGTGGCAACTTGCTGCTTTAGCTCATCTGGCGTGCCCGCAGCAATAATTTTACCTCGGTAAACCAGCCCGATACGGTCACAGTATTCCGCTTCATCCATGAAGTGGGTGGTGACCATAACTGTCACGCCTTTATCTACCATCCCATTGATATGCAACCAAAACTCTCGGCGGGTGAGTGGGTCGACACCTGAGGTCGGCTCATCAAGAAATAGGATGTCAGGTTCATGCATAAGAGCACAAGCCAGCGCCAGCCGTTGCTTGAATCCAAGTGGTAATGAGTCGGGGGGCTGCTTGATAATCGGAGTGAAATTAAATGCCGACGTCATGTCTGCTATTTTATCGCGCTGGGTTTTCCCTTGCAGACCATAAACGCCGGAGAAAAACTTCAGATTTTGCTCCACGGTCAGGTTGCCATACAGTGAGAATTTTTGCGCCATATAGCCCAAATGCTGTCGTGCTTTACCAGAACTGGTTTTTAAATCCATACCGAGCACTAATGCTTTACCGGATGTGGGAACGAGCAAGCCACACATCATTTTAAATGTGGTCGATTTACCGGCCCCGTTCGGGCCGAGTAGGCCAAATATCTCCCCGCGTTTTACCTGAAAATTGACGTGGTCGGTCGCGGCGAAATCACCAAACTTCTTGGTTAAATCTTGGGCTTCAATCACGGTTTCATCATGACTGCCTTCCACTTTAGGCATGATTTTCGCCAGTGCCGACTCACTGGCAGGGCCACCACCCAGCAGGTCGATAAAAGCATCCTCAAAGCGCGGTTCAGCTTCCATTATCTGGCCATTAGGCTGATTTAACAGGGATAATAGTTGGCTGTGGTCCACTTCTGGTTTGAGAATCAGCCGCACATATTTCCCTTGAATGACCCCATCACTGACCTGCGGCAATGCCAAGGCGTGTTGCAGTAATTTGCGGTTTGTGCCGGTTTGGGCTGTGACCAAAATAGTCCGGCCACTCATGCGCTGAGTCAGCTCTTGCGGCGCGCCGCTATAGAGCAATTTGCCTTCATTGAGTAGCAAAACTTCACGGCATTGTTCCGCTTCATCCAGATAAGAGGTGCTCCACAAGATAAGCATACCGTCGCTGGCTAACTCATGAACCATACGCCACAACTCGCGACGTGAAATAGGGTCGACACCGACTCCCGGCTCATCCAGCAATAAGACTTTCGGTTGCCCAACCAAAGTGCAAGCTAATCCCAACTTTTGTTTCATGCCGCCGGACAGTTTACCCGCCAGCCGCTCGGTAAAACGGGTCAAATCAGTAAATGTCAGCAGTCGCTCGAAGGTTTGGCGGCGCTGTTCGCCGGTCACGCCGCGTAAATCGGCATACAGTGTCAGGTTCTCCATCACCGTCAAATCTTCATACAAACCAAACTTTTGAGGCATGTAGCCGAGGATGGAATGCAACTGACGATCATTTTCCAAGGGGTCGAGGCCGACGACGGTCATCTTGCCATGGCTGGGTTTGAGTAACCCGGCCAACATGCGTAACAGCGTCGTTTTGCCCGCTCCGTCTGGCCCGACTAAACCGGTGACCGCGCCACTGCGGATTTCAGTGGTCAGGCTGGCAACGGCAGGGCTCTCCAGTCCGGGGAAAGATTTTTCGACACCTTCCAGAGTAATAAGATGCTGGATGCCATTCATAGCTCATGCCGCCTTAAGGTTGTACAAAACGGACGGTAACCGGCATGCCTTGGCGCAGGGATTCATCCGCATCAGTGATGATAATACGTAAGCGATAAACCAGGTCAGTTCGTAGGTCCGGTGTTTCCACACTCTTAGGCGTAAATTCGGCGGTCGGTGAAACAAAACCTATTTTGCCGCGATAAGGCTTGTTGGGGCGGCCATCGGTAAAGACTTCGACTTCAGTTCCTGGAATCGCTTGATTCAAGTGGCGCTCACTGACATAGGCCCTTACCCATACAGGGTCAGTCAGAGAAAGTGTAAAAACGGTATTGCTGGCGGATAAAATTGTGCCCGGCTCCACTGCACGCGTCAGCACCGTCCCACCAGAGGGAGAGAGTAGGGTTGTATCTTGTAAGTTAAGCTGGGCTTGGGCTAATTCAGCTTCACTTTGCGCCAGATTGGCTTCGGCTTGGGCGATTTCTTGCGGGCGATTACCACTCAAGTATTGAGCCAGTTTATCTTTCGACGCTTGTAGATTGGCCTGCGCCTGATTCCGCGCCGTACGGGCATTTTCTAACTCATTAGCGGATGTAGCTTTACTGGCCCACAACCCCTGTTGGCGTTTTAGGAAGCTATCGGCGTAACTGAATGCGGCCTCGCGCTGAGACACTTCAGACCGCACTTGGGCAATCTCTTCATCTCGATACCCGGCTTTGAGTAAAGCCAATTGGGCTTGCGCACTTTGTACATTGGCCTGCGCCTGTTTGAGGGCATTGAGATAAGGGCCGTCATCCAGTTTCCCCAAGATTTCGCCCGGCTGAATTTTATCCCCTTCATCGACCGCCAGAGAGGCCAGTCGGCCACCAACACGAAAGCCCAGATTCACGGTACGAATATCTACATTGCCGTATAACGTCAATGTAGCGTCCTGTTGTTGGCGATAATAACTCCATCCGTAACCTATTGCCGCCAGCAGGGCGACAATAACGACGGCCACTATAATCTTCTTGCGATTCATAATGCTCCCTATCTGTTACTGATTTTTCATGACAACAAGGTCAGTGATTTCACCGTAATGTTTTGGCCCGCAGCCCATATAGAAGCAGGTCAATATGTTCGATAAGCACTTGATTAATCATCTCACTTTCAGACTCACCAATTTCCAGCCATCCGGCTTGCCGACGAATAGTCTCGCGCGCCATGCGAAAAGCGAGAACTTCACCCAGCAATGCATGAGTATGAATAATGGTTTTTGTCGCGCTTGCATCAGCGCCAATGAATGCAGCCAACAGCAGGTTCAGTTTCTGATGCAAAGGAGCAATGGCCTGAGCATGAATCAGCGGATATGCATCACTGGGAGAAAGCTGCTCGCGCGCCATGATTTTGCTGATATTTAGCGTTTCTGGCTGTGTCATTAAATGACTGAATTCCAGTAATCCACGGCGAATATAATGTAGCTGTTGTTCGGGCGTTTGCTCCTGACCAGGGCGCTGGAGGAACTGGTCAATCTCCACTGCCAGTGGGGCGAAAGCCTGCTGGATAAAATCCGCAATTTGCTGGGCCACTGCCAGATACAAACCCTCTTTTGAATTGAAATAGTAGGTAATTGCGGCAATGTTCTGGCCCGCGCGCTGTGCAATTTCGCGAGTGGTCGCCCCTTTCAAACCCTGTTCGCCGAACAATTCGGTCGCAGCGTGTATCAGTTGCTGACGGGCCTGTTCGCCACGGGACGTGGTCGGTATTGATGATGTTGAAGAATGAGACATAGGCTCCATACCCAATGAAGATCATTTTCATTAATATTAATAGATAGCTAAATAATAAATCAATCATATGATTAACTTTAGGTCGCCACTGAGAATATGTAAAGTGACGACCGGAATTAGGCCTGTTTTTGTGATCGACAGCGGGTTAATCGGCAGGAATAAATCAATTTTCTTGATGTTTGAGTTAATAAAAATCTTAAGAAATATGTAAATCTCCCTTTTCTTGCTAAACATCTGCTATAATCAGCCGCAATGGTGCACTGCAGTTTGTGCCAATCCTCGTGGTAATGCCTCAATTCATGCCTCGTCTGATAATCTTCCCTTGAAACTGCACCTGACGATATCGCCGGGATTGGGAAGATCTGGAGCTTCTCGTAATATGTCATTTGATTCTCTCGGCTTAAACGCCGACATCCTGCGCGCTGTTGAAGAGCAGGGCTACCTTGTGCCGACACCTATTCAACGTCAGGCAATCCCTGTGGTACTGGAAGGCCGTGATTTAATGGCCAGTGCGCAAACCGGTACCGGTAAAACTGCTGGTTTTACCTTGCCGCTGTTGCAACTGCTGAGTCAGAACCAACAGCCAATTAAAGGCCGTCGTCCGGTACGTGCGCTGATTTTAACGCCAACCCGCGAACTGGCTGCGCAGATTGACGAAAACGTACAGAGTTACAGCAAATATCTGAAGCTGCGTTCGCTGGTGGTATTTGGTGGCGTTAGTATTAATCCACAGATGATGAAATTGCGTGGTGGCGTTGATATTTTGGTCGCGACCCCTGGCCGTTTGCTGGATCTGGAACATCAGAACGCGGTTGATTTGTCCAAGATTGAGATTTTGGTGCTGGACGAAGCTGACCGTATGCTGGATATGGGCTTTATTCACGATATCCGTCGTGTCTTGGCAAAACTGCCAGCCAAACGTCAGAACCTGCTGTTCTCCGCCACCTTCTCTGATGAGATTAAAGGTTTGGCCAGCAAGCTGTTGCACAACCCGGCTTCTGTTGAAGTGGCCCGCCGTAATACTGCTTCTGAACAAATTGAGCAAAGCGTTCATTTCGTGGATAAGAACCGCAAGCGTGAGTTATTGTCCCAGATGATCGGTGAAGGTAACTGGCAGCAAGTATTGGTGTTCAACCGCACCAAACACGGCGCTAACCATTTAGCAGAACAGCTAAATAAAGACGGTATTACTGCCGCAGCAATTCACGGTAATAAGAGTCAAGGTGCGCGAACTCGTGCACTGGCTGACTTTAAAGATGGCAAAATCCGTGTGCTGGTCGCCACTGATATCGCCGCTCGTGGTCTGGATATTGACCAGTTACCCCATGTGGTTAACTATGAGCTACCAAACGTTCCAGAGGATTACGTGCACCGTATTGGCCGTACTGGCCGCGCAGAACGTACCGGTGAAGCGATTTCTTTGGTTTGTGTCGATGAACATAAACTGCTGCGTGATATTGAGCGCTTACTAAAGCGTGAAATTCCACGTATCGCGCTGGATGGCTATGAGCCAGACCCAAGCATTAAGGCAGACCCTATTCAAAATGGGCGTCAGGGCCGTGGTGCGCAACGTCCTGGAATGGGGCGCGGCAGCAGTGCTGGACGCCCCCAAAATGGTGGCGGTGCAGCAGCCGGTCGCGGTGACAGCCGCACCAGTCGCCCGCGTAGCCAGGCTGATGGTCAACGCCGTCCGGCCGGCCCATCCTCACGTGGTCGTAGCCGCAAACCAGGCGAATAAGTCAGAAAATATTCGCTGATAAAACCGCTTCTCCGGAGGCGGTTTTTTTTCATCTGAATCTACGAGATTACAAGGTTATCCCTTGTTTTAAACCCTGCTTCCCCCGTATCATTGCCGGTCATTTTTATCGTTATACGATGCGAAATTTATTCGGCACTGTCGTGTTGTGTTAGGTCGTGAGCAAGGGAGTAGATCATTAGCATGCGGGTAATACTGGCACCGATGGAAGGCGTATTGGACTCACTGGTGCGTGAACTCCTCAGTGAGGTCAATGATTACGATCTTTGTATCACCGAATTCTTACGGGTGGTCGATCAACTATTGCCAGCAAAATCATTCTATCGCCTGTGCCCTGAACTTCATCACCAGAGCCGAACATCCTCCGGCACTCAGGTTCGAATCCAATTATTAGGCCAATATCCTCAATGGCTGGCGGAAAATGCTGCTCGCGCGGTTGAACTGGGGTCATATGGTGTAGATTTGAACTGTGGTTGCCCTTCAAAATTGGTTAATGGCAGCGGCGGTGGCGCTACATTGCTCAAAGATCCTGAGCTGATTTATCAGGGGGCGAAAGCCATGCGTGAAGCTGTTCCGGCCCATTTACCCGTGACCGTAAAAATTCGTTTAGGATGGGATTCTGGCGATCGTCAGTTTGAAATTGCCGATGCGGTACAGCAATCGGGCGCAACGGAATTAGCGGTGCATGGCCGCACGAAAGAAGATGGTTATCAAGCTGAGCGCATCAATTGGCAAGCGATCGGCGAGATCCGCCAACGCCTGACAATACCGGTGATTGCTAATGGTGAAATTTGGGATTATCAGAGCGCGCAAGAGTGCATGAAAGTGACGGGTTGTGATGCTGTAATGCTGGGGCGGGGGGCGCTGAATGTGCCGAATTTGAGCCGAGTCGTGAAATATAACGAACCCCGTATGCCGTGGCCGGAAGTCATCATGTTACTGAAAAAATATGTGCAATTAGAAAAGCAGGGTGATACCGGTCTGTATCATGTTGCCCGTATCAAACAGTGGTTAGGATACCTGCGCAAAGAATATGCTGAAGCCACTGATTTATTCAGCGAAATTCGTGCATTAAAAACCTCAAAAGATATTGCGTGCGCTATTCAGCGTATTTAGTGAGTTTTAGGTATGACTAAACACCGCTGCTTATGGCTAATTGAAAGCACTGCAACGGTGCTATTTTGCTTTTATTTATTGTGGTCTTATTATTTGTCATCTTGCATTTGTTTAAGGATTTTCCCGAAACTAACTGTTTTTCTACCCACCTTTTTCATCCCATCTTCGGGTAGATAACTAAATTTCACGTAAAGAAGTTTACCCTCGGTTTTTTCTTTATTTCTCAAGTTGTTAATCACATCGTACATTGCTTTTAGATCTGAGGGAATTCCTGCTGCCGATAGGCGCGGGTTCGCGCCACAGCGTTATTTCATTGGCAAATACAGGCTCTACACCCATCACAAAAAATATAAATAAAACTGATGTATTGATATGTTTTTTCATCAATAAATTCCTTCTTATTGTGGGTCTTTTTACCGGGGTGAAATGCTATGGAGTAACTGACTTTGTCATGATAAACAATAAAATTTTAACAGGTTTTAATGTTTTCAATGTGTAGTGCAACACCTGTTTTAGGTATTATCTTTAATTGGAGGATGAAATAAATCATTAGTAGTATTAATTATATTCAATAATTATTATTTTACATTTTGTAGGTGAATACGTTTTCAAAATGATAATAACTGGCATGATGTGTATTTGTTATTGATATTCATATCCTAAATACACCTTAAACAAGAATGGTTATTTTTTTGATTTAGTTTAAGTATCGCGTCTATAGTGTGCGGGCATTTTAAATGCAGTATCTCGTTAGGCGAGGCTCCTATACAAACACAGGTTACTGATCTGACGACGTCCAGAGACGCCCAAGGTTAGGACAGGTTATATCGGATTAAGGTATAACCCAAAGTAACTTCTGAGAAATCAGATACGTTGTATAGTGCTAAAACTTAGACACGGAGATAGCCATAGAGCACTCTCTAATCTGGTTACGCCCCTATGTGAGGACTGTTTAGTTAATTAATAACAGTAATAGGGTCATTTATGAGTTCACATTTTGATTTAGCATTACAAAAGCAACACCAATTCAATCCAGGCGAAGAAAAAGAGTCTACTTTAGGTGCTTATATGAGCGATGCCGATATTACGGTATCAGCTGATATGTCAGTCGCCGAGGCTAAAGCCTATTTTCTGCAAAACATTTCTGATAATGAAATTCCGACACAATTATTGGTAACGAATGATAATCGACATTTGCTCGGATTACTTTCGGTTAAAAAATTATTGACGGAAGAACAACAGGATATAAAAGTTTTCCAAATTATCAATCAGAGCTATTTTTCAGTCTCCCCCGATCAGAATCGCCATGAGGTCGTCAGTCTACTATCAAAAAGTGGTTTAGATATTATTCCGGTATTAAGTCACGGTAAATTAGTCGGGGTACTACAGGCTCAAGATATTGCTGAATTGATTGAAGATGAAAATACTGAGGATGCCCAACGGCAAGGGGCCAGTTTACCCCTGGATGAACCTTATTTACAAACCAGCCCAGTGACATTATGGCGTAAACGGGTTATTTGGTTATTAATGCTATTTGTAGCAGAAGCCTATACCGGTACAGTATTAAAAGCATTTGAGGAACAACTGGAAGCTGCTATTGCGCTGGCATTCTTTATACCGTTATTAATCGGTACCGGAGGGAATAGCGGTACACAAATTACTTCTACTTTGGTGCGCGCGATGGCATTAGGTGAAGTTAGCTTACGGAATGTCGGTGCTGTATTACGTAAAGAGGTCTCGACTTCTTTAATGGTGGCAACAACTATAGGTCTGGCCGCCTGGATCCGTGCTTGGTTCCTCGGCGTTGGGATGGAAGTCACTATCGTTGTAAGCTTAACGGTTGTTGCAATCACAGTATGGAGCGCAATTGTTTCTTCTATTATTCCGATGGTATTAAAGCGCTTATCCATAGACCCGGCAGTAGTATCCGCACCTTTTATTGCGACCTTTATTGATGGTACTGGCCTGATTATTTACTTTGAAATAGCTCAGTTGGTGATGACAGAACTGGCATAAGTTAATACAAATAAAAAGGCGCTTTAAGCGCCTTTTTTGATAGAGAGCAAAAGACTTATTTTTTCTTGCGGCCGATAAATTTCGCAATTCCCAATAGGAAGACGGCCCCAACAAAAATGAGCAATGCATCGACCCAAAATGTCAGAGATGCCAAGTTTTCATCATGAATGTCAGCTAACCCAGCCGCGATTAAAAATACTCCGAAGAGAATACCAAAAATTGTCGTTCCCATATAAACACCTATGAATTAGGTTTATCTAAAAATTTATGTTGGCAATTATAGGGTAATATTTGAACGAGCAGGTGTTTTTTTTCTCACTATTGAGGTTTGGTTAAGACTATCTTGGCTAATTAAAATGGCAAATGCTGAATTTTTTAAATTTAATTATTACAACAGAAGCATCTCTGTCACCACATATTGATTGTTTTATAAACAAACGCTATCTTTTAGAATAATCACTATTATTCTCGTGTTACTTTCTTTAGAAATTGTTTACCGCTGAGCAGTGATTAGACAGCTTAATCTTTGTAACAATCATTTTAAGAATGTGTGGTGCGCAGTGCATTACTGTAATTTATAATGCGCCAGATCAACCACAATGGCTCCAGACAACCTATCTAAGCTGACGAAAATGCATGTGAAAATCCGTTCTGCACTATTAAGTTTCTTGCTTCTATCTACCTGTATCAGTGTCACACTTCCTGCAATGGCGAGTGGGGGGGCTGGTGAAGTGAAAGGAAAAGCCCCACTTGAGTTGGCATCGGGTAGTGCGATGGTGGTTGATTTACAAACGAATAAAGTGATTTATGCCAATAATATAGATGAAGTTGTGCCGATCGCGTCAATAACCAAACTGATGACGGCAATGGTGGTATTAGATGCGAAGTTGCCACTGGATGAAATTATTTCAGTCGATATCCAGCAAACCAAAGAAATGAAAGGGGTGTTTTCACGGGTTCGAGTGAACAGTGAAATTAGCCGCAAAGACATGTTGCTGTTGGCTCTCATGTCGTCGGAAAATCGCGCTGCAGCAAGTTTGGCTCATCATTATCCTGGTGGATATAACGCCTTTATTAAGGCGATGAATACAAAAGCTAAATCATTGGGAATGACGAAAACGCGCTATGTAGAGCCAACGGGTCTATCGATTAATAATGTTTCGACGGCGCGTGACCTTACTAAATTATTAATAGCGACTAAGCAATACCCGTTGATTGGTCAGCTAAGTACCACGACAGAGAAAATGGCCACTTTCCGCGAGCCAAATTACACGTTGCCTTTCCGTAATACTAATCATTTAGTTTATAACGATAAATGGAATATTCAGCTGACTAAAACGGGTTTTACCAATCAGGCAGGCCATTGTTTAGCAATGCGCACTGTTATTGGTAATCGTCCTGTTGCACTGGTTGTGTTGGATGCTTTTGGTAAATATACCCATTTTGCCGATGCAAACCGCCTGCGCAGTTGGATGGAGACGGGTAAGGCTGCGCCAATTCCTGGTGCGGCGAAAAGCTATCGTCAACAAAAAGATGCCCAAGGTCGCTTAGCTCAAGTGTCAGAATAGGGACAACAGTCACTGAAAAGCAGAGTTTGCAACCGAGCTGTAAACTCTGCCTAGAGTATTTGACGGATAACTCTGATCTTGCTGATAAAAATTAGAAAATCAGTTTAAATACGCCAGTAATGGTCAGCAAGCCGACAATAAAAATGATCGCGATAATCCACAGTATTATTTTCATTCATTCTCCCAGACTCAATATGAAAAAATTAACCTTTGCAAGTAATACCCACCTTCGTCGGTATTAGTCTATGACTATAGTTTGTCTGACAGAATTCATGCGATATGTGGGAGGAATTCAGATAATGCTTAATTTATTTTGGTGTACACAACGTTCATCCTCAGCATGATTATTTTTTCTGCCAATATTTAAGCTTAGAAGTTTTTCCTATCCCAGGATTAAAACTGTTAGTTGGGTCTATCTGCTGATAAAACGCTTTCAATGCAGGCTTCGCAATATAGAGGTGCCCAACATTATGCTCAGCCGGATATTCGGCTCCTTTATCATTCAGAATTTCCAACATTTTTTGTTTTAAGGCGTGTGTATCGACCCCTTTCTTCACAATATAATCCTGATGGAAAACATGGCACAGAAAATGGCCATAATAGAGTTTGGCCACCAGGCATTGGTCTATTTCAGGTGGTAAGGTTTCGAACCACTGTTCCTCATTGCGTGGTAGAGCAATATCCAGCGCCAGAATATCTTCTACTTTATCAGCATGAACTGCGTGATAACGAACAGCAGCTCCAGCTGCGGCAAAGCGATGTAAAAAAGCTTTTTTGCCCTCATCTGAAGTGCAGGTAATAAAGTTACCTTCCGCCGTGGCAAAAAAATCTTTCAGAAATTGCTGAGCTTCAGTAATCCCTTCACCTGACATTTTTAGCATCAAGTGATGCTCATATTTATTACGATAACTCTTAAGGCGCTTAGGTAAATGATTGGGAAGTAACTGGCTGAATCCTTGCATGACCCGATCAGTTAAATGATCAATTAGAAAAGGAACTTTGCAGAGGCGAGCATCAATTTTACCTTTTAAGGTAAAAAAGCGTGGCATGTTATTGGTGCCCATGCTGTTGATCATGACAAATGTATCTTTGCCATAAACTTCTGCAATATCAAAAATATCGCGATGCATATATTCACCAGCAACAGGTAAGTGCTTGAAGTCACGTAAAATGGCTCGACGTAATGCTGTTAAGACCTGGGTCTGATTGGTGCCAATATAAAAAACTTGCTGTTGTTTTTCACTGGGGAAGGTATCTAATCGAACGGCAAATACAGCCAATTTCCCTGCACACCCAGAGGCTTCAAATAGACGTCTTGGGTCGGCATTAAAGCGAGAAGGGGTTGATGCATCAATATCTCTCACTCGCGTAGCATATTCGTGATCGGATGCTTGCTGCGTATCTTGCATAATATCGCTGGCACAATATTTACCTCTTTCCAATCGCTGTAAAATTTCTTCTGGCGTATTGCCTAGATTAATTCCTAAATGATTTATTAATTGTAATTCGCCTTGAGTATCAATTTGGGCAAACAGTGCCATTTCGGTGTACGCGGGGCCTCTTTGAACCAATGAACCACCTGAGTTATTACAAATGCCACCGATAACAGAAGCACCAATACAGGATGAACCAATGACTGAATGAGGTTCTCGGTCATAGGTTTTTAAGCGTTTTTCTAATTGATTCAGTGTGCTACCAGGAAACCCAATGACTTGTTTGCCATCATTGAGTAATTGAATTTGATTAAGGCGCAATGTATTTAATATAACAATCGGGCGGTCGTAATCATCACCACTTGGAGTCGAACCCTCTGTTAGCCCTGTATTCGCGGCTTGCATGATGACGATTGTATCGGCTGCTACACAAATTTGTAGTAATTGCCATTGCTGCAACAATGTCGAGGGGAACACGACTGCAATGGCCGAGCCTGATCCTGATCGGAAACCTGTACGATAGCGCTCAGTCTGCCGTGCGCCGGTCAACAAGTAACGCGCTCCCACAATCTGCTGCAACTGGGTCAACAAGGTTTGTGTTTTTTCATCATCAGATTGATTCATTCCTGCGATCTCCTGTAATGACATTTACTTTTATAAAGCATTAGGTATCACACCTGCGGTTTGGCCGGTATGAAACAGCTATTTTGCTGCAATGAAGTAAACATGAGGGAGGGCAGTCTTTCTTGATAAATCCCTGCTTTTGTGAACCTTATCACGCTATTACTGTTTAAATAACACTCTGCCGCTGTATTTTTCAGCTTTAAACATTACTGATACTAATGATTAATCGAGACCTTTTTAAGGGAGTAGTGACTGATTTATTTTGCTCGATCGATAAGGATTTTGATCATGGTACAATGGGGTATAGGATTGCATCCAAGAACTTCGCTGATTAATAAGGCATTTTATGAGTGAGCATTTTGTTGGTAAATATGAGGTTGAGTTGAAGTTTCATGTATCGAACATTACTCAATTGCATAAACAGTTAGTCATCTATAAAGCGGCAGCATTCACTGTCGATAATCATGAAAAAGATATCTATCTAGAAGCAAATAGCGGCGATTTGGCAGCTAAAAGAATCAGTATGGTTTTGCGAGAAATGAATCCATCAGGTATTCGTTTATGGATAGTTAAAGGACCGGGTTCGGAACGTTGTGAAGCGACTAATATTGAAGATATTGGCAAAGTGCAAAGTATGTTATCAACGTTAGGGTATCAACCGGCATTTATACTGGAAAAACAGCGTAGCATCTATTTTGTTGGAAAGTTTCACGTTACGGTTGATAGTTTGGTGGGGCTTGGCAATTTTGCAGAAATAGCCATTATGACTGATGATGCGACAGCTCTTGATAATCTAAAGGTAGAATGCCGAGATTTAGCTGACCGGTTAGGATTATTGGCAGAACAACAAGAAAGTCGTTCATACCGGCAGTTACTCGGTTTCTAGCAATTATGCGGTCAGTAGTTGCAAAATATTGGCCGCTCTATGCATCACGGCCAGATAGGCTTATTTTTTCATCAAAGACTTTAAGTTAGCGAATGGATTGTGGGTGGCAACACCTTGGTCATTTTGTGCATCATCACCGGCAATCACCGTCGAACCATAGAGGTCTGCTTCAGTATATTTGGAATGCTCATGGTCATGACAAAAGAGGCATAACATCTCCCAATTGCTGCCATCTTCTGGGTTATTACTATGGTCATGGTCAATATGGTGAACCGTGAGTTCCCGTAAGTTGGAATAAACGAATTCTCGTGAACATTTACCACAAACCCATGGATAAATCTTCAGCGCTTTTTCTCTATATCCACTTTCCAGTCGCGCGTAATTCTTCGGTATATATGCCATATGAGCCTTCAATTCTGCGAGAAATAATATTTTTATTTTAGCGTGAAAGCTGGCGACAGACTATCAACTATTGATTATTAATATTCAGACCACATTGCCTCATTAAAGACCGTATCTACAGGAACATATTGAATCGATTATAAAAATAGAAGTCCAGGCACTCACGGCGCGGCCACGGCTTTTTGAGACTTTTGCTGATGATTTTAAGGGGTAAGTCGTTTTACACTATTAGTCTGTTTTTATGGTCACCTTGTTACATTATTCTGGTCAGAGTTATTAGCATAAGATTATGTGTATTGCGCTAATAGACTTATTTTACGGCAGGCAGTACAGCATGTTTAGCCTGAAATCCTTTGCCGATACAGTTGAGGCGATATGAAAGAATCTGAGGTACTGGCTGAAGTCAGTAATGAAAACCAGACATTAGTTGCTGTGGTGCAACAAGATCAGCGAGTAGTGTATTTCTATATTTATCCGCAAGAGGCGTTTGAAGAGCGTTTCCCTGTTCGCGCCTGCTGGGTGAGAAATTTGGTTGCGGCTCCCATATCTACAGATAATACAGCCCTTGAACAAGGATTAGCGCCGCGCTTGGCAGCAGAGTTTTGTCGCAATGTGGCGGGTGAGGCTGAACTTGATGCGCAATTTATTTCAATTATCTGGTCAGAAAGTGATGATGGCGCGGCATTATGGTACCAGGGCCAATTACTGGCGATTATTCCTGGTTGGAGTTTATATATTGATCACTCCGTTTGTTATTCCGCCAGTTGCATTAAAGACAACCCACTAACTCTCCCTTTGGGGTCGGCCTCTACGAATACCCAATATACCCGAGCGCAGAATATACGCCAATTTTGGCGGACCTGGCAGCAGGAGGATGGGAATCCATGGCCTGCATTACAGGCAGAATATATTCAGTGTTATGAACAACACTTTGGTCCATCGATTAAATATTATGCCATCGATCAAGGTAAATGGCCCCCTATGGCTATTTCACAACACGAAAAAGATGGAATATATTATTTTCTGACGCTAGGAGTGAGTATCCGGCCCCAGCCATGGGTTGAAATATTATTTAATGATGATGCGGCTAAATACCGGCGTTTAGAAATGGCAATAGCGATTGATAGTCAATATGTTAATGAGGATAACGCTATCCATATGGCCAGTGCGTTAGCTGGATTTGCTCATGTACCTTGGAGCAAAATAACCTGGTTGGGTGAAGGGCATACCTTGGAATCAGAAGTCGCTCCTCAAGGGTATGAAGGTTATATCTTATCATCGGAGCTTTATGCTAAAGCTGATCGCTTAATATTACCTTCCCAGCAGGGTGATCCGGTCAATATATATTGGGCCAGCCCCGTTTTTGCCAGTGAAAGAGAGTCTGCCCATAGTGTGCCGAATGGCGGGCATGATTTACTGAAAAAACTGCGACAACAAGGCGTTAATCATATTTTCACACCACGTGAGCCAGTTATTTAATATTAACTGAACATTGTGGATCTGATTTGCAGATTTTGTTATTCGGGTCTTAACTTAACAATGACGATAGTGGTTTGGGCTGTAATGTTAAATGGGTAATGAGTGAGATAGTCCAATCTGCTGTCAGTGAAAATTAATTTTATGGGGGTACTTATGGGCATACTATCTTGGATTATTTTTGGTCTTATCGCCGGTATTTTGGCTAAATGGATTATGCCGGGAGAGGATGGCGGTGGTTTTATTATGACTATAATCCTCGGCGTTGTAGGCGCGCTGGTTGGTGGCTATATCAGTACTTTCTTTGGCATGGGCAGGGTTGATGGGTTTAACCTTGGCAGCTTTGTGGTGGCGGTTATCGGCTCGTTAGTTGTGCTATTTGTCTACCGAAAGTTGAGGAGTTAGAAGCCACCTAGATGTTTATCACAGTGATTTCAAAGGATCACTTGTCGATCAAGTAAACATTAATCAAGAAAATACTCACTCATCAAAAATATAAGAAAGGTGGCTACTTTTTGTCACCTTTCTCTCATAAAACTATCATCAATATGCAATAGAAATATTCGTTAATGGCTCATGACTACAGGCAATCTGAGAGACATGACATGGGCCAAGCATTACGCAAATTCACTGTAGCTGATTATCCGGCTGCGGTGCCAGAATCACGTAAGAAGGTACTTGCCGTTAAAGGTTTAGTGAAGGCATACAAGTCACAGCAGCGTGTCTTGGACGATATTAATTTTGAGCTTCATGCGGGTGAGTTTGTAGCAATAATTGGTCGTTCTGGTGCCGGTAAATCTACACTATTACATGTTTTAAATGGCACGATTCCCAGCAGTGCTGGTGAAATAATTAATTATCATGACAATGGCGAGACACAGAATATTGCTGCTCTGACCACAAAGCAGATGCGCAAATGGCGAGCCAAATGTGGCATGATTTTTCAAGATTTCTGTTTGGTTCCACGACTTGATGTTATTACGAATGTTTTATTAGGCCGCCTTAGTTATACCTCCACGTTAAAATCCTTCTTCAAAATATTTGCAGACCAAGATCGCGCCAGGGCAATCGAGTTATTGCAATGGCTTAATATGCTGCCTCATGCCTTGCAGCGTGCAGAAAACCTTTCGGGGGGGCAAATGCAGCGTGTTGCTATTTGCCGTGCCATGATGCAAAACCCCAAAATATTATTGGCTGATGAACCCGTTGCTTCTTTGGACCCAAAGAACACGACTCGTATTATGAATACATTACAGAAAATAAGTGAGAACGATATCGCAGTAATCGTTAACTTACACTCTGTCGATTTAGTGAAAGATTATTGTACAAGAGTCATTGGTATTGCTCATGGACGAATTATTTTTGACGGGCATCCCTCTTTACTGAATGACACCATTATTCAAGAAATATATAGCGATGAATCAACTGAGCTTTTGCATTAATTCCCACTTATCCCTTTACCAGAATAGGTTATTTTAATGAAAAAAGTACTTTGTCTTACCTCATTAGTGGCAAGCATGATGGTATTTAGTGCCACTGCAGCGGACGCACCAAAAGAAATTAATCTGGGTATTCTTGGCGGGCAGAATGCGACACAACAAATTGGCGATAATATGTGTGTCAAAGATTTCTTAGATAAAGAATTAAATGTTAAAACAAATTTGCATAATGCTTCTGACTACTCAGGTGTTATTCAAGGTTTATTAGGTGGGAAAATTGACTTGGTATTAAGCATGTCTCCTTCATCTTTTGCTTCTGTTTATATCAAAGATCCTAAAGCTGTTGATATTGTCGGCATAGCGATTGATGATACTGATAAGTCACGTGGCTATCATTCTGTTGTTGTTGTAAAAGCAGATAGTCCTTATCAGAAAATTGAAGACTTGAAGGGCAAAGCATTTGGCTTTGCTGATCCAGACTCAACCTCTGGTTTCTTGATCCCTAATCAAATCTTTAAAGAGAAATTGGGTGGGGACTCAGATAACAAATATAACGATTTCTTTTCTAGCGTGACATTCTCTGGTGGCCATGAGCAAGATATTCTGGGTGTTATTAATGGCCAATTTGACGGCGCGGTAACCTGGGCTTCAATGATTGGTGATTACAATACCGGTTATACCAGCGGAGCATTTACCCGAATGATCCGTATGGACCATCCTGATTTAATGAAAAAGATTCGTATTATCTGGGAGTCACCACTGATCCCTAATGGTCCAATTCTGGTTCGCAGTGCATTGCCAGCTGAATTTAAAGCACAATTAGTTGCTGCGGTAAAAAAACTGGATAAAGAAGATCACAGTTGCTTCATTAAAGCGATGGGCGGCAAGCAGCATATTGGTGAAACATCACTCAGTGAGTATCAAAATATTATTGATATGAAGCGTGAATTAACCAAAGGCGGCCGTTAAGTCGGTTCTGTAGATATTCCAGCAAGAAAAATATAGCTCTGACTTGTCGGAGCTATTGTTTTTAGGTGGTAGCTAATTTTGAATACAGACTTTAACCATTACTATCAGCAGATTCGGGCTAAGCAGAAGCGTGAAACGCTGATTTGGTCATTGATGCTGGCAATTATCTATCTTGGCGCGGGAAATATTGCTGAGTTCAATTTACATACTGTTTTTATTTCTATTCCGCATTTTTTTGATTATCTGGCTGAAACTATACCCGTACTCCATTGGCACAAATTATTTGCCGATGGTCATACAGAAGGCTCCTTAGCCTATTGGGGATATCGTCTGCCAATTCAGTTACCGCTGATTTGGGAAACTCTGCAACTGGCGGTGGCTTCAACTATTTTGTCAGTCATAGTGGCTATTATCCTTGCCTTTTTGGCGGCAAATAATACGCAAAGCCCTCCCTGGCTGCGTTTCTCTATTCGCACGTTTGTTGCCTTTTTACGCACTATGCCGGAATTGGCATGGGCGGTGATGTTTGTCATGGCTTTTGGTATCGGTGCTATTCCCGGATTTTTAGCCTTGGCATTACATACTATTGGTAGCTTAACGAAGTTATTTTATGAGTCATTGGAAACCGCATCGGATAAACCTGTTCGTGGCCTTGCTGCTTGTGGAGCGGGTAAATTACAACGAATGCGTTTTGCACTTTGGCCACAAGTAAAACCCATATTTCTTTCCTATAGCTTTATGCGCTTGGAAATTAATTTTCGGCAATCAACTATTTTGGGACTGGTGGGGGCGGGGGGAATTGGTCAGGAGCTGATGACCTCAATAAAACTGGATCGTTATGATCAAGTCAGTATGACGTTATTGCTGATCATTATTGTAGTGTCGGCATTGGATTATACCTCCGGTAAATTACGCAAGCGAGTCGTGGAAGGAGTTTCATAATGCTGACTAATCATCTTACCCCCGGGCAACTATTAACACTGAAGCAGCAAAATCCGCAGATTTTCTTACAGCAAAAACGATATATTCAATGGGTAGTCATAATTACTGTAGGTATTTTCTTGTATTACCTTTTTTTCTTTAAAATTTTCGGTATTTCTTGGCAGACCTTTGTAAATGGCAGTCAGCAAATAAGCCGTTATTTTCTGCGGATGTTTGTTTGGCATGATTTTATTAATTGGCCATTTAAATATTACTTTGGCCAGATTTTTATTACCTTAGCCATTGTTTTTGCCGGGACATTGACCGCTACATTGATTGCTTTACCTTTGTCATTTTTGGCTGCTCGCAATGTGATGTCGACACCCGGTTTACGTATCATTTCATTTGGAATACGTCGTTTTCTGGATATTTTTCGTGGCATTGATATGGCAATCTGGGGGCTGATTTTTGTGCGGGCAGTCGGCATGGGGCCACTTGCCGGGGTATTAGCCATTATTATGCAAGATATGGGATTGCTGGGAAAACTCTATGCCGAAGGGCATGAGGCCGTCGATAAATCTCCCAATCGTGGTTTGACGGCAATGGGCGCTAATGCTCTACAAAAACAACGTTTTGGTATTTTTACTCAATCTTTCCCAACCTTTTTAGCTTTAAGTCTTTACCAAATAGAATCCAATACCCGTTCGGCTGCAGTATTAGGTTTTGTGGGAGCCGGAGGGATAGGTTTAGTCTATGCCGAAAATATGCGACTATGGAATTGGGATGTAGTCATGTTTATTACTTTAATAATGGTTGTTATTGTTATGGTCATGGACAAAATCTCGGCTACTCTGCGTAGGAAATATATTATTGGTGAGGAAATTGCAATTTACCAACCTGGTAATAATATTAAAGTGAAGTCTTAATATATGAGTTTGTGGATTAAGGTAAGGTTTTATTTATCCCTTTCCTTAATTCTCATGTTATCTATAAATTAATAGTATCTAATAAATGATAATACTCACGATAATTCTATATTTATGTGTGTTACGTAATTTTATCATTAAACAGATTTACATTGAGAAAATCGGCGTTGATCTATACAATACGGCCCGCTAGACGTTAAAGAAGTTTTTTGTTTTCTTGCGATATTCGCATGCGTCTAATCTAAATAATTGGAATAGGGCAGTAATATGATCAACAACGATGTGCTCCGCAGTGTTCGCTATATGCTTAACGTAAACGATACCAAGATAACAGAAATCATTAAGCTGGCTGATTTTGAAGTGAACAATGCGGATGTCGTTAATTTTCTTAAAAAAGAAGATGAAGCCGGTTATCAGGATTGTCCTGATCTGGTGATGGCGCATTTCCTGAATGGCCTGATTTTCTTTAGGCGTGGTAAAGATGACAAGTTCCCGGCACCTGCGGTAGAGCCCGTCATTACGAACAATATCGTGCTAAAAAAACTGCGTGTTGCGTTTGAATTGAAAGACACTGATATGCACGATGTTTTCAACGCGGTTGAATTCCCAGTGTCCAAACCTGAGTTAAATGCTTTGTTCCGTAAGGAAGGAAGCAAAAATTTCCGCCCTTGTGGTGATCAAGTATTACGCTATTTCTTGAAGGGTTTGACATTACGTATACGTGGCCCTAAAAAGTAAAAGTCATTATTTCGACAGAAAATCTAATATTGATGACAAGTAAAAAACAGGAATGGCCATCTGCTATTCCTGTTTTTCGTTAATAACCAGATAATTTTGCTTAACTTTAAATAAAAACATTTTATCTTTTCCATCACCTTATCTCACACCTCCCTCTCTATTCTTATTGCACTATATGTGTTCGTCAGTTGCGCGTTAATGGTGCAGATAATTAGGTTGTATATCAGATGATTTGCCTCTGATATATATAATCTTCAATTAAATTATTAAGATATAAAATTGGCATGGCGATTGCGCTGAGTAATTCATTCTTGTGTATTTTACTCAACGACCAGAGGTTAACGCTATGCAGCATCGTAACTTAATTAAGGTTTTTGCACTTTCAGCTTCGGTTATTGGCATGGGGATGGCTTTTGGCGCATTGGCCGCTGATACCATTAAAGTGGGTATTTTGCACTCGTTGTCCGGCACGATGGCTATTTCTGAAACCCCCCTGAAAGATATGGCGTTAATGAGTATTGATGATATCAATGCTCACGGCGGTGTATTAGGTAAGCAACTTGAGCCGGTTATTGTGGATCCGGCATCTAACTGGCCGTTATTTGCCGAAAAAGCACGGCAATTATTAACACAAGATAAAGTCGCTGTTGTTTTTGGTGCCTGGACTTCGGTATCGCGCAAATCAGTTTTGCCGGTATTTGAAGAGCTCAATGGTTTATTGTTCTATCCAGTACAGTACGAAGGGGAGGAGATGTCACCGAACGTTTTCTATACCGGTGCAGCGCCAAATCAGCAAGCTATTCCTGCTGTGGAATATTTGCTGAGTGAAGATGGTGGTGGTGCGAAGCGTTTTATCCTACTGGGTACTGACTATGTTTACCCGCGCACGACTAACAAGATTTTACGCGCTTTCCTACACAGTAAAGGTATTCAAGATAAAGATATTGAGGAGGTTTATACCCCGTTCGGCTATAGCGATTATCAAACTATCGTGAGCAATATTAAGAAGTTTTCTGCTGATGGGAAAACGGCGGTAATTTCCACCATCAATGGTGACTCGAATGTTCCTTTCTACAAAGAGTTAGCCAATCAGGGCATTAAAGCGACGGATGTCCCCGTCATTGCTTTCTCAGTGGGGGAGGAAGAGCTTCGCGGAATTGATACCAAACCATTGGTAGGTAATCTCGCCGCATGGAACTATTTCCAGTCGGTGGATAACCCAACTAACAAGAAGTTTGTTGAACAATGGAAAGCTTATGCCAAAGCACGCAAGTTGCCGAATGCTGATACTGCCGTCACTAATGACCCAATGGAAGCAACTTGGGTTGGCATGCATATGTGGGCTCAGGCGGTAGAAAAGGCCAAATCAACAGATGTGGATAAAGTGCGGGCTGCAATGGCTGGGCAAACATATCCGGCACCGTCAGGCTTTACCTTAACCATGGATGAAACCAATCACCATTTACATAAGCCAGTGATGATTGGCGAAATTGAGGCTGATGGGCAGTTCAATGTGGTGTGGCAGACCGATGCTCCTATCCGCGCGCAGCCGTGGAGCCCCTTTATCGCCGGAAATGACAAAAAACCAGATCATCCCGTGAAAAGTACTCAGTAGTGCTGACTCCCCGGAGTCAGTCATGTTTGGCTGTCTCCGGCTCTTTTTGCCACATATCAGTGAAGAGTGGGCCTATGAAATCGTTAATTCCTAGTTGGAGTAGAGCGGCCAATTATTTGCTTAGAGTGATGATGGGCCTGTTATTGGGCGTATCAACATTGGCGACAGCAGGGCCAGTTCACGATTTTGCCGCGGCTAATCGTTCACAACAAGCCATTCTGTTGCAGCAATGGGCAACAGCACCAGATGCTAGCCGGTTACCATTATTGCAAGCGTTGAAACAAGAAACGTTGGTGATAGACAGTGCAGGGCAGGTTTTCGTCCAGAATAATCAGGTTTTCACCCCGCTAGAGGGGCAGTTACAGCCGACGGGCGCCCCGAAGAAAGTTTGGCTCAATAATCGCTTACGTATTCTGATTGCAAATGCATTGGCGGCTCAACGGTTAGTCAGTGACGATGAATCTGTGCGCTTACAAGCAGCGCAAGAATTACAACAGCAAGCACAAAGTGAACAATTACCGCTTCTTACTCAGCGCTTGAAATTAGAAACCAGCAGCACAGTCAAAGAGGCTTTGAGTGTTGCTCTGGCAAATTTACAGCTTACCGACAGTAATCCGCAGATACGTTTGCACGCGGTACAACTATTGGGGCAATCGGGTTCACCACAGACTCAATCACGGTTACAAAGTTTAACCGATGCCAAAGTGGAACCCGATGCTGGAGTCCGTGCTGCGGCGGCCAATAGTTTAAAACAGGTACAAAATCGATTGATGGTGGGGGATATCATCGGGCAAGTATTTAGTGGGCTGTCTCTGGGGTCTATCTTATTGTTGGCTGCGCTGGGATTAGCTATCACCTATGGGTTATTGGGTGTTATCAATATGGCCCATGGTGAAATGCTGATGCTAGGTGCCTACTCCGCTTATTTGGTGCAATCCTTATTTCAACAATTTGCCCCACACTGGCTGGCCTTCTATCCAGTGGCCGCATTGCCCGTGGCATTCTTTATCACTGCTGGAATTGGGATGACTTTAGAGCGAACAGTGATTCGGCATCTGTATGGGCGACCACTGGAAACACTATTGGCAACCTGGGGGATCAGTTTGATGCTTATCCAAGGGGTGCGGATGATTTTTGGTGCGCAGAATTTGGAAGTTGCCAATCCTAACTGGTTATCTGGCGGGATACAGATTTTACCCAATCTGGTTTTACCCTGGAATCGCATTGCTGTTATTGCCTTCGTCGTGATTGTTCTGCTGCTCACATGGTTGTTACTGAATAAAACTCGCCTCGGATTGCAGGTTCGTGCTGTGACACAAAACCGCGCGATGGCTGCTTGTTGTGGGGTGGCGACAGGAAAGGTCGACATGCTGGCTTTTGGGCTGGGTTCTGGTATCGCCGGGCTAGGAGGGGTTGCGCTATCACAACTGGGGAATGTCGGCCCGGAATTAGGGCAGGGCTACATCATCGACTCTTTCTTGGTGGTGGTACTCGGTGGTGTCGGCCAACTAGCGGGCAGTGTGGTTGCTGCTTTGGGGCTGGGTATGTTGAATAAAATTCTGGAACCGCAGATTGGCGCAGTGCTAGGCAAGATATTGATTTTAGTGCTGATCATTTTGTTTATTCAAAAAAGACCGCAAGGTTTGTTTGCCCTCAAGGGCAGGGTGAGTGACTAATGAATCAACCGTTGGCAATTACTTTGGCGCAGAAAGCACCAATCCTGAGCCTGTCATTAGCAGGCATAGCAACTATTTCATTGATTATTCTTCCTTTTTTGGCCTTATTGCCTGCGGATAATCCACTGGCTATCTCGACGTATACCTTGACCTTGATGGGTAAGATTCTGTGCTATGCGGTGGTGGCAATTGCACTGGATCTGGTGTGGGGGTATGCCGGGTTGCTGTCTCTCGGCCATGGTTTGTTTTTTGCACTGGGCGGTTATGCCATGGGGATGTACCTGATGCGGCAAGCTGCTGGTGATGGCTTACCCGCATTCATGTCATTTCTCTCATGGTCTGAGTTGCCGTGGTTTTGGGGGGGCAGCCAATATTTTGTTTGGGCATTGTGTTTGATTGTGTTGGTCCCCGGCTCATTGGCTTTTATTTTTGGCTACTTTGCTTTTCGCTCCAAAATAAAAGGCGTTTATTTTTCCATCATGACTCAGGCATTAACCTACGCCGGAATGCTACTGTTCTTTCGTAATGAAACCGGCTTTGGCGGCAATAATGGGTTCACCGGCTTCACGACCATGTTGGGTTTTTCGGTATCAGCAACCTCTACGCGAATTGCCTTATTTCTGGCAACACTTGCACTGTTAATCGCCAGTTTGGTGTTGGGTTTTACCGTCGCGCGAACTAAATTTGGCCGAGTATTGACGGCGGTACGTGATGCGGAAAACCGCCTGACATTCTGCGGTTATGACCCCAAGGGTTTCAAATTGTTTATCTGGACACTGTCCGCCGTACTATGTGCACTGGCCGGTGCGTTATATGTACCGCAGGTCGGCATCATCAATCCCAGTGAAATGTCGCCGACCAACTCTATTGAAGCTGCAATTTGGGTAGCACTTGGCGGGCGCGGCACGTTGATTGGCCCAGTGCTCGGGGCAGGAATTGTCAATGGCGCAAAAAGTTGGTTTACCATGGCGATGCCGGAATATTGGCAATTCTTCCTCGGCTTAATATTTATTTTAGTGACCTTGTTCTTGCCGAAAGGTGTTATTGGCTTGCTGAAACGGGAGAAAGACAAATGAGCCGATTTCAAATTACGGAGCAACTGATTTATCCCGAAATAATGCCTCAAGAGCCTGGTCTGGTTCAGCATGCAGCGGATAAATATCGTCATCAGCGGGACCCAGTACTGACTCTGGAAGGTATTAATGTCAGTTTCGATGGTTTTCATGCATTGCGAAATCTTTCGCTGCAAATTGGTGTCGGTGAGCTGCGTTGTATTATTGGGCCGAATGGCGCGGGTAAAACGACTTTGATGGATGTTATTACCGGTAAAACTCGCCCACAAAGTGGCAAGATGATGTATGACCAACATCATGACCTCTCAACGATGAATACAGTCGAGATAGCCCAAGCTGGGATTGGGCGGAAGTTTCAAAAACCGACAGTATTTGAAGCTTTAAGTGTGTTTGAAAACCTTGAGTTAGCACAAAAAAGTACCAAAACTGTTTGGGCAAGTTTGCGTGCCAAGTTGAATGATGAGCAGCGGGATCAAATTGATGAGACGCTGATACTGTTGCGTCTGAATGATATGCGCCAGCGACCGGCGGGCTTGTTATCACATGGTCAGAAACAGTTTCTTGAAATCGGCATGTTATTAGTACAAGACCCGCACTTACTGCTGTTGGATGAACCTGCTGCCGGAATGACAGATGCGGAAACAGCTTATACAGCGGAGCTGTTTAATCAATTGGCAGGGAAGCATTCACTGATGGTGGTAGAGCATGATATGGGGTTTGTAGAGACTATTGCTGACCATGTCACTGTATTACATCAGGGACAAGTGCTAGCCGAGGGGTCATTAGCCGAGGTGCAGGCTAATGAGCAAGTGATTGAAGTGTATTTAGGGCGCTGAGTGCTGCGGTGATGTATTTCAACTCCTTAATCAAGGGAGCTGAAGTTTGTATTTTGGTCTGACGGCTTGTGACTGATGTCTATTTGGATATTTGAGGGGAATACATGCTGCAAGTGAATGAACTTGATCAATATTATGGTGGCAGCCATATCTTGCGCGGATTGTCATTCGAGGCCGCTATAGGGGAGGTTACCTGCTTATTAGGCCGTAATGGTGTGGGTAAAACGACGCTACTCAAGTGCCTGATGGGGTTAGTGCCAGCTAAACACGGCAGTATTACCTGGGAAGGTAAAGACATTGGTCACCAATCACCACATCAGCGAGTAAAAGAGGGGATTGCCTATGTGCCACAAGGCCGGGAAATATTCCCCCGATTAACAGTAGAAGAAAACATTCTATTAGGGCTTTCGCGTTTCCCTGGTTCACAAAGCAGGTCTGCCCCAAAGCATATTTATCAACTTTTCCCAATTCTGGAGGAGATGAAACATCGCCGCGGGGGAGATTTATCGGGCGGACAACAGCAACAATTGGCAATTGGGCGGGCACTGGCTTGCCAACCTCGTTTGTTAATTCTTGATGAACCAACGGAAGGAATTCAGCCCTCAGTTATTAAGGAAATCGGACTAGTTATCAAGAAACTAGCAGCACAAGGGGATATGGCCATTTTATTAGTCGAGCAATTTTATGATTTTGCCGCGGAATTGGCAGACAGTTATTTAGTTATGTCCCGCGGCAAAATTATCCAACGAGGGAACGGCATCGATATGGAGCTTGATGGTGTCCGTAACCTGGTCGCTATTTAAGTTAAGTTATGGCAGTTGAGTATCATCAATGGGTAGTGAATTGGATGCTGCGCCCCATTCAGCCCAAGAACCATCATACAGTGATACTGAGGACGCATTTACTGCTGTTAATCCCAGCGCTACCACCGCAGCTGTAACACCTGATCCACAGCTGGTAATAATAGGTTTGGTCAAATCCACACCTTGAGCGGCAAAAATATTTGCCAGTTCTTGAGGTGATTTCAAATTCCCATTTTCGACCATACTCCCCCAAGGCACATTAATACTGCCAGGGATACGACCAAGGCGTAATCCGGGACGAGGTTCTGGTTCCTGTGCTTTAAATCTGCCCGCTGGGCGAGCATCTAAAATTTGTATTTCATTGCTTTCGATAGCGGCTAAAACCTCATTACTATTTTTGACTGCAGCACTATTGAAAGTTGCATTAAAGGTTTGAGGTGTTGGTTTGGCCGGGCCACTTTCTAATGCGAAACCCGCCTGCTGCCAGCCACTAAGTCCCCCAGCCAGTATGCGTACTTTTTGTGCGCCAAATAGACGGAATGTCCACCAAACCCGAGGTGCGGAAAACAGGTTACCATCATCATAAATGACTAAGGTATGTTGCTCATTAACCCCTAATTGGCCAACCATCTCACCGAATACTTGTGGCGATGGCAACATATGTGGCAAATCAGTACTGTTATCAGCTATTGCATCAATATTAAAATAAACAGCCCCGGGAATATGCCTCTGCTCAAACTCGGCCTGAATATCTCTTTTAGGTGTTAGTCCTGGAGGTGACATTCTGGCATCCAGGATAACGATGTTGGCATCATCAATATGTTCTGCCAGCCATTGTGGTGTTACCAGAAAAGATGAGTTCATAGCAAATTACCTGCCGTAATTATAAAGAAGCCACTTAGCCAAATGCTTCATCGCGGTGCTCACTATATAACGAAATTGCAGAATTGAAACCTTGTGTTATCAGGGATGCGCAGCGCTTCGCAACTTATTGAAATAATAATTCATTTAATTTCATAAAGAGAATTAATAATTCATTTATTACTACTGTAGTTTCATTTTGTGAGCTGAATGACGAGATTTAATACTTGTTAATGCAAGTTTTCATTGGCTTAGAAAATTAATTGCACTACATCGCAAAAAATGTTTTTCATTCCATTTTTGCATTGAATGTGAAATTTTAATTTCGTATAACCGTTAACAAATTAACCTCCTAGTGAGGCATAAATCTTAACGATGCATGGGGAATAGAATGAAAAAGGTTCGAATTGGCCTTATTGGTACTGGTTATATTGGCCGTTGTCATGCCATTGCTTATGCGCAGGTCGCGACTGTTTTTCCTTTGAAGGGGTTACCGGTTTTAGAAATGCTAGCAGAAGTCACACCTGAATTGGCCCAGCAACGCGCCGCAGAATTTGGTTTTTCCCGGGCGACTGCTCATTGGCAAGAACTGGTTGCTGACCCTGCTATTGATGTCGTAGATATTTGTGCACCTAATTTCTTGCATAAAGAAATGGCTCTCGCCGCTATAAGCCATGGCAAGCATGTTTATTCTGAAAAGCCGTTGGCTCTTAGCGCCGCAGATGCCAAAGAAATGGCCGAGGCTGCACGCGCAAAAGGTGTTAAAACGCTGGTAGGATTCAACTATATGAAGAACCCTACCAGTCAGTTAGCGCGGGAGATTATTGCTAACGGTGAAATTGGTGATGTTGTGCATTTTTACGGTACTCATAATGAAGATTATCTGGCCGACCCACAAACACCGCTGGATTGGCACTGTACTAAGGCACTGGCAGGGTTAGGGGCATTGGGGGATTTAGCCGCACATATTGTCAATATGGCTCATTACTTGGTCGGTGATATAACTAATGTATGCGGGGATATGCAGACAGTCATTAAACAGCGACCTGATCCCAAAAATCCTTCATTACTGTGTGCGGTAGAAAATGAGGATCAGGCGAGTGCGCTCGTGCGTTTTGCCAGTGGAGCAATGGGGACAATAGAAACTTCACGTATTGCCTGTGGTCGCAAAATGGGCCTGACGTATGTCGTCACAGGTACCAAAGGTGCGATTAGCTATTCTCAGGAGCGAATGGCGGAATTACAGCTCTATCGGCATGATGATCCACAGTCTAGACAAGGTTTTAAGACATTACTTACGGGGCCACAGCATCCAGACTATGCAGCATTTTGTGTTAGTGCCGGGCATGGTATTGGGTTTAATGATCAAAAAACCGTAGAGATCCGAGATTTGATTAATGGGATCGCTGCCGGAGATCGCATGTGGCCAGATTTCGATGAGGGCTGGAAAGTATCCAGAGTACTGGATGCGATTGCTCTTTCAGCAGAAGAATTGTGCTGGATTAATGTAGTCAAAGATTGATGTGTCCGGTAATAGCTCATCGGTTTTCACTTCTTATCTCATCAATACAAAGAGTGATTATCTCATTCTCAGATTTACATAGTATTTTAAGTTAGTTAGCAGGGGGTATTATTAACCTGATACTGGCCGGAATGATGCCATGTATGAGCCCTAAATATGCCTGCTGCTGATACTAACTTTAATTACCGTGAAACAGGGGGTGCTTATTATCTTAGTGAGCAGCAACGAGCGCGGATAAAACAATTGTCCCGGTCTTGGATATGGCGGCTTGAGTTGCCTACCTGGTCATTGATTGGTGTTATCTATACCGGCTGGTTTACCAGTGTCATCTATTGGCAGCAATTAGGTACTGTGATTGGTAGTGTACTGCTAATATTGCTGAGCGCATGGTATATGTCGCTACAACATGAGTTAATTCACGGCCATCCAACCCGCTGGCGACGGGTAAATCAACTATTAGGGACTTTGCCGCTGGCAGTATGGTATCCCTATGGTCTTTATCGTGATTCACATATTCAACACCATAAGGATGAAGACTTAACTCACCCGGAAAAAGATCCAGAGTGCTATTATTACACCGCTGAACAATGGCAATATTTCCCACGATTGTTCAAAGGTATTGTGCGGGTTAGCAATACTTTTGTAGGCCGATTAACTTTGGGGCCAGCGCTAGATATCATCGACACCATTCGAAGTACCATCCGTGCTTTTATTGCCGGCAATCGTCCTGCCATCATCATGTGGTTGATTCATTTTGGGCTACTGGCTTTATTGTTTCACTGGATGGCTGGTTATGGTATTTCGGCTATTTTCTATATTTTGCTGATTAGCTATCCGGCTCTCAGTTTGACCAAAATAAGATCGTTTTTTGAGCACCGCGCAGCTGAAAATAGTGCCGCACGCTCAACACTGAATGAGGCCGCATGGCCATGGCGTCTACTATTTCTAAACCTCAATTATCATTTGGTTCATCATGATTTACCAACTTTGCCTTGGTATGGATTACGACAGATTTATCTGGAAAATCGAGTCCAATATCAGCAACGCAGCGAGCAATTTGTGGTGAGCGGCTATACTCAATGGTTTGAAGCATTTGCTTTTACCGCCTTGGAAATAGAAATTCATCCCTTTTACGGCAGCGAAAATAAAGTCCTAAGCGAGCAAGCACGGCATGCCGTGATTGACTGCGCAGAGAGGCGCACCGAGTCTGTCTAACATTGCTTGTCAGCGTCGAAATGAAGGCGCTGGCGTATCCGTACAACCTCAGACATTGTTTCCATTTATCTGTTGTTTACTGTTGTTATATACAGCCTTTTGTGTAATCTTAACAGTCAATCTTGTCAGTGAAACTCTTTTAATTAGTTAGCTATCATATTGTTATCTAAAAAATAAATAGGTTTGTTAACCCGACACGACTGAATAATATATTTAATATCAATTGGTTATTTGGTTTATTTTCGACTAAATCTAATATGGTTGCTGATTTGTTAATGGCTGTGGGTGTATGTCTTGCTGACATTAGCATTTTACAGGATTAACGAGTTTATTTTCATTAACCCTTGAGCAGATAGAGGTAAAGCATGGCAAAGACCCTAACCCGTAGCCGGATTTTTGTGTTAGCTACAGCAATGCTGATGGTATCAAGTGGGATATCACAGGCCGCTGATACTGTACGTGTTGGCTCAAAAATTGATACTGAAGGCTCATTGCTGGGCAATATTATTGTGTTGGTTCTTGATGCTAACGGGATTAAAACGACCAATAAATCACAATTGGGCACCACCAAAGTCGTCCGTGGGGCTATCACTGCAGGTGAAATTGATATCTATCCTGAATACACAGGAAACGGTGCTTTTTTCTTTTCTGATGAAAAAGATCCTGCTTGGAAAGATGCGAAAGCTGGCTATGAAAAAGTAAAAGCACTGGATTATGAAAAAAATAAATTGGTGTGGCTTTCACCCGCACCAGCAAACAACACTTGGACTATTGCTGTTCGTCAGGATTTAGCCAACACGAATAATTTGAAAACATTAGATGATTTAGGTAAATGGATTAACGCGGGGGGGAAATTCAAATTAGCAGCCTCTGCTGAGTTTATTGAAAGGCCTGATGCTCTTCCTGCTTTCCAACAAGCATATGGTTTCAAATTGAATCAAGATCAGCTGCTGTCATTGGCTGGTGGTGACACCGCAGTGACGATTAAAGCGGCGGCTGAACAAACCTCGGGTGTTAATGCGGCCATGGCGTATGGTACTGATGGCCCGGTGGCAGCTTTAGGACTGCAAACATTAGAAGACACCAAAGGTGTACAACCTATTTATGCGCCAACGCCAATAATCCGCGAAGCCACACTGAAAGCGCATCCCAATATCCCTGCTTTGCTTGATCCCGTATTTGCCACACTTGATAGTGCAACTTTACAAAAACTGAATGCGCGTATTGCCGTTGAAGGTCAGGATGCGAAGAAAGTTGCCGCCAATTATCTGAAAGAAAAAGGTTTTGTTAAAGGATCGTGATGTGTATCAGGGATGGTGCTATAGCTATTTGTAGCACCATCCAATAAACAGATAATCGATTGTTATGAGAAAGATTATCTGTCAGGGAGATGGAGTTTTATGGCTGTAAAAAACCGAGTCCTGTTGGCATTGGTTATTTTGATGATTTTATCTGGGGCAGGGCTTTCTTTTGTCAGTCATGCACCTAATCGATTGATCTCTGGGCAGGGTATTTCATTAATATCGTTGATAACAGGGCCTGTTTGGTGGCTGTTAGTTCCTCTATTGATGTTGTCTGTCTTTGCTTTCGCCAAACAGAATGCTGTGCTGTGTTGGTCAACAGTTTTGGTAGCTGAAGTTCTGTTGTTTGGCCTGCTATTTCTGGCAGGTACAACAGCCACACAACTTGCTGGAGGGGAAGAAAGTCTTGCTCGCACATCACTTGGCGGAGGGTTTTGGCTGATGAGTGGAATGAGCATATTGATTGCTATCGATAGCTTGTCTCGGGCAGTTGTGAACCCTATCTGGCGTAGTTTGGCGAATGTTTCTCTGGTTTTGCCTGTCGTAATATTGTTGGCAACCGGGCAACTTGATCAACTGTCATTGATGAAAGAGTATGTAAATCGTCAAGACGTGTTTAACGATGCATTATGGCAACACCTTCAAATCCTGGTGGCAACGTTGGTGCCTGCTATCGTTCTGGGTATTCCACTTGGTCTGCTTTGCTTTCGTTCTCCTCGCTTTCAAGGCACTATTTTTTCCACATTGAACATTATTCAAACTATTCCATCCATTGCTTTGTTTGGTCTGCTAATTGCACCGTTGGCAGGATTGGCTGCGGCTATTCCTTGGCTGGCAGAGCATGGGGTCAGTGGTATTGGGCTAGCTCCGGCAATTGTTGCACTGGTGCTTTATGCCCTATTGCCGTTAGTCCGTAATATTGTTGCCGGACTAGAGGCTGTGCCTGACAGTGTGGTTGAGTCAGCACAAGGCATGGGAATGACCCGTAGCCAGTTGTTCTTTCAAGTGCAGATACCGATTGCCATGCCACTTATTTTATCCGGAATTCGTATTATTGCTGTACAAACAGTTGGGTTGGCGGTGGTCGCTGCGTTGATTGGTGCCGGGGGGCTGGGGGCGATTGTATTTCAAGGTTTGCTTAGCAGTGCATTGGATTTGGTGTTGTTGGGCGTAATACCCGTGATAGTGATGGCGGTAGTAGTTGATTCGCTGTTTAAATTCATCGTTATTTTTATGGATACTTCGCATCGATGATTCATTTCCATCAGGTAAGTAAATATTTTGCCGGGAAACTGGCAGTAGATAACCTAACGTTACAGATTGCTAAAGGGGAATTTACTGTATTGATAGGTACTTCTGGTTCCGGTAAGTCGACCACGCTAAAAATGATTAATCGACTTATTGAACATGATGAAGGGGAAATCCATTTTGCTGGAGAAGAAATTCGTCATTATAAGCCCGAAGATATACGGCGACGAATGGGTTATGCCATCCAATCAATAGGCCTATTCCCCCACTGGACTGTAGAGCGCAATATTGGCACCGTCCCTCAATTGCTGAAATGGCCTCAGAAACGTATTCGTCAACGCGTTATTGAATTGCTTGAGTTGTTGCATTTGGACCCAGATCAATTTCTTCATCGTTATCCTCATCAATTGTCAGGTGGGCAGCAACAGCGGGTAGGTGTTGCTCGAGCCTTAGCCGCCGACCCAGAAGTATTACTGATGGACGAACCATTTGGAGCATTGGATCCAGTGACTCGTTCGGCCTTGCAGTTCGAAATCACGCGAATTCACCAATTATCTGGCCGAACTATTGTATTGGTGACCCATGATATCGACGAAGCGTTGAGTTTAGCTGACCGTATCGTGTTGATGGATGGTGGGAGAGTTATCCAACAAGGGACGCCGCTTGAAATGTTAACTCAACCTGCTAATGACTTTGTTCGTGATTTCTTTGGCCGCAGTGATCTTGGTATCAAATTATTGTCACTTGGGCGCGCTGAACAACGTGTCAGGTACGGTGAAACGACGATAGGGCAACCAATACTAGGGACGACGAGTTTACGCGAGGCTCTTTCCCTGTTTGTGTCCCGCCAAACAGATAAGTTACAGGTTGCCGATGAACAAGGGCATCCACTGGGCGTGCTTTACTTTGCTGATCTGATAGCAGATGCGGATAAGGGGTGAGTATGAAACCAGCTACCATCAAACCTGATAAAGTTAAAAAATACTTACCCGGAAGAGAAAAATCAAAGTTAGTCAATTGGTTAACAGACCCGCTTTGCTGGGCTTTACTCTTATTGGTTGGTTTAGTTTTTGGTATGACGTCGCTGGGAGGTCTTTTCTCATCGCTATTTCCTGATCTCGATAGGCCTATTTATGTGCAGGACACATTTTGGTCACTTGTTGTCGCTCATGTTTTATTGGTATTGATTTCCAGTGTTATCGCTGTTTTTATTGGGGTTAGTGCTGGTATTGCAGTGACTCGTCCGGCAGGTAGAGAGTTTCGTTCGGTGGTAGAAACTATCGTCGCGATGGGGCAGACATTTCCCCCGGTTGCGGTGCTTGCTATTGCTGTACCGGTGATGGGGTTTAGCGAAAAACCGGCGATTATTGCTCTAGTGCTCTATGGTTTATTACCTATTTTACAAGGGACTATCACGGGTGTTGAGTCTGTTTCCAGAGATATCCGTGAGGTAGCCGAAGGGGTAGGTATGAGCGCCAGACAGATTTTGTGGCGTGTGGAATTACCTTTGGCTGCACCGGTTATTGTCGCCGGTATTCGAACATCAGTTATTATCAATATTGGCACTGCTGCTATTGCTTCAACGGTAGGGACGAAAACCCTAGGCTCGCCGATTATTATCGGGCTGAGTGGTTTTAATACTGCTTATGTTATTCAGGGCGCGGTTGTAGTCGCGTTATTGGCGATTATTACGGATATGATTTTTACTCGTTGGAACCGGCGTCTATCTCGTTGGCGGGAATTACAGTCTCTTCCTGTTGTACAACAGAACTGACACCTCGGTTTTAAGGTTGTTCTTAAGTAGGTGCCTATGCTGATTTCACTGCCGATGTATGGGGTTCGGCCACAACAAGATGTACAGCCGTTTTGGCAAATGTTGTCGCAACAATTGCACTACTATGGCATCACTGAAATAAATGAGCAGTTATTCTGGCCCTCAGATTTATTGCTGCATTGGCGTGATCCTGCGCTGCTTTTGAGCCAAACCTGCGGTTTTCCCCTTGTAACCCAACTGCACCAACAAGTGCAATTGGTCGGTGCATTTAGTTATCAATCACCTTATTGCTCTGGGGTGTATTACCGCAGCTTAGTTGTGGTTCGTGAAGATGAAGACGGTGAGCAACTGTCAGATTTTCGTCATCGGGTTGTTGCTTATAACAGCACTGATTCTCAGTCAGGGTACAATGCATTGCGGGCTTTAATAGCGCCACTGGCAGCTAATGGGCGTTTCTTTTCCCGTGGGATCGCCTCGGGTGGACATTATCGTTCAATCGCAATGATTCAGCAGCGGCAAGCTGATATTGCAGCAATAGATTGTGTGAGTTTTGCGTTATTACAGCGTGCTAATCCATCAGCAGTTGCTGGGTTAAAAATTATAGCGCAAACCGATGCAGCACCTGGATTGCCGCTAATTACTTCTTTGACGACATCTGCAGAGCAACTTATCCGGATACGTCAGGCCATCAGTGCTACAGTAAACTCCCCTGAGGCAACTTATGCTAAAGATAATCTATTGATCAGAGGATTTAGCATATTGTCGTGGTCGGACTATGACGTTATTAAGCAGATGCAGGAGAAGGCTTTTGCATCAGGTGTCATAACGCTTTAAAACAAGGGCATAAAGCCTTGATTTGCGATGATATGAAAATACCCATTTGCGATACAGAGAAATACATAAGAGGGCAGTAGAACTCCATCTTATGTATGATTCCCCATTATTACAGTCGGCCACTAGAGGCGAAGTTGCTGGGTGCTTACGGAGATTCCTGACCATTGTTAGACAATCCGGCAGGGCCAATATCAGACAATGGACTGGATTCAGTCGTTTCAGTTTCATGTGGAGTTGTTGAACGGGTATAAATGTTCAGCCCTGCCAGGAAAACGCCACCTAATGAACTCAAAGCCATTACCGCAATCAGGATAATGAGTGCTTTTCTCAGCATAATTATTTTCACTTTTTATCTAAACAGCGTGAATTATAGCCTGTTGGCTAAATGAAACAACCATGTTGCATTCTTAGAGATTAACGAGATTTAAACAGAAATTTCCCCAGCGTCACTAATATCACCGCGGAAACAATGATGGCTAATGCGCACCATTCTGTAGTGGATAGGCTTTCACCGGCAAAACCAATACCTAACAATACTGCAACTACCGGATTTACATAGGCATAACTGGTGGCGACTGCTGGGCGTACATTTTTCAGCAGGAACATATAAGCGCTGATAGCAAGCATTGAACCAAAAACAATCAAGTAAAGTAATGAAAGAATGCCTCCCATTGAGGGCATCTGGTGGAGTTCTTCACCACTTAGCGTACTGGCAAGCAACAAAACGACACCTGCAACCAACATTTGTGCCGCACCAGACATCGCACCACTTGGCAATGCTAGCCGTGAGCTCCAGACTGAGCCAAATGCCCAACTGGCAGAGGCCAATAATATCAATATTGCGCCCAGTGGGTTGCCTAATAAATTACTGCCAGTGTTGAGTAATATTATCCCTACTAATCCAAGTGCAATACCTGACCATTCCAGTTTGGTGTTTCTCATTCCCCATAACATACTGAAACATAAAGTGAATAATGGCACGGTGGCGACCATGACTGCGGCGATTCCGGAGGGAACATGCTGATGTTCTGCAATAGTGACTAACCCATTACCGATAGCCAATAGCAAAATACCAATTGCACTGGCCCCCATCCATTGACGCAAAGTGGGCAAGGCATGGCCGCGAATAGCCAGGAAGCTGAACAGTAATATCCCAGCAATCAGGTAGCGCAATCCTGCCATCATTAAAGGTGGCCAGCTTTCGACCCCAATACGAATGACCAGATAAGTGGAACCCCAGACGAAGTACAAGGTAAATAGTGAACCGACCAGCAACCACAGATTACGGTTATTTTGCTTCAGCATAATTATTCAATAAGAAAGGAATGGCTAAACACAGATGTATCAGTAAACATGAGAACAGTGATGCTTAGCAAAGGTTTTTATCATTTTTTTACGTTTTAATTTTTCTTCTAAAATTTTCGATAAAACAGTGAGTTATTCTTATAGATAGTAATAGTTCGTTTAATAAACAGTAGGAAAATTTACGCTTCTCAAGAAAGCAAAAATTGCTTCAGGCATGATGCATAAAACCGGATAGTTTAACTGGGTAAGACGAGGTAAGTGAATTATGGAGGGGCGTATCATTCATCTGGAACGTTTTTGCGCTGGTCTGGTTGCACTGATTGCACTGCTTATCATGCCAGCGGCAGAGGCGAAATCTAGGGAATATGCCTTTTTATCTGCCGAAGAATTGCAGCATAATCAACATGTTATCATGCAAGAAAAAGAAAAGGGGCTGGGGAAAATATCGTCGGAAACCCAGCAGGCTTATCGCCAGCTACTGCAGCAGGCGGACAAAGCGCTCAGGCGGCCAAATCCCAGTGTCATGGATAAAAATAGCGTACCGCCCAGTGGCTCTAAACATGATTATCTGAGCCTAAGTGCATATTGGTGGCCAAATAGTCAAAAAAGTGATGGTTTACCTTGGATACGTAAAGACGGGCAGATTAACCCCGCCAGTAAAAACGAAGATAGTGATGGCGTTCGTTTGGCTGATTTTACTGCTCAGGTGCAGGCACTGACATTAGCCTGGTATTTTTCCGGTGAACAGAAATATGCTGATAAAGCCATCAGCCTGATTAAAACCTGGTTTATTGACCCAGATACTCGTATGAACCCTAATCTTGATTTTGCTCAGGGTGTGCCGGGAATTGCCTCAGGGCGCGGAACTGGGGTCTTGGATGGGCGTTATTTTGCCACCCGTATTGTTGATTCACTGATAATGTTGCAGCAGAATAAAAGTTGGACGGCGCAAGATGAAAAGCAGATTCGGCAGTGGATGACGGCATATCTACAATGGTTGCAGCACAGTCCGGCAGGTCAAAAAGAGGCTGCAGCAGAGAATAATCACGGTAATTGGTATGCGGTACAAGTGGCGGGTATCGCTTGGTATCTGCAGCAACCCCAAGTCGTGGTTGAGATGGCCGAATTGCTGAAAACCAAACTGGATACTCAATTAGCAGCGGACGGCTCCCAACCACTGGAATTGGCGAGAACGCGTTCTTTTCATTACAGTTATTTCAGTTTGCAGGCCGCCATATTGATGGCCCAACTGGCTGATAAGGTTCAAGTTGACCTGTGGCATTATCAAACGCCAGATGGCAGTGGTCTGATTAAAGCGCTTGATTTTATGGCTCCTTTCTCTAGTGAACACAGCAAATGGCCCTATCGTAGCCTTGATCATATGGGTGTGCGGCTGGTGCCGCTCATGATTCAGGCGGATAAAGCGCTGGGTGAGCATCGCTATCAACAGTGGATTCAACAAGCTAACTTTTCCGATACAGAGGGTAAGGCTGAGAAAAAGCGGAAAGGTGCGGTAACGGAAGTATTACGTGACATCGGGTTATTATCCGTTCCTGTTAACAGATAATAAAAAGCCGGGAGGGACCTCCCGGCAAAAAGTGATGACTGAAAATAAAGTAAATTCACAAAATACGATGAAACATTCAAACAATGAGGGTAATGCTAATATACTCTAAATAATTCGAGTTACATAAAGGCGGTCAAAACATATGCGGCTTGAAGTATAATGAGTATAAATAAAATTAGAACTGATAAACCAAGCCGACAGCCAACACGTTATCTGTATTCAGTTTCAGTTTGTTATCATCACTCAGGCGGTTTATTTTATAATCAACGTAAGTGGACATGTTTTTATTGAAATAGTAGTAAGTGCCGATGTCAATATATTTAACCAGGTCAGCATCACCAATACCTTCAATATCTTTCCCTTTAGATTGAATATAAGCCAAAGAAGGTTTCAAACCGAAATCAAATTGATATTGCGCGACTAATTCAACGTTTTGAGTTTTGCTAGCAAAACCACTGACGCTGGTTGACACATTATTAATAACCGCAGTGCCAGATATAGGCGTCATATTACGGGTTTCCGCGTAAGTTGCACCTAAGTAAACACCGTTGTCATCATATTTCAGACCGGTTGTCCAGGCATCAGCTTTATCGCCTTTACCAAATCGGCCTTCTTTCTGCGCTGTAGTACGGTTAGATGAAGCGTAAGCTGCACCTACACTGACACCCGCACCAATGGCATAGCTGGAAGACAAGCCGAAGCCGTCGCCATTTTGTTTGGTAGCATCTGCACGGCCATTAGCATTGTCAGATTCGTTGCCGTTTTTACCTTGATATTGCAGAGAGAATTTCAGACCATCAACTAAACCGAAGAAATCTGTGTTGCGGTAAGTCGCAACGCCTGTTGTACGGCCAGTCATAAAGTTATCGGTTCTGGTATAGCTGTCATTACCGAATTCCGGCAACATATCGGTCCAGGCGGCGATATCATATAATATGCCGTAGTTACGACCATAATCTATTGAGCCTAATTTCCCGTAACGCAAACCCGCAAATGCTAAACGTGTTTTATTGTCTTTTGTTTCTTGGCTTTCAGCGTAGTTAGCTGCAATGTTATATTCCCATTGGCCGTAACCAGTCAGTTGGTCGGTGATTTGAGTCGCACCTTTAAAACCAAATCGGACGTAAGATTTATCGCCATCACTTTTATTATTATCGGAGAAGTAATGCAGAGCTTTTACTTTTCCGTATAAATCAAGCTTGTTACCGTCTTTATTATAGATTTCTGCTGCGTGTGACGTAGTGGCAACTAATAAAGCTGGTACCAGGATTGCCAGAATATTACGTTTCATATTTTTGCCCTGTTTCTCTTATTTAAAAAGACGCGAGTAGTAGAATTTTTTGCTGTATCCAATATCTGTCTGAATTCATCCAGCGCAGAATTTTTACCGCATCTGTGTGATGTATTTATGACAAAACATAAATAACTGCGATTTTTCGTAAATGTTGTTTGTTTTCGTTTGCGATAAACTGACACTTCAGCTATTGGCTGCGGTGCTTTCGGGCTGACGTGAGCGCGATGGTGTGGGACAATAGGGCAACATTCAGTTTAGATAAGATATGCATGGCGTTGTCCCCAGCAGTAAAAGAACAAATTAGTCAGTGGTATAAGGCTCTTTCGCAGCAGATCCCAGACTTTATTTCTCGTGCGCCACAGCGCCAGATGATAGCTGAAGTGGCAAAAACGCTGGCCGGTGATGCTGGCCGTCATTTGGCTATTGAAGCGCCGACCGGTGTTGGTAAAACCCTGTCTTATCTGATCCCCGGCATCGCGGTTAGTCGGGCAGAGAGCAAGCCGCTGGTGGTCAGCACGGCAAACGTGGCATTGCAGGATCAGATTTACAGTAAAGACTTGCCGCTGCTGAAGAAAATTATTCCTGATCTCAAGTTCACCGGTGCCTTTGGGCGCGGGCGGTATGTGTGTCCGCGTAATCTGGCGGCGATGTGCACTGATGTGTCCGGGCAAGGGGATTTATCGCTTTTTCTTGGTGACGAACTGGCACCCGCCAATGGTGAGGAACAGGCCACGTGTCTGGCGCTGTCCAAGTCACTCAACAGCCATGTTTGGGACGGGCTGCGTGATCATCATCAGTTATCACTCAGTGACAGTTTGTGGGCCAAATTAAGTACCGATAAGGTCAACTGTCTTGGGCGCAATTGCCATTATTTCCGTGAATGCCCATTTTTTATTGCCCGCAAAGAGATTGAAAGTGCAGATGTGGTGGTCGCGAACCATGCATTAGTTATGGCGGCGTTGGAAACTGAATCCGTGTTGCCCAACCCCAAAGAACTGCTGCTGGTATTGGATGAAGGCCATCATCTGCCCGATGTTGCTCGAGATGCTTTAGAAATTGAGGGCGAAATCACCGCCGTTTTTGCCAATATGCAGTTGGATATGATTGTTCGGTTGGTCGACCAATGCATGGTGCAATATCGGCCGAAAAACCCGCCAGGCCTGGCTAACCCTGAGCGCTTGAAAGATCATTGCGAACAATTGCGGGAGCTGATGCTGAGTGTTGAACAGCAAGTCAGTCAGCTTCTTCCTGCCGACGGTAGCCCCGCGGTATATCGTTTTGAAATGGGTGAGCTGCCGGGCGGTTTGACAGAAGATTGCGCTAAGTTATTCAAATTGACAGATGCTTTGCGTGGTTTGGCTGAGTTTGTTCTCAATGATTTGAGTGAGCAAACTGGTAAGCACGATATTGTGCGGTTGCATCGCGCCATTTTACAAATGAGCCGAACATTGGGTTATCTCGAGGCCATGAGCAAGCTTTGGCGCTTGGCTGCAATGGAAAAAGCATCGAATGCGCCTATTTCCAAGTGGATTGCTCGGGATTATCGCGAGAATCAAACTCATCTTTACTTCCACTGTGTGGGAATTCGTGTCAGTGACCAGCTAAACAAAATGTTGTGGCGCAAAGTGCCCCATGTGATTGTCACTTCGGCCACCTTGCGTTCATTGAATAGTTTTGCCCGCTTGCAGGAACTCAGTGGGTTGAGTGAGAAGGCGGGCGATAGGTTTGAAACTTTGTCATCGCCGTTTAATCATATTGAGCAAGGGAAACTGATCATTCCCAAAATGCGTTTTGAGCCAACTATGGCCCATGAAGCGGAACATTTAGCTGAAATGGCGCATTTCTTCCGCGCGCAGCAAGCCAGTGGGCGGCATAAGGGCATGTTGATCCTCTTTAGCAGCCATCGGGCAATGCAAACTTTCCTTAGCCATGTCACTGATCTGCGGTTAATGCTGTTAGTTCAGGGGGATCAACCGCGCTATCGGCTGGTAGAAGAGCACCGTAGGCGGGTGAATAAGGGGATTGCCAGTGTATTGATTGGTTTGCAGTCCTTTGCCGAAGGGTTGGATTTGAAAGGTGAATTGTTGACTCAGGTTCATATTCACAAAATTTCATTTCCTCCTATCGACAGCCCGGTGATTTTGACGGAAGGTGAGTGGCTAAAGTCATTGAATCGCTATCCGTTTGAAGTGCAAAGTTTGCCAAGCGCCTCATTCAATCTGATTCAGCAGGTTGGGCGTTTGATTCGCAGTAACCAATGCCGCGGAGAAATTGTTATTTATGACCGGCGTTTAATAACCAAGGGCTATGGTTCACGATTGTTGGCGGCGTTACCGGTTTTCCCCATTGAGCAGCCAGATATGCCAGAAGGCAAAAGTGTTGCCGCGCCAGCGGTGAAAGGGGCAACTAAAGTGGCTGGAAAACGTGTCCGGAAAAAACGGGCCGCTTTATAAGGATGGTTTGGTGAGCGGGTTCGGTCATCAGTGCGGCTCGAATGAATGATAGTTTCGAGTGATACTGCCCGCCTCATTTGGATTGCGCCCACTCTAGCCTAAATATCACTGCAAAATATCTTTCCCTTCATTAAGTAATTTCTCAAAAAAATCATTTGATCTGAAATCTTTCCCGATATGCATTAATCCAGTGACTAAGCTTATATCAGCCGCTGGTGAGCAGACACTAACACGTCAAGCTTAGCAGTACCTCCGGTGTAAATTGCTAGTTATTGGTTAGCGACAACGCTAACTGCTATCAAGATGTTTAGCGGGCAGAGGTCGATCAGAATGAAACAGCTAATGGCAGAGTTTATTGGCACTTTCTGGCTGGTGTTAGGCGGGTGTGGCAGCGCAGTATTGGCGGCAATGTTCCCGGTGGTCGGTATTGGATTTCTCGGCGTAGCACTGGCATTCGGGCTAACGGTGGTCACGATGGCCTATGCATTAGGGCATGTCTCTGGTGCGCATTTTAATCCTGCGGTATCACTCGGATTATGGGTCGGTGGCCGTTTCTCTGGTGCGCAATTGATTCCCTATATTTGTGCGCAAGTACTCGGGGGATTAGCAGGCGCCGCAGTTTTGTATTTAATCGCCAGTGGCAAGGCCGGTTTTGATGTCAGTGCCGGGTTCGCCAGTAACGGCTTTGGCGTTCGCTCACCGGGGGGCTATAACTTACAATCGGTATTGGTCGCAGAGGTGATTTTAACCATGGGGTTTGTAATGGTGATTATGGGGGCGACGGATAAACGCTCCCCGGCAGTTGCCGCTCCCCTGGCGATTGGCCTGTGCCTTACACTGATTCATTTAGTCTGCATTCCTGTGGATAACACCTCAGTAAACCCAGCCCGTAGCACTGGGGTGGCGATTTTTGCTGGCGGAATTGCATTACAGCAATTATGGGTGTTTTGGGTCGCGCCTTTGGTCGGCGGCGCGCTGGGGGGCGCTATCTATCGTGTGCTGTTCAGCCCGCCGGAAGAGCTGAACAATCCCTAGAGGCATATGCAGGTCATTGCTGTGTTTCACTTTCAGCCGTGACCTGTTTTCCCCGCCAACTGAGGGTCAGTAATCCTACCCACCCGCGTTGATATTCCAAACACTATTAAAAACAGTGACCTCCCCGCTACTCACTGCGAACACTGGCAATACTGATATCCGCAACACTGACCAAACATGGGATTGCCTTGCTAGTGGATGATGTGCTGCGGTTTGGGCTTTTACTCCGCATTATCCTCGGTAACTATTTCGGGCATGTCCATATCAGTGATAAAGTTTCAGCAATATTGAACCTGATTTGTATTTACGAAATATTGATAGGAGAAATACCGCACCATGGATTACAGCAAAATTATCAAAGAGATTGGGCGCGGTAAAAATCATGCCCGTGATTTGGATCAGGCGACGGCCTATGAACTGTATAAAGCCATGTTGGCGGGACAAGTCCCGGCGCTGGAGCTGGGGGGCATTCTGATCGCATTTCGCATCAAAGGTGAATCCGAACAGGAAATTCTGGGTTTCTATCAGGCGATGCAAGAACAGGTGATGTCACTGCGCGCACCGCAAGGCCGGCCACTGCCGATTGTGATTCCAAGCTACAATGGCGCTCGGAAACAAGCCAATCTCACTCCACTATTGGCATTATTGCTGTCCCGCCTTGGGCTGCCAGTGGTGGTACACGGTGTGATAGAAGACAGTAGCCGGGTGACCAGTGCCGAGATTTTTCAGCAACTGAATATTCCTTGGTCGGGCAATGCGACAGAGGCTCAACAGCGCCTGGATAATGGGCTGCCAGTGTTTATTCCTGTTTCAGCACTGTCTGCGCAATTAGACGCGCAATTACAGCAACGCTGGCGTATGGGGGTGAGAAACAGCAGCCACACGTTGGCAAAACTGGCAACGCCGTTTATCCACGATAAAGCGCTGCGCCTTGCCAGTGTTTCTCATCCGGAATACATGCAAAAGGTCGGTGGTTTCTTCCAAGCAATCAGTGCGCCAGCCCTGTTACAGCAAGGGACCGAAGGGGAGGTCTATGCTAATCCATTACGTTGTCCACCAATTCATTACATCAATGAAGGCGAGCAGCAAATTTTGTTGGATCGCCAGCCAGAGCCAACGGAGCTGCAATTACCCTTATCGAAAGATGCCGCCATCACCACCCGTTGGATTGAAGATTGTTTAGCGGGGGTTTTACCTATCCCTGATTCTATCCAAAAACAGCTAGCATGCTGTTTGGTCGCGGTCGGGCAGGCTGATACTATCGAACAGGCATGCCAACAAATAAAAACAATCAAACCACTCTGACATTCGGTCATTTAGCCCTCTTGATCACGTCGGACTGAGTAACCTCTTTTGCTTTCCCAACCTGCTGAAAAGGAACGCTATGCAACAGGCTTTGAACTACTTTACTGCTCTGAATAAGGATTACCTGGCAGTCCATCAGGCTAAAGAAGATCTTTTCTGGCTGAACTATATGGGGCTTGGCGGAGAGGATATTGCACAGCAATTCTCTGCTGCCGAGACAATTTATAAGCGTTTTATTGCACAAAGCTATCGTTTAAAGGAATTGCGTGACCTGATTGCTCAGATGAAAAATGAACCCGCTACGGCGGAACGCGATGAACTGCTGCACGGGTTGCAGGGCTGGTATCGTTTTTTTGATTGTAATGCCATTGAAGACCCCGAAACGCAAACTTTACTCGATGAAATTATTGCTGCTGAATCATCCCTTTATCAGCGCCGCAAGACCTTTACCTTGACACATTTAAATGCTGCTGGTGAGCGAGTTCCTGCTTCTTTGGGTGAGTTATTGACCAACCAAGGCACCAATGAAAATGCGGAATGTCGGCACAGTTCGCATCTGGCATTGCGTGAGCTGGAACAATGGCTATTGCACAATGGTTTGCCGGAACTAATTAGTTTACGTAATCGTTTCGCGCGGAGAATGGGCTATCGCAATTACTTTGATTACAAAGTGAATAAAACGGAGCAGATGACGCCAGAGCAGTTGTTTGCCATTTTGGATCGTTTCGAAGTCCAGACTCGAGAGGCTAACTTGCGAAGTTTGCAGCAATTAGCGCAGGAGAAAGGGCCTGAAACACTAGAGCCATGGAATATTCGCTTTGCCAGTGGAGGCGATGTCACTCGCCAATTAGACCCTTATTTCCCCTTTGCGGAGTCACTTGATCGGTGGGTCAAAAGCTTTAAACGGCTGCATATTGGTTTTCGTGGTGCGCAGATGAATTTAGATCTGTTGGTACGAAAGGGTAAATATGAGAATGGGTTTATGCATGGGCCGGTACCGCCCTTTGTCGATCAAGGCAAATGGATTCCCGCGCGGATCAATTTCACCAGCCTGGCCAAGCCAGATCAGGTTGGAAGTGGGGCATCGGGGCTAAACACCTTATTCCATGAAGGGGGGCATGCGGCTCATTTTTCTAATATTGTGCAAAATGCGCCGTGTCTCTCGCAGGAATTCCCTCCAACCTCAATGGCCTACGCCGAAACACAATCAATGTTCTGTGATAGCCTGCTTGATGATGCCGATTGGATAAAACGTTATGCTAAAAATAATGAGGGTGAATCGGTTCCCGATGCATTGATTCAGGAAAGTATTCGGGCGCGGCAACCTATGAGAGCTTTTAATGAGCGTCATATCTTATTAGTACCCTATTTTGAATGGCAGCTTTATCAATGGGATGACGCCCAATGCACGCCAGAGGCGATGACCCAATTGGCCCGGGATATTGAGTTAAAAATCTTGGGCGTCAGTGGCAGCCCGCGCCCAACATTGGCTATTCCGCATTTGTTATCCATGGAATCCGCTTGCTCTTATCAAGGTTATTTATTGGCACTGATGGCGGTCGAGCAGACCCGAGCATTCTTCCTCAAACGCGATGGTTACCTGACGGACAACCCGGCTATCGGCCCCGATCTCGCTGAGCATTATTGGCGGCCAGGCAACAGTGTTAGCCACGATGAAACATTGCGCAGTCTGACAGGGGAAGGTTTTAATCCGGATTATCTGGCCAAAGTTTGCAATCAAACGGTTACAGAGGCCTGGGATGAGGCCAGAAAAACGATTGAACTGGCAGCAATGCGGCCACAGCTGGCGGCAGACTTTGATTTAAACGTGACGATGCGGGTGATTGATGGGGATGAACTTCTGGCTGACAACCAGCAGGGTGATGAGGTAATGTGCCGTACATTTGCCCACGCAATAAACGCGCGGCTTCAATAAAAAGTATAACTCTTTGTTTTACATGCAGAAAAAAGCCCATCAGGTTTGCTGATGGGCTTTTTCTCTTACAACTATCTGATAGCTAGAGGTAAATTAGTTATAAATAACCGCAGTACCGTGCATCAAGTTATTGCCTGTTGCTGAAGTGATAGTGAAAGCTTTAGCGCCCGCTGCATCGGCTTTTTCTGCCAATTGTGCTTTCAAGCTGCTCAGGTCAGTTACACCACTGACAGAGATAACGCCAACTTGTTCCAATTTAGCAGCATCCTGACTGCTGACGTATTCAGCGGCAAAGCTACCGAAAGATAAAGTAGACAGAGCGATAACTGCAACGAAATTTTTGATGTTTTTCATGATGTATTCCTATTCGGTTTTAAGTTTGAAAGGGCGTTCCCTTTCGATAGAAGCTATGTTACGCCCTTGTTGAAATTTTAAAACCGGATAGAATTGAGTTAATTGTTCAGTTTTTTTGAATCAAATTCGCCATGCTGCCTTTTCAGATACTACGAGAAAAACCAATAATAGGGGGCGACCACTAAAGCAATTAAAGCAGCTGTAAGGTTACGTTGCCCGATGCTGCTGACCCGTTTAACACAAATTTGTGCTATCTTACGCGCCAGAAAATGCCTATCAGAGAGTCAGTACGATGGAAAATAAAAAAATATTCCCTAAAGAAAAAAGTGGATTGCACCCGCGCAACCGTCATCGCTCGCGTTATGACTTTGACGCGCTGTCAGCGAGTTGCCCGGAGCTAATTCCATTTTTGGCTCTCACTGCCTATGGTGATATTTCTATCGACTTCGCCTCTCCAGTGGCGGTAAAAATGCTCAACAAGGCATTGCTAAAACATTTTTATGGCATTGAATATTGGGATATTCCGGCTGACTTTTTATGCCCGCCGATCCCTGGGCGTGCTGATTATGTGCACCATTTGGCTGATTTATTGGCCAGTTGCAATGATGGTGTTATTCCACAAGGTAAAAATATTGCTTTGCTGGATATTGGCGTTGGCGCGAACTGTATTTACCCCATTATTGGTCAACGAGAATACGGCTGGCGTTTCACCGGAACTGACATTGATTCGCAAGCACTTAGCGCAGCGAAGATGGTGGTTTCCATGAATCCAACGCTAAAAAATACTCTTCGACTTAAGCTGCAAAAAGATCCACAGGCAATATTCGACGGTATTCTGGCCGTGAATGAACGCTACGATGCCACTTTGTGTAATCCCCCGTTCCACGGCTCAGCAGAAGAGGCGGCGGCAACCACTCGTCGTAAACTGCACAAGCTGGGTAAAGGTGACGTCGACGCCAAGCCGGTGCAAAACTTTGGTGGCAAAAATAGCGAGCTTTGGTGTGAGGGCGGGGAAGAAGGATTTGTGAGCCGCATGGTGGCAGAGAGTGCAACGAAAGCACAAAACTGTTTCTGGTTTACTTCCCTGATTTCTAAAAAGACAACATTACCGGCTATTTATCACGCACTGCGTTACGCCAATGCTGTTGAAGTTCGTACCATTGATATGGCGCAGGGGCAGAAGGTGAGCCGGTTTGTAGCATGGACGTTCCTGACGCCAGAGCAGCAGGCAGCGTGGAAAGCCGAACGCTGGTAATTCCATTCGTATTTGACGTTGCAGGGGGCTGGGGTCACCCTACGGGCTAGCATAAATGCTATTTGTTGTTTACTGGCCGCCTACCTGCAACTCCAATGACTTTGGGTATTGGAATCACACTATCTTATTTCCCTTCTACTGCCTTGCAGCAAACCTCAATACTTTCGTCTATGCTAATTAAGATAATTCTTAGTTGGGCACCATAGCCGACAAGTGTAGGTTTCTTTTGATTTTTTCTGTATTTACTTTTATTAACTAAAGACCTCATCGTCCAGGGTGAAGAATAAAACTTAAAGAAAATCCTATTAGGCTTTTTTGGGTTTTGTTGTGCAAAAACGTTGATAGCCACATGACCTATTTGCAGCTCTATCTTTCACCATAAGGACTCGACTTATGTTGTTCAACTTCAGCTCATCTCATACTTCTCCCCGTGCCGAATTGGCCTCGATTGACAGTGCAGTCCCCATGATTATTTTCAAGCCGGATGGCACGGTGAAGCATGCTAATACACTGTTTTTACAAGCAATGGGATACCAGCGTGAAGAAGTCCTCGGGAAGCATCATAAGCTGTTTTGTGATCCACATTATGTGCAAAGCGATGCATATCGGCGTCATTGGCAATTGCTTAATGAAGGGCGACCGATTACCGACAATATTAAACGCGTCTGTAAAGATGGCAGTATTATTTGGTTGCAAGGGACATATACGCCAGTACTTGATAGCCAAGGGAATGTCGTGGAAATTATCAAGATTGCGAGTGATGTGACTGAACGAATTTTACAATCTCAAGAGCATCAGAGTTTATTGGCTGCACTTAATCGCTCGATGGGAATGATTACATTCACACCGCAAGGCATTATTTTGGATGCTAATACTAATTTACTGCATGTTATTGGTTATTCACTGGCCGATATTCGACATAAGTCGCACCAAATTTTATGTACCCCAGAATTTGCCCACTCCGATGAATATCGCCAGCATTGGCAGCGTTTAGCCCGTGGTGAATTTATTGTTGGGCGTTTTGAGCGGGTGAACAGTCGTGGCGAGCGAGTTTGGCTGGAAGCGAGCTACAACCCGATTATGGACAAAGAGGGGCAGGTGCTGAAAGTGGTGAAAATTGCTCAGGATATTACACAATTGATGTTGCAGCAGGAGCAAGAGGAAAACCTGATCCGCGATGTGCATCATTTATCATTAACCACTGACCGGTCGGCATCACAAGGGGCTGAGATTGTCCAGCAGGCAGTGCGTGGTATGCAGGAGGTGGAGTCTGTTGCTCGCGAAACATCGGGTGTTATCAGTGAGTTAGGCCGATGTTCGAAAGAGATTGGCACCATTGTGGAGGCAATTCGCAAAATCTCTTCGCAAACTAATTTATTGGCGATCAATGCCTCAATAGAGGCCGCCCATGCTGGTGAGCATGGAAAGGGTTTTTCTGTGGTAGCCAGTGAGGTGCGTATATTGGCAGAAAGCTCACGTAAGGCGGCGACTGAAATCGAACACATGACCAAAACGATTCAAGATGGTGTTATGGCGGCCATCAAAGGTATGGGGGTGTGTGTTGAGCAGGCGGGGGGGCGGGGTGACGCTGACCCAAGATGCCGGTGAAGTGATTAATCAGGTCAATATTGGGATGCAGGATGTGGTGAAGTTGATGAGGGCATTTTCTCAGGTTAAGAATCAGCAAACCCATATATGACCAAATATCCATATAAAAATGGCGGGTATCAGTAAAGATGCCCGCCATTTTTATTTTAGTGTAATATCAATCGCTTGTCAGGAAACGTGTTGCAGGAATTCCTGTAAACGTTCGCTGGGCGGATTTGAGATCAAACTATCCGGATCCCCATCTTGTGCCACCCGGCCTTTATCAATGAAGATCAGTCGCGATGCCACTTTTTGAGCAAAGCCCACTTCGTGGGTGACAATGACCATGGTCATGCCTTCTTCGGCCAAATCTTTCATTACCGTCAAGACTTCATGACGCAATTCAGGGTCCAGCGCAGACGTCGGCTCATCAAACAGCATCAGTTTAGGTTTTACCGCCAGAGCACGGGCTATCGCCACACGCTGCTGTTGGCCACCAGACAACTCTGCCGGATAATGATGAGCGCGCTCTTCCAACCCGACTTTGGTCAATAACTCCATCGCGAGTTTATTGGCCGCTTCCTTAGAAGCTCCTCGTACACGGATGGGGCCAAAAGCCACGTTTTCCAGCGCAGTCAAATGCGGGAACAGATAAAACTGTTGGAACACCATGCCAGCTTCCTGGCGAATCAGGCGTTCATCAACTTTGGGATCATTGACATCCAGGCCATCAACAATCAACTGACCGCTGGTAATGACTTCCAGCTTATTGATACAACGCAGCAAGGTCGATTTACCCGAGCCGGAGGGACCAATAATAACCACCACTTCTCCCTTGGTGATATTCAGATTGATGTCGTGGAGCACCTGGGTTTTACCAAAGTGTTTGGAGACGTTTTTGAATTCAATCATATTATTTTCAGTTTTCTTTCTAACCGGCGCAGAACGAAGCTCAGAGCCAAGGTGATTATCAGGTAGATAACCGCAACCGCACTCCATATTTCCATGGCGCGGAAGTTACCGGCAATAATTTCCTGCCCCTGACGCGTCAGTTCGGCTACCCCAATCACGATAAACAGTGAGGTGTCTTTGATGCTGACAATCCATTGGTTACCTAATGGTGGCAACATACGGCGCAGTGCCAGCGGCGCAATCACGTAGCGCAAGGTATCGCGTTTGGATAAACCTAACGCCAGACCTGCTTCGCGGAACCCATTATGGATTGACAGGACCGCGCCACGGGTGATTTCCGCGATATACGCCCCTGAGTTAATCATGATAGTCACCACAGCCGCGGTGAAGGGATCGATGCGCACTGGCATCATCATCGGCAACGCAAAGTAGATGAACATCACCTGTACCACAATTGGCGTACCACGGATAAGTTCAATAAACACTAATGCGATATTGCTGCTCAGCCAACCGCCATAGGCGCGGGCAAAACCTGCTACAACCCCAATAATCAGGCCGCCAAGCAACCCCAGGACCGAAATCCATAGGGTTAACTTGGCGCCTTCAAGCAGGATTGGGATGGCGGGCCAAATAGCGCTCCATTCAAACTGCATGGATATTCTCCTGGTTTAAAACGGCAAAAATGAATTACTTAGGTTCTACGCCGAACCATTTTTTATAAATTGCAGCGTAAGTGCCGTCTTCTTTCAGGGATTTCAGAGCTGCGTTAACTTTTTCACGCAGGTCACTGCCTTGTGGGAATGCTACACCATACTGCTGAGCTTTGATGGAGTCGCCCACAGCTTTGAATTGGCCATTACCGGCAGTTTTGATGAAGTAAAGGATGTTGGGGGTGTCATGCAACACCGCGTCAGCATTACCTGTACCTAACTCCAAATAAGCATTATCGATATTTGGGAATTGGCGCAGGTCTTTGGTTTTGATGTTGGCTTTTGCATAATCGACAGAGCCGGTGCCGCTTTTCACTGCCAGCACTTTGCCTTTCAGGTCTGCTTCGCCTTTGATGTCGTTGTTATTTGCTTTGACCATAACCAGCAAGCCGCTGTTGTAATAGCCGTCAGAGAAATCGACTGCTTTTTTACGTTCGTCGGTGATAGTGATCCCAGCCAGTGCCAGATCAACGTTTTTGGTTTGCAACGCAGGAATGATGCCACTGAAATCCATCGGTTTCAGGGTGTATTTCAGATCCAGTTTTTTTGCGATGGCATCCCATAAGTCGATATCGAAACCCACATATTTATCCCCTTGTTTGAACTCAAAAGGGACGAAAGCGGTATCTGTGGCAACAATCAGTTCTTTTTCTGCGGCGTGGGAGCTAACGGCAAAGGCCAGCGCAAGAGCGGCCAATGAAACTTTGACAAGTGACTTCATAAGTGGGTGTTCCTTTGTGCTTTTGTGGATATACCCTTTGTTGCTGATATTGCGGCCAAGCTACAACACCAACCGCTCAGGGCATGGAGATCCATTTTTATATTTCAGAGTGCAATATGAAAAGATCGTGCCAGAAATGCAAGTTATTTAAAAATAAAGATTTTTCTCAAAGTAATTAGCAAGACATTACTTAGCTGGCTCTAATTGCACCAAATTGAAGCCCTAAAATGGTGCATCAATATCATCATGGTGCAACTAGCCAATTATTTACTTATTATTAACTCGCGAGTCAATAATAAACAATCGATAACCAACACTCATGTAACAATATTGTTAACTGTATCGGATTTTTGTTTGAAAAGGGTTCAGTAAGACGAGAGGGCGGGAACTATCTAAGTTGGCTATCTTTACTACCACGGCGGTTATATCCCGCATGACTGGACTGCTGTTTATCTAATTCGTTTTGGCAAGTCAGGCAGTATTTAACACCGGCCAGCGCCTTTCGCCGCGCGTCAGGAATAGCTTGCCCGCATTCCAGACAATACTTTTCGCTGTCACCTTTGCCAAGTGCAAGACGCGCGCGTTCAACAGCATCTTCCAGGGTTGAGTCAATTTGATCTTGTACTGCGCCGTCTCCGGCCCATCCACTTGCCATATAACCTCCGTGAACAGAGCCGGAAAACCGGCCCTGTCTCACTATCTTTCAAATTGCAGCTGTATTGGCGGTTTTGGGTTCCTGCCTTTCTGCATATTGAAATCTATTGGCTGCAATACGCGCGGTTATTCAATGTTGGCTTCAAGGAACCACAGGAATTTATCAAGATCGCGTGATGCGGCAGTAAACATATCTGCGCTGTCTTCATCTTTGACTTCTGATATGGCCTTGCGCACGAAGTTTGCTACCACGCCATACCTGTCTGCTAACTCTTTCAAGTGTTCTTGCACACTATGAATATGGGTCGGATAGCTTTTCAATGGTGTTTTATCAGTCACGAGTTGCGCAGTACCGAGTGCAATCCCCCCTAATTGTACGGCGCGTTCTGCAAAGGTATCGAGGTGATCGTTAATGGCAGTGCGGAAGCCATCCAGCATTTCATGAACCGCGATAAAGTTAGCACCGCGCATATTCCAGTGTGCTTGTTTGGTGATAAGCGACAGATCGATAAACTGAATAACCATCTCATTTAATAGTTTAATCGTCAGTGTCTTTGTATGTTCATCAACATCATTACGTGTATAAATGAGTTCGGAAGATTTTGCTTTTACCAGTTTTGCTGTACTCATAATAGGTATCCCTTTATTGAGTTGATTACCAATTTCTTCACCGCATTAAGTATAACAAAGATATTTAATTTTGCAGGCAGATAATGCCTATCAATTAAATAGCTCATTGCTGAGTGTGTTTTAAAGTGTAATTTAGTGTTTCGTAACTAAAATATTATCATTCTTATTGTTATGTCTAATTGATAATGACTATTGCTCTGATTTATATGCGTTTTTGTTATTTTAAAATATAAGTAATTTTGTCTGTAAATTATTTTATTGAGAGATATCAGTGCGGTATGCCGGTCAATTAATTTAACCGGCATGCTCAAAGGATTATTGAGCCGCTCGGGCAACAATAAATAAGCGCGGGAATGCGAGTAAGCGCCGGCCATCAATTTGTTGTGGATAGGCTGCATCAATAATGGCCAGATAATCTTGCAGAAAATCCAATCGCATAGATTCTGGCAGCGGTTCAAGGAAAGGCCGTAAACCGGTCGCGCGTAGCCAGTCGACAATCGCCTGTGCTGACGGCATCGGGTGATAATAAGTGGTTCGCCAGATATCAACTTGCTCAGCATGGGGGGCCAGTAAATCATAATACTGATGACCGCTGAGCACTTTAGCCCGCACCGCTCCAGCCTCTTGTAATGTCTGTTGCCACGGGCCGTTTTCGGCGACCTCCCGCATGGCTCTATGACTGGGTTCATCCAGATTATCTGGCATCTGGACGGCCAGTATTCCGTTAGCAGCCAATTTGGAAAATATATGAGGGAAAAGCTGCTGATGGTCAGTGAGCCACTGCAACGATGCATTGGCATAAATAAGGTCTTGCGGTTCTGAAGGTTGCCATTGGCGGATATCCGCCTCGAGAAAAGCACAATCAGGTAAGCGCTGTTGTGCGCTCAGCAGCATGGCGCGCGAATTATCAATGCCGACAAGTTGGGCATGGGGAAAACGCTGGTGCAGCAATTGAGTCGAGTTGCCCGGACCGCACCCTAAATCGCTGATGCGCTGTGGTGTGGCAACATCAATGTGCGCCAACAGGTCGTGAGCCGGGCGAGTACGTTCTGCTTCAAATTGGCGGTATAAATCAGGATCCCAGTCTTGCATATATGGCCTCCGGTAGAAAAATTACTTACAGATTTTGTAATGGCCCGCTAAATAATACGGCTCCGGTCGGTTGTCCGGTAGGCGAACCGCCATGAGGCTCCAGGCTGATTGCCAGTAATGAATGAGCGGTTAATTGGTTTTCAGCCAATGTCAGTTGCGTCGGGCCTTGAGTATTCAACAATCCCAGCGAATGGGGCTTTTCGCCGGCAGGAATACTCCATAATTCAAGGCTATTAGTGTCACTGACCGCGACAGGATTCAGTGGTGTTAATGTTAAACTGCGAGTTGATTTCTCCAGACTCACAACCCATTGACCACTCTGCTGGCTATTTGATAACACCGCCACAGGGATGATAGCGGGTGGCTCAACCAATAATCGCGGTATAAGCAGTATGGCCGCAAGGCATGCGGCAACAGCCCAGCCGATATAAGACCAGGGGTTTCGTTTAATGTGGCGAATATTGAGCGGCGGTAACTGTAACTCCAGCCGTTTCCAGATACGTTCAGGCGGCTCTAAAGGGGCAAGTTGATTATCAAGTTGAGTAAATAGGCTTTGCCAACTGGCAACATCAGCCGCCAGCCGTGGCTCACGGCGGACTCTGCGCTTAAACCGCATCCGGGCTAGCCCGCGCAGGGTGCCCAGCGCATATTCAGCAGCCAAGGCTGAGTCATATTCGCGTCTGTTTTTCATAAGCCTACACAGTCCTTTAGATGGTCCAGTGCACGACGTATCCAGCTTTTTATCGTACCAAGTGGTTGCTGTAAATGAGCAGAGATTTCCCCATGAGAAAGCCCTTGATAATAAGCCAGCATAATACTTTGCCGCTGTTCAACAGGCAGGTGAATTAGACAGTCGGCTAATTGTTTAGCTTCACTGTCTTGCTGTAGTTGTGCCAGTGGTGTCAACTCATCGTCAGTCAGAGAATCGGTTTCAGTATCGTCCAATGTTTGCAGCCGATTATCACAACTGCGCATCAGGTCGATAGCCCGATTGCGAACTATATGGGTTAACCAAGTGAGTGGTGCGCTGAGTTGCGCATTGTAATTGCTGGCCCGGTTCCAGACAGTAAGAAAACTGTCGTGCAGCACTTCTTCTGCCCGCGCATGGTTACGTAACATGCGTAAGGCGAGCGCGAATAATCGAGGAGATGTCAGACGGTAAAGCTTTTCAAAAGCGGACTGATCGCCCTGAGCAATGGCGTCGATCAGCCCTATCTGTTGTTCCAGAGAATATTCATTCATTGCGCCAATCCCTAAATAAACCACTAAGTGCAGTGAGACACTGCACCCAGTATAGACGGGTTTTATTTAGGCATCAGAACCGTATCGATAACATCAATCACACCATTTTTCTGTTGTACATCATAGGTACTGATATTGGCGATGTTACCTTTACCATCTTTGATCTGAATATTATGTGGCCCATTATTCATAATCCATAATGGTTGGCCGTTAACAGTTTTCAGCTCCGCAGTCCCGCCGCCGGCCTTAATTTTACTTTCCAGTTGTTTCATGTCGTATTTCCCGGCGATCACGTGATAGGTCAGGATTTGAGTGAGCAGGGCTTTATTTTCTGGTTTGACCAAATTTTCAACCGTACCGGCGGGCAATTTTGCGAACGCGGCGTTGGTGGGCGCAAACACGGTAAAGGGACCGGGGCCTTGTAACGTATCAACCAAACCGGCAGCTTTCACCGCGGCCACCAGGGTGGTGTGATCTTTGGAGTTCACGGCATTCTCGATAATATTTTTGCTCGGAAGCATTGATGCGCTACCCACCATGACAGTGTCGGACATCATGGCGGCCATAGAAACACTGCTGAATACTAAGGAAGCACAGAGAGCGGTACGAATAAGCGTTTTCATAATGTATTCCTTTTATGCTCGCCATATTTCAAGTTGCACGTGCATTGGCCACGTTCAAGCAATCGAATTATTTAGAGCCTGTATGGGTTGAGGTGAAGCTTTGCCTCACATCTACTTATACGAATCAGCCTGGGGTTTTGGATGCAAGAAAAGTGAGAAATAGTGAATAAAAAAAGCCAGCCCGCTAAATCACTGGGCTGGTATGCAATTGATAGACGTATTTCTGGGAGTAAAAGAGGTCATCAGCTCTGATGAGGAACCAGTGATCGATACATGACATAGGCATCCACATAACCCTGTTGGCTATGGTTAAATGCGCCAGGTAGTGTGGCGAGGATCTCGAATCCTAGTTTTTGCCAGAGGGCAACGGCAAGGGTATTTGTGCTGACTACAAAGTTGAATTGTATTGCCCGATAACCGAGAGCTGTTGCTTGCTCAATACAGTGAAGCCCGAGCGCTTTGCCAATGCCCTGACCGCGCACTTTACCCTCCACCATAAAAGATGCATTCGCGACATGATTACCAAGGCCGCGCTGGTTATCAATTAATTTATACATACCGACAATGCTCCCCTCATGCAGGGCCACCCAGCACCGGACGCCGGTACCAAACCAGTAATCATATGCATCTTTTTCAGAGGTGTCCGGGGTAAATACATAGGTATCACCGCAGCTGATTACTGCTTGAAAAAGGGGCCAAATCTCAGCAAAATCATCAGGTTTGGCCATTCTAATATCCATATATGGCTCCTTTCAAGTCACTGGGTCGATCTGCGGTTTAGGTTTGATGGTCAGCGTTGCGCCGATAGAAGCGCTGATAATTGATGCCAAAGCCAACCATTGAATCAATGTCAGATGTTCATTTAAGAATACCAGCCCTGAAATCGCCGCTAATGCGGGTTCTAAACTCATCAATGTGCCAAATGTACGAGTGGGCAAGCGGGTCAGTGCGACCATTTCCAGTGAGTAGGGCAGTGCTGTAGATAGAATGGCAACCGCCAAAGCAACCGGCAGAATTGCGGGGTCGAACAGCGCAAGGCCATTGTAAGCTACACCAATCGGACAAAAAACCAGCGCTGCAATCAAAGAGCCAATCGCCACAGTACCAGGGCCATGATCACCACCGGCTTTTTGTCCTGAAATAATATACAGCGCCCAGCAAATACCGGCACCCAGCGCACAGGCGGCCCCAAATAAATCAATGGAGCCGATGTTATTTCCCAGAGGCAGCAGGAACCATAGACCCAAAACTGCCAACCCCACCCAGATAAAATCGACCGGGCGGCGAGAAGATAGCATGGCGACTGCCAGCGGGCCGGTAAACTCCAACGCAACGGCAATACCTAATGGCACTGTTTTTAATGACAGGTAAAAAAGGAAATTCATTCCCCCCAAGGTAACCCCATAAATCAGCAAGGGTAACCGGCTGCCTGCTTCAAACCGCATTCGCCAGGGTTTAAAAATAATAAATAGAATCAGCGTTCCGATGCCGAGTCGTAATGAGGTTATTCCCTGCGCGCCAACCAGTGGGAATAGGCTTTTCGCCAACGACGCGCCACTTTGAATTGATATCATGGCGATCACGAGCAAGAAAATTGGAAGTAATGGCAGTGAATGTTTGGACGAAGGAGACAAAGACATCCTGTTGAGCCTCAACGAAAAATATTAGGTATCAATCCTTGGCAGTGTAAATGAAATGTCGATGAAGTGTTTAAAAATTACCAATGGTCATAATAGTCACCAAGAAAAAGATGAAATAAATAATTTTTTCTATGAGTGCTGTTTTTTAACACTATTTATGATGATTTATTGCACTCTAAAATTAAGAATAGTCTGGAATGGGTTTTGGTGATGGATATCACAAAAAGGAGTATTATACCTAAAATTCGTAAGCGTATTAGTAAGATAGAAGATTCTTGAAACCCTTTGTTACACCAAATAAATGATTAGACAATCATTGATGTGCAGAGTTTCACACTATTTTTTGTTATAATTTCATGGTGTTTTAGTTTCATCTAAAAATTTGCGTTTTTCGAGGTGGTTATGAATAAAATTGCATGTCTTTCAGCTGCAGCAGCTTGTGTATTAGCAGTGACCGCAGGGTCAGCCTTTGCAGGTCAAAGCACCGTTTCTGGTGGTTATGCCCAGAGCGATTACCAAGGTGTTGCTAACAAATCTTCAGGTTTTAACCTGAAGTACCGTTACGAGTGGAGTGATTCTCAACTGGGTTACATCACCTCTTTCACTCACACTGAAAAAAGCAGCTTCGGTGACAGCGCGTCTGTTTACAACAAAGCACAGTACAACGCAATCACCGCTGGTCCAGCTTACCGTATCAATGATTGGGCTAGCGTTTATGGCCTGGTCGGTGTGGGTTATGGTCGTTTCAGCCAGAACTACCCAACTTCACCTAGCGATAAAAACAGCACCAGCGATTACGGCTTCACATATGGTGCAGGCCTGCAGTTCAACCCAATGCAAAATGTTGCCTTTGACGTTTCTTACGAGCAAAGCCGCATCCGTAACGTTGACGTCGGTACTTGGGTTGCTGGCGTAGGTTACACTTTCTAAGCAACTGCTTAGTTAGTCAGCGTTCATCTTTAGGGTGAATACTGTATTTGATAAAAATCCGCTTTCGGGCGGATTTTTTTCGTCTGTAATAACCCAACTGTCCCACTGTTGTTGGTTATTTATATCAATGGTATTGAACGTGTTTCGTCAGAAGAAACTAAAGATTATCTGACTGCATTCGCAGCCTCTGCAATCAAATCAATAATATGCTGGGGATGTGAGAGATGAGCGGCGTGGCTAGCGGGCAGTTCAATTACTTTTTGCGCCTGAATTCGCTCGGCAAATTCGCGTTGTGTTTCCACCGGCAGCATTCTGTCTTGTGTTGAAATCTGATACCAGCAAGGTTTTACTCGCCAGGCCGGCTGGGCTGATTTATCTGTAAAAACACGAGCCGCTAGCGGTTTCTGTACCAAAGCCAGCACCAGCGCTTCAGTTTCGTCAATATCCTGACACAGGTTTTCATGGTATTTATCCGTGTCGATCCATAAAAAACCATTATCATCAGGGCGAATATAGGCCGCGCCAACAGGTGGTTTGCGCAATGCATAAATGCTGGACAAGCTTTCTCCGGAATCAGGTGCAAAAGCGGCAAGATAAACCATTCCAACCACATTTCGCAGATGACCAGCTTGGGTAATCACCATCCCACCGTAAGAATGACCGACTAACAGTGTTGGGCCATACAAGGCGGTTGTGAGTTTTATCGTGCGCTCAACATCATCTGCCAATGACGTTAATGGATTTTGTATAGCAATAACCCGATGTCCCATAGCATGGAGGGCAGGAATAATATATCGCCATTGTGAACCATCAGCCCATGCGCCATGTACTAATAAAATATTAAGTTTAGTCGCCATATTTCCCCCAGGACGGGTATCAAGTGGTGCATAATATCGTTATGCAAACACACTATTTTTGATGAATAACAACTTCTACTCATTTACTGTGACTGTTGTTAATTAATAATTAATCTTATCGCTATATGTTATTTAAATTAATCTAATCTGTTATTACATTTAAAGTATAAGGCGATGGGGGAGGATGGCCTTAAGATAAAGATGAAAATGAATCGATAGATTTGTCTCTTTGAATGGTCATAAACACGATTAAACTTCTTAAAGCAAAAAACACCTTATTTAAAATAAGTAAAAACAAGACATTAACGAATTTCTTCATTCGGGCGTTACAATGTTATTTACTGGTAAAAATAGAATAATATGACACACTATTATTAGCTCTGATTTACTATCACTGCCTCTATCGTGATTTACACATCAAGCTGAATAAATAACAATAGATTGTTATAAAACAGTTGGTTACTATAAAAATAGTTCACCAAAAAATAGGTTGTAATCATGACGACACTCAGTGAACAAGTAGCACCTATGCTGCATGATACGAAACTTGAGCAGCAAATTTTACGACGTTCGATTTTTTGTACTTTATTTATTGCCATCATGGGGATTATTTTCGGTATTGTATGCGGATCGATGTCGATAATTTTTGATGGTATGTTCTCTGCTTTAGATGCGGGGATGTGCAGTTTATCTTTATTGGTATCCCGGTTACTTGGTCAACCGAATAGTCGACGTTTTCAGTATGGGTTCTGGCATGTCGAACCGTTGGTCTTAGCTTTTAATGGCAGCTTACTGGCTTTCCTCTGTCTGTATGCTTTTGTTAATGCTATTAAAGGCATAATTGATGGTGGCCGCGAGCTAGAATTGGGGTGGGCGATTGTTTATGCGCTGGTGGTGAGTATTTTCTGTTTTACTATCTTCCTAAAACAACGTCATTTGAATAAACGCGTTAAATCCGAGTTAATTGCTCTGGATACCAAAAGCTGGTTAATGTCGGCTTGTATCAGTTCAGCCTTATTAGTGGCATTTTTACTTTCCTGGAGTATGGAAGGGACGCGTTATGAATATTTGATTGTGTACACGGACCCTAGCGTGCTGGCTCTGTTAACACTGATATTGATCCCCGTTCCGATAAAGACCGTCATTGCAGCCGTCCGCGAAGTATTACAAATGACTCCAGATACACTGGATGCCTCCATGGAGAATTTGATGGATAAGTTAATGGCGAAATATCAATTTATTGATTATTCACATTATGCCACTCGTATTGGTCGAGGCTTATTTGTTGAGATTCATGTGGTTATACCGCCAGAAATGGAAAGTAGCGGTGTGTCCTATTTTGACAAAATACGCGATGAAATATCACAGGCGATTGGTGAATCAGGCCCACATCGCTGGCTAACAATCTCGTTTACCCGTAATCCTAAATGGTTGTAGGGTAGGAAAGTAATGGGTCGGGTGACTTTATATTCACTAATCAGGGGTAATGAAAAAGATGATTGCCAAACGCCATATCAAACTTAGCCCAATTGATGTCCCCCCAAGATTTAATGCTGTCGCCACAGTTGCGATAAATGACAGCACTATTACGGCGCGCAAAGCCAAGATTATTGCCAATATGATTCAGGCCAATATAGATTATTTGCTTGTTTATGCTGATAAGGAGCATGGCGGTAACTTTGAATATCTCAGTGGATTCATTCCCCGATTTGAAGAGGCCGCTCTGGTGTTACATGCATCCGGGGAGATCTGTTTATTGTTGGGTAATGAGAATTTAAAATTGTCTCAATATGCCCGAGTTAGCAATACAGCAATCCATGTTCCCTATTTTTCGCTGCCAAATCAACCTATGGATAATAGTAAAACACTGGTTGAATTATTGGCCGATACTGAAATTTGGCGGGCCAAAAAAATTGGGATTGTTGGATGGAAGCTATTTACCAGTAAGATAGATGATAACAGTCAATTATTTGATATTCCTGCTTTTATTCTAACGGCGATAAAAGAATCTGTTCCATCATCAACTTTGGTGGTTAATGCTACAAGCCTGTTTATTGGCAGCGATATTGCGGCTAGAGTGACTAATAATGCGAATGAATTGGCGCATTATGAATATGGCGCTAATCTGGCCTCTAATTGTATTCTTAATGCATTGACCGCGGTAGATATCGGTATAACCGAGAAACAACTTGGTACTTGTCTGGCAGATGAAGGGCAGCCGAATACTGTTGTGATGATTGCTGCAACAGGCGAACGCTTTGAAAAAGCTAATTTATATCCGAGTGATAAAACCGTCCAACTTGGCGATAAAGTATCATTGACCACTGGGTTTAAAGGTGGTTTGAGCAGTAGAACGGGTTATGCAGTATATCATGCCGATGAGTTGCCTTTGGCAGAAAGAGATTATCTCGATAAAGTTGCTATTCCTTATTACGCTACGGTCATAGCTTGGCTAGAAAATATTCGTATTGGCATGCCAGGTAAAGAGATGTATGCGCTAATTGAAACTGTTTTCCCTAAAGCACAATATCATTGGTCTTTAAATCCTGGGCACTTAGTTGCGGATGAAGAATGGTTGTGTTCGCCTATTTATAAGGGGTCAGAAGAGAAAATCCGTAGTGGAATGTTATTCCAAATCGACATTATCCCTTCTGTTAAAGGTTATGCGGGAGTGAGTGCGGAGGATTGCATTGCATTAGCCGATCAACAGTTGCGTGAATCTCTGGCTACTCATTATCCTGATGTTTGGCAAAGAATACAAAAACGACGTGATTATCTCAGCAATATATTGAATATCCATCTCAGCGAAGAAGTGTTGCCGATGTCTAATACTGTGGGTTATCTGCGGCCTTTCCTATTAGATAAATACAGTGCGCTACAATGTTTGAATGAAGCACCATATTAATATTCTTCTGATTGTATCTTATTTATATTAGGGGCTATTTAGCCCCTTTACTTGCAGAGATGTCTTTGGGGAATGAGTGAGAGGCAATGATACTCTGGGATGAAATTCCATTACTAAATATAAAAAACGAAACTCAACTTGAACTACAGATGAACAAAACTGCGGGGCGCGTGATAAGTTCTGCTGACTAACCTCAGATTTTGCTCCTCAACTTAACCAACTTTTCCACCCCTTGCTGAGATTTCATGCAAACTGGAGGCGATACTCTTGCCATCTTGTGGCATAATGCGCGCCGAATCACATTTTCTAGTATTCTTGAATATCCCTATTCAGTAATCCAATCGAGAGCGAGCTCTGTGCTAAGTACTAACAATATCACCATGCAATTCGGCAGCAAGCCGCTGTTTGAAAACATTTCAGTAAAATTCGGTGGCGGTAATCGCTATGGCCTGATCGGCGCTAATGGTTGTGGTAAATCCACATTCATGAAAATTCTTGGTGGCGATCTGGTGCCAAGTGGCGGTAACGTCTTCCTTGACCCAAATGAGCGTCTGGGTAAGTTGCGTCAGGATCAATTCGCCTTTGAAAACAACACAGTGCTGGACACCGTTATCATGGGGCACGGCGAACTGTGGGAAGTAAAAGAAGAGCGCGACCGCATTTACGCCATGGCTGAAATGAGCGAAGAAGACGGCTATAAAGTGGCTGATTTAGAAGTTGCTTATGGTGAAATGGATGGTTATAGCGCAGAAGCC